>NZ_CVTU01000099.1:192185-236659 GCF_900004965.1 Pseudomonas sp. 44 R 15
TGGGGCAAGAGCGTTTTGCTTACTTTTGCGCTTTTCAAAAGTGAGCCGCTGTAAAAGCGGAACCCTAAGCAGCCGTTACCGCAGAAACGGATATTTACTCAACCCAATCCAACACCCTGGTCGGCCCAGAGGCCGCCATCGGGGGCAAGCCCCCTCCCACAGTTGCCCTGCGCTGTTTCCAGCAGGGTTACAGCTTGATCCAGGTCGCCTTCAGTTCGGTATATTTGTCGAACGCATGCAGCGATTTATCGCGACCGTTACCCGACTGCTTGAAGCCCCCGAACGGAGCGGTCATGTCGCCACCGTCGTACTGGTTGACCCACACGCTACCGGCACGCAGGGCCTTGGCAGTCAGGTGCGCCTTGGAGATGTCCGCCGTCCACACCCCCGCCGCCAGGCCATATTGGGTGTCGTTGGCGATGGCGATGGCTTCTTCGGCGCTGTCGAAGGTGATTACCGACAGTACCGGACCAAAGATTTCTTCCTGGGCAATTTTCATGGCGTTGGTCACACCGTCGAAAATGGTCGGTTCGACGTAGGTGCCACCGGTTTCTTCCAGCGTGCGCTTGCCACCGGCGACCAGCTTGGCGCCATCGGCATGGCCGGCTTCGATGTACGAGAGCACGTTGTTCATCTGCTGGGTGTCCACCAGCGCACCCACGTTGGTGGCGGGGTCCAGCGGGTTACCGGGCTTCCAACCCTTGAGGGCCTCGATGACCAGCGGCAGGAAAGTGTCCTTGATCGAACGCTCCACCAGCAGGCGCGAACCGGCGGTGCAGACTTCACCTTGGTTGAAGGCGATGGCGCTGGCGGCGGAGTTGGCGGCGGCTTGCAGGTCCGGCGCATCGGCAAACACGATGTTCGGGCTCTTGCCGCCTGCTTCCAGCCACACACGCTTCATGTTCGATTCGCCGGAGCGGATCAACAGCTGCTTGGCAATTTTGGTGGATCCGGTAAACACCAGGGTGTCCACGTCCATGTGCACCGCCAGCGCGTTACCCACGGTGTGGCCATAGCCCGGCAGCACGTTGAGCACGCCTTTTGGAATGCCGGCTTCAACGGCCAGGGCGGCGATACGGATGGCGGTCAGCGGGGACTTTTCCGACGGTTTGAGAATTACCGAGTTACCGGTCGACAGGGCCGGGCCGAGTTTCCAGCAGGCCATCATCAGCGGGAAGTTCCACGGAACGATCGCACCGACTACGCCCACGGGCTCACGGGTCACCAGCCCCAGTTGATCATGGGGCGTGGCCGCCACTTCATCATAGATCTTGTCGATTGCCTCGCCGCTCCAGCTCAGGGCATTGGCCGCGCCGGGGACGTCGATGTTCAGGGCGTCGCTGATCGGCTTGCCCATGTCCAGGGTTTCCAGCAGCGCCAGCTCTTCGGCATTGGCCTTGAGCAGCGCGGCGAAACGGATCATGACGGACTTGCGCTTGGCCGGTGCCAGGCGCGACCAGACCCCGGAATTGAAAGTGGCACGGGCGTTTTCCACGGCACGCTGGGCGTCGGCGGCGTCACAGCTGGCCACGGTGGCGAGCAGACGACCATCGACCGGACTGATGCATTCGAACGTATCACCGGAAACGGCGGCGGTGTACTCGCCATTGATGTACGCGCGGCCTTCGATTTTCAGGTCCTTGGCGCGTTGTTCCCAGTCGGCACGGGTCAGGGTGGTCATGCAAGTCTGCTCCTCTTATTGGATACAAGGGCCTGGAAGATTGATCCCGGCGCCTCCACGAATGCTTGCCTGGCCAGCCTGCTGTTCGGCTCAAGGCACTTGCCACCCTAAACCAGCGGCTGGGGATGTTTCAATATATTTGACATAACGGCGGCAAACGCCCTTGCGATGTTCATTTTAATAAACATAGACTTTGGCCTCTCCAAACGCAGGCCAGACGGGATAAGCACATGAGCATCCAGGACATCGTCGATTTCAGCCAAGCCAATACCGCCCCCGATCGCTATCGCCCTGCCGCCGAGAAAATCCTCAAGGGCGACCCTGAACAGACGATCTACAACCACTACAACAGCCCCTGCGGGCAAATGAACGCGGGCGTCTGGGAAGGCGAAGTCGGGCAGTGGACGGTCAATTACACCGAGCATGAATATTGCGAGATCGTGCAGGGAGTTTCCGTACTGCGTGATGCCCAAGGCAATGCCAAAACCTTGCGCGCCGGCGACCGCTTCGTCATCCCGGCCGGCTTCAGCGGCACCTGGGAAGTGCTGGAAGCGTGCCGCAAGATCTACGTGGTGTTCGAACAGAAAGCCTGATCAGCGCATTCCAGGCAAAAAAAAGCCCGTATCGTGAGTTTGTTGATCGTTCCCATGCTCTGCGTGGGAATGCATCCTGTGACGCTCTGCGTCACCACCGCGCAGATCTCGGATCTTTGCGCCAAAACCGGGACGCGGAGCGTCCGGGGCGGCGTTTCCACGCGGAGCGTGGGAACGATCAGACGATCAGACGCCAGGCAAAAAAAAGCCCGTATCGTGAGATACGGGCTTTTTTTCACAAGGAAGGAAATCAATTACTTGATTTTGCCTTCTTTGTAGATCACGTGCTTGCGAACGCGCGGGTCGAACATTTTCTTTTCGAGCTTGTCCGGGGTAGTACGCTTGTTCTTGTCGGTAGTGTAGAAGTGACCAGTACCGGCGCTAGAGATCATTCGAATCAATTCACGCATGATAGAGCTCCTTAGATCTTGCCGGCGGCGCGGATTTCGGCCAGCACGACAGTGATGCCACGCTTGTCGATGATACGCATGCCTTTGGCAGATACACGCAGGCGAACAAAACGTTTCTCTTCTTCAACCCAGAAGCGATGATGCTGCAGGTTCGGCAGGAAACGACGACGGGTTTTGTTATTTGCGTGGGAAATGTTATTCCCAGTCACCGGACCCTTACCGGTAACTTGACAGACTCTCGACATGCCTCAGCCCTCTAAAACCACATGCCCAACCCGGCATGGGTTGGCCGCTTAATCTCTCAGTCATTTGGCGCCAGGCGCCGCGTTTCTTTAGGGTCTTACCGGCTACACCTACAAGCGAAGGAACCGGGCCCCTAGAAAAGAGCGCTGCTTTATACCAGAAAGACCCAGGTGCAACAACAGCGAGTGTGTTTTTACCTGAGTAAATCTCGGCCATTGGCGCCTGAACCGTTGCCAGGAGGGGCCGCTGTAACAGCCGACCGCTCGTCGCACAGAATGATTTTCAGCGCCTGCAGGCACTCTGACCTGCACGTTGAAACGCGCTGAGGCGCCATCAAAACAGCATTTTGGCCAAAAGCACAGGCAAAAATGGGCTAGTCATTTAATCAACAGGCCACTACGGTAGGGCTTTTCCAGACTGCACTCGCAGATGGGCCTTCGATCTGCACAGGAAACCGAATATGCGCCTCGCTGCCCTACCGCTATTGCTAGCCCCCCTTTTCATCGCTCCGATGGCCGTTGCCGCCACCAATTTAAGCGTTTGCACCGAGGCCAGCCCCGAAGGGTTCGACGTGGTGCAGTACAACTCGTTGACCACCACCAACGCCTCGGCGGATGTGCTGATGAACCGTCTGGTGGACTACGACGCTACCGCCGGCAAGCTGGTGCCGAGCCTGGCAGACAGCTGGGACGTCTCCCCGGATGGCCTGACCTACACGTTCAAATTGCACCCGAACGTGAAATTCCATCGCACCGAGTATTTCACCCCCAGCCGCACCCTGACGGCCGAAGACGTGCGCTTCAGCTTCGAACGTATGCTCGACCCGGCCAACCCGTGGCACAAGATCGCCCAGAGCGGCTTCCCCCACGCGCAATCACTGCAGTTGCCGGCGCTGATCAAGAAGATCGATGCCCTCGACCCGCTGACCGTGCGCTTCACCCTTGATCACGCCGACTCCACGTTTCTTGCAGCGCTGAGCATGGGCTTTGCCTCGATCTACCCGGCCGAATATGCCGACAAACTGCTCAAGGCCGGCACCCCGGAGAAGCTCAACAGCCAGCCCATTGGCACCGGCCCGTTCGTTTTCGTGCGTTTCCAGAAGGATGCGGTGGTGCGCTACAAGGCCAACCCGGACTACTTCGCCGGCAAACCGACTGTGGATAACCTGATCTTCGCCATCACGCCGGATGCCAATGTGCGCCTGCAGAAACTGCATCGCGACGAGTGCCAGATCGCCCTTTCGCCCAAGCCCCTGGATGTGGGCGAGGCCGAAAAAGACCCGGCGCTGAAGGTGGAAAAAACCGCCGCCTTCATGACCGCCTTCGTCGCCATCAACAGCAAGCACCCGCCACTGGACAAGCCCGAGGTACGCCAGGCGATCAACCTGGCCTTTGACAAAGGCAGCTACCTGAAGGCGGTATTCGAAGGCACCGCCGAAGCGGCCAATGGTGTCTACCCGCCCAATACCTGGAGCTACGCCAAGGACTTGCCGGGTTATCCACAAGACCTTGCCAAAGCCAAGGCACTGCTGAACCGCGCCGGCCTCAAGGACGGCTTCAAAACCACGATCTGGACACGCCCTACCGGCAGCCTGCTGAACCCCAACCCGAATCTTGGCGCTCAGTTGCTGCAGGCCGATCTGGCCAAGGTCGGCATCCAGGCCGACATCCGCGTGATCGAGTGGGGCGAGTTGATTCGCCGCGCCAAAGCCGGCGAACACGACCTGCTCTTCATGGGCTGGGCCGGTGACAATGGCGACCCGGACAACTTCCTGACCCCGCAATTTTCCTGCGCAGCCGTCAAATCCGGTACCAACTTCGCCCGCTACTGCGACCCTGCGCTGGACAAGCTGATCAGCGCCGGCAAGACCACCAGCGAACAGGGCGTGCGCACCAAGCTCTACCAGCAGGCCCAGGCGCAGATCCAGCAGCAGGCCCTGTGGCTGCCCCTGGCGCATCCCACGGCGTTTGCCCTGACACGCAAGAATATCGAGGGCTATCAGGTGAGCCCGTTTGGCCGGCAGGATTATTCCAAGGTCAGCGTCAAGCCTTAAGCTGCAAGCTGCAAGCCGACTTGTGGCTTGCAGCTCTAAACGTGCAGCGGCCCTCTACATCCATCCGTATTCCGCCATCGACAACGGATCACCATCGCCCACGATGATGTGGTCCAGCACCCGTACGTCCACCATTTCCAGGGCTTTTTGTAGAATCTTGGTCAATTTTCGATCAGCCGGGCTGGGGTCTACGCTTCCCGAAGGATGGTTGTGGCACAGGATCAACGCTGCCGCGTTGTACGCCAGCGCACGCTTGACCACTTGCCGGGGATAGACCAGGGCGGTATCGATGGTGCCTTCGCAGAGCGCCTCGAAACCCAGCACCCGATGCTTGGAGTCGAGAAACAGGCAGCCAAACACTTCGTGAGACTCATGACGCAGCAGCGCCTTGAGGTATTCGCGGACGGCCAGCGGGCTTTCCAGCACCGAATCGTTGCGCAGGCGCTCGGCCATGTGGCGCCGGGACATTTCCAGCACCGCCTGCAATTGGGCAAACTTCGCCGGCCCCAGGCCCAGCTGCTGATTGAACAGCGCCTGGCTGGCCTCCAGCAGCGGGCGCAACCCACCGAATTGCGCCAGCAGATGACGCGCCAGGTCCACGGCGCTCCTGCCGGATACGCCGGTGCGCAGGAAAATCGCCAGCAATTCGGCATCGGACAGACTGGCCGCGCCCCACTCCAACAGCTTCTCTCGCGGCCGCTCGGCAGCAGGCCAATTGCGAATACTCATCCCACCTCCCTTCCATGATGTACGCCGTATGCGCCGCTGTTGCCGGGCGGACGCTGTGTTATCGTAGGCCCTCTTTTTTGCATGCGATTTCACCTGGGGAGGGGTCATCGCAGGCGTCACTGAACTGGCTTCACTGAACTGGAAAGGCAAACCAATGCAGCGTCTGTATCGGAAACGCATCGTTCTCGGCGTCGGCGGCGGCATTGCCGCCTACAAGAGCGCGGAACTGGTTCGCAGGCTCCTGGACCAGGGCGCCGAAGTGCGCGTGGTCATGACCCGTGGTGGCAGTGAGTTCATCACCCCGCTGACCATGCAGGCCTTGTCCGGCCACCCGGTTCACCTGGACCTGCTGGACCCGGCGGCCGAAGCCGCCATGGGCCATATCGAACTGGCCAAATGGGCCGACCTGGTGCTCATCGCGCCGGCGACCGCCGACCTGATCGCACGCCTGGCCCAGGGCATCGCCGATGACTTGCTGACCACCCTGGTACTGGCCACCGACGCCACTGTCGCCATTGCCCCGGCGATGAACCAGGCCATGTGGCGCGACCCGGCCACCCAGGCCAACACCCAACTCCTGCAAAGCCGTGGCCTCAAGGTCTTCGGCCCGGCGTCCGGCAGCCAGGCCTGCGGCGACGTCGGCATGGGCCGCATGCTCGAAGCCACCGACCTGGCGCTGTGTGCCGCCGAATGCTTCCAGCACCTGGCCCTGACCGGCAAACACGTACTGATCACTGCGGGCCCGACTCAGGAAAACATCGACCCGGTGCGCTACATCACCAACCATAGCTCAGGAAAAATGGGCTTTGCCCTGGCTGAAGCTGCGGTTGAGGCAGGCGCACGTGTGACCCTGATCACCGGCCCGGTGCATTTACCGACGCCCGATCGTGTGACCCGAATCGACGTAGTCAGCGCCCGCGACATGCTGGCGGCCTGTGAAGCGGCCATTCCGTGCGACCTGTTCATCGCCTCGGCAGCGGTTGCAGACTACCGGCCGGAAGTCGTTGCACCGCAAAAGCTCAAGAAAGACCCTACAAGCGGCGATGGTCTGCTCCTGCAAATGGTACGCAACCCAGACATTCTGGCCACCATTGCCACACGTGCGGACCGTCCGTTCAGCGTCGGCTTCGCCGCCGAGACCGAACATTTGCTGGACTACGCCGCGCGCAAATTGAAAGACAAAAACCTCGACCTGATCGTTGCCAATGATGTCGCCAACCCGAGCATCGGCTTCAACAGTGAGGAAAATGCCATCAGCGTGATCGACCGCGAGTTGCACGCCACCGTTTTCGCCCAGACCAGCAAGGGCAAGATAGCCCGCCAACTGATCTCTTTTATCGCCCAACGGCTGAACCAGGTTTAATGTCCATGCACGCTTTGCAAGCCAAGATCCTCGACCCACGCATCGGTAGCCAATTCCCCCTTCCGGCCTACGCCACCCCAGGCTCCGCCGGCCTGGACCTGCGCGCCATGCTCCAGCAGGACACGGTCCTGGAGCCGGGCCAGACGATCCTGATCCCCACCGGCCTGTCGATCTACGTCGGCGACCCGGGCCTGGCGGCCCTGATCCTGCCGCGCTCCGGCCTGGGCCACAAACACGGCATCGTGCTGGGCAATCTGGTGGGCCTGATCGACTCCGACTACCAGGGCGAATTGATGGTGTCGTGCTGGAACCGCGGCCAGACCGCGTTCAACATTGCGGTCGGCGAGCGTATCGCCCAACTGGTGCTGGTGCCGGTGGTCCAGGCGCAGTTCGAACTGGTGCAGGAATTCGACGAAACCCATCGCGGCGCAGGTGGTTTTGGGCATTCCGGCAGTCACTGACTAAGCTGAACAGGGCCGGGCGCAATTGCCCGGCCAGACGCCACCGCCAGGTTTTTCAGGATGAAGAATGCGCGAAAATTATCAGCGGATTTTATTAAATAAAATCAACAGGTTACGCAGATATGAGCGCAGGACTGAAGCTCCGATGGCACTTTTACACCACGAACTCTCTGCCGAAAACGTCGTCATACCCTTCAGTTTGAGCCTGCCGGCCAGCCACATCAGGCCAGCCTTGCCCCCTTTCAGATGGAGTTTCCCCCCGCGATGAGTACCGCAGCCCGCGTAGCCCCGAGCTTTCCCGACAGCATCTTCCGTGCCTATGACATTCGTGGCGTGGTGCCCAAGACCCTGACCGCCGAAACCGCCTACTGGATCGGCCGCGCCATCGGCTCACAGAGCCTGGCCCAGGGCGAGCCGAACGTGTCGGTCGGTCGTGACGGCCGCCTGTCCGGCCCGGAGCTTGTGGAGCAACTGATCCAGGGCCTGGCGGACAGCGGGTGCCATGTCAGCGACGTCGGCCTGGTGCCTACGCCTGCGTTGTATTACGCCGCCAACGTCCTGGCCGGCAAGTCCGGCGTCATGCTGACCGGCAGCCACAACCCGTCGGACTACAACGGCTTCAAAATCGTTATCGCCGGCGACACCCTCGCCAACGAACAGATCCAGGCCCTGCACACTCGCCTGAAAACCAACGACCTGAGCAGCGGCACCGGCAGCATCACCAAGGTCGACATCCTGCAGCGCTACTCCGACGAAATCACCCGCGACGTCAAACTCGCCCGCCGCCTCAAAGTGGTGGTGGATTGCGGCAACGGCGCGGCCGGCGTGATCGCTCCGCAATTGCTCGAAGCCCTCGATTGTGAAGTGATTCCCCTGTTCTGCGACGTCGACGGCAACTTCCCCAACCACCACCCGGACCCCGGCAAGCCGGAAAACCTGGTGGACCTGATCGCCAAGGTCAAGGAAGTGGGCGCCGACGTCGGCCTGGCCTTCGACGGCGACGGCGACCGCGTGGGCGTGGTGACCGAAACCGGCGAGATCGTGTACCCGGACCGCCTGCTGATGCTGTTCGCCCGTGACGTGGTGGCGCGCAACGCCAACGCCGAAATCATCTTCGACGTGAAGTGCACTCGTCGCCTCACGCCGCTGATCAAGGAATACGGCGGTCGCCCGCTGATGTGGAAGACCGGTCACTCGTTGATCAAAAAGAAAATGAAGGAAACCGGTGCCTTGCTGGCCGGCGAAATGAGCGGTCACGTATTCTTCAAGGAGCGCTGGTTCGGTTTCGACGATGGCATTTACAGCGCTGCGCGCCTGCTGGAGATACTCAGCAAGGAAAAATCCACCGCGCAAGCGCTGTTTCAGACCTTCCCGAATGATATTTCTACGCCAGAGATCAATATCCATGTGACCGAGGAGAGCAAATTCAGCATCATTGACGCATTGCACGATGCGCAATGGGGCGAAGGCGCCAACCTGACCACCATTGATGGTGTGCGAGTCGATTACGCCAAAGGCTGGGGCCTGGTTCGTGCGTCCAACACCACACCGGTGCTGGTGCTGCGTTTCGAGGCGGATACCGAGGCTGAGTTGCAGCGCATCAAGGACGTCTTTCACGTCCAGTTGAAACGTGTTGCCCCTGATCTCCAATTACCGTTCTGATTTTTTCACCGGAGCCCTGAATGACCCTCGAACGCGAAGCCGCTGCCAACACCGCCAAGGTCCTGTCCGAAGCGTTGCCTTACATTCGACGCTATGTCGGCAAGACGCTGGTGATCAAGTACGGCGGCAATGCCATGGAAAGCGACGAGCTGAAAACCGGCTTTGCCCGCGACATCGTGCTGATGAAAGCCGTGGGGATCAACCCGGTTGTCGTCCACGGCGGTGGGCCGCAAATCGGCGACCTGCTCAAGCGTTTGTCGATCGAGAGTCACTTCATCGATGGCATGCGCGTCACTGACGCGCAGACCATGGACGTGGTGGAAATGGTGCTCGGTGGCCAGGTCAACAAGGACATCGTCAACCTGATCAACCGCCACGGCGGCAGCGCCATTGGCCTGACCGGCAAGGACGCGGAACTGATCCGCGCGAAAAAACTGACCGTGACGCGCCAGACACCGGAAATGACCCAGCCGGAAATCATCGACATCGGCCAGGTGGGCGAAGTGATCGGCATCAACACCGATCTGCTCAACCTGCTGGTCAAGGGTGACTTCATCCCGGTGATCGCGCCTATCGGCGTGGGCGCCAACGGTGAGTCGTACAACATCAACGCCGACCTGGTGGCGGGCAAGGTGGCTGAGGCACTGAAGGCTGAAAAGCTGATGCTGCTGACCAACATCGCCGGCCTGATGGACAAGGAAGGCCAAGTGCTGACCGGCCTGACGACGCAACAAGTCGACGAACTGATCGCCGATGGCACCATCTACGGCGGCATGCTGCCGAAAATCCGCTGCGCGCTGGAAGCCGTGCAAGGCGGCGTCGGCAGCTCGCTGATCCTGGATGGCCGGGTGCCGAACGCGATCCTGCTGGAAATCTTCACCGATACGGGTGTAGGTACGCTGATCAGCAATCGCAAGCGTCCTTAAAAACGCTGAAAACAAATGTGGGAGGGGGCTTGCCCCCGATGGCGGCGTATCAGTTGGAGTATCCAGCACTGATGCACCGCTATCGGGGGCAAGCCCCCTCCCACATTTGCCTGCGCCTGCAATACTTCCGGTTTAAACGCCAAACTGCTCGCGATACGCACGCACCGCCGGCAGGTGCTGCTTGAGCTGCGGATCATCCTCCAGGAACTGCAACACCTGGTTCAACGACACAATGCTCACCACCGGAATGCCGAAGTCACGCTCCACTTCCTGGATCGCCGACAATTCGCCGTTGCCACGCTCCTGGCGGTTCAGCGCAATCAGCACGCCGGCGGCCCTGGCGCCGTCCTGGGAGGCGATGATCTGCATCACCTCGCGGATCGCGGTGCCGGCGGTGATCACGTCATCGATGATCAGCACATCGCCGGTCAACGGGGCTCCGACCAGGCTGCCACCTTCACCATGGGCCTTGGCTTCCTTGCGGTTGAAGCACCACGGCAGGTCCTGCCCATGATGCTCCGCCAGGGCCACCGCCGTCGCCGCAGCCAGGGGAATGCCCTTGTAGGCCGGACCAAACAACACGTCGAAGGAAATACCGCTTTCAACAATGGCGGCCGCGTAGAAACGCCCCAACTGAGCCAGGGCCGAGCCGGAGTTGAACAAGCCTGCGTTGAAGAAATACGGGCTGGTGCGCCCGGACTTGAGGGTGAACTCACCGAAGCGCAAAACCCCGCGATCGATGGCAAAACGAATGAAATCGCGTTGATACGCCTGCATGAAAAAAGCCTCAGATACCACGGATTTAGCTAATTAGGTGGACGGCGTGTATCATACACGCACGCGATTTTTGGGGCCATTTATGCGGATCATCAGTGTGAACGTTAATGGTATTCAGGCTGCAGTCGAGCGTGGTTTGCTCAGTTGGCTGCAAGCACAGAATGCCGACGTCATCTGCCTGCAGGACACACGCGCCTCCGCCTTTGAACTGGACGACCCAGCCTTCCAACTGGATGGCTACTTCCTTTATGCCTGCGATGCCGAAGTGCCCACCCAAGGTGGCGTGGCTTTGTACTCGCGGTTGCAACCCAAGGCGGTCATCAGCGGCCTCGGCTTCGAGACAGCCGACCGCTATGGGCGTTACCTGCAAGCCGATTTCGACAAGGTCAGCATCGCGACCTTGCTGCTTCCTTCGGGGCAGAACGGCGATGAAGACTTGAACCAGAAATTCAAGCTAATGGACGATTTCGCCCGTTATCTGGATAAACAGCGACGCAAACGTCGCGAGTACATTTATTGTGGCTCGCTGTACGTGGCGCAACAGAAGCTGGATATCAAGAACTGGCGCGACAGCCAGCAATCCCCGGGCTTCCTGGCGCCGGAACGGGCCTGGATGGACGAGATTGTCGGCAACATGGGCTATGTCGACGCCCTGCGCGAAGTCAGCCGTGAAGGCGACCAGTACAGCTGGTGGCCGGATAACGAACAGGCCGAAATGCTCAACCTGGGCTGGCGTTTCGACTACCAGTTGCTGACCCCGGGCCTGCGCCGGTTCGTGCGCAGTGCACGCCTGCCGCGCCAGCCGCGCTTCTCTCAGCACGCGCCGCTGATCGTGGACTACGACTGGACCTTGACCATCTGAGGTCTTTCTCCAGGTACAAAAAAACCGACAGTGATGTGATCGTTCCCACGCTCTGCGTGGGAATGCATCCCGTGACGCTCCGCGTCACCATTACGCAAATGCCGGATTTTCGCTTACAGCAGGACGCGGAGCGTCCCGGGCGGCATTCCCACGCGGAGCGTGGGAACGATCAAACCGGGTATAAAAAACCGACAGTGATGTCGGTTTTTTTGTGGGCAACCGTTTACTTCACCAGACGCCAGGTCCACGGATAACGGTAGGCGATGCCCTTATTCGCCTTGATACCGGCAATGATCGTCAGTATCAACGCGCCAATCACCAGCACGGTCATCAACAAAAAGCCGATGACCACGAAACCCAGCAGCAGGCACACCAGCCAGGCGATCGCCACCGTGATCTGGAAGTTCAGGGCTTCCTTGCCCTGATCATCGATCAGCGGGTCCACGTCCTTCTTGAACTGCCACAGGATCAACGGCCCCAACAAACTGCCGAAGGGGAATACCAACCCTGCAAACGCGGCGAAATGACACAACATCGCCAACTGGCGTACTTCCCTGGACGGTGCCGGAACCGGTAACTGGCTGTCATTCATCGCGCTTCTCCTGAGGACCGGCTTAGTCAGCCAGTGCGGCGTTCTGCAGTTCGAAAATTTCGGTCATGCCTTTCTGGGCCAGGGCCAGCATGGCGTTCAGCTCGGCCGGCTGGAATGGCGCGCCTTCGGCGGTGCCCTGCACTTCGATGAAACCACCGGTGCTGGTCATGACCACGTTCAGGTCGGTCTCGGCGGCCGAGTCTTCCAGGTAGTCCAGGTCCAGCACCGGCTCGCCCTGGTACATGCCGACCGAGACGGCGGCGATCATTTGCTTGAGCGGGTCACCGCCCTTGAGGCCGCCGCGCTTCTTGATCACTTTCAGTGCGTCGACCAGGGCCACCATGGCGCCGGTAATCGACGCGGTACGGGTGCCGCCATCGGCCTGGATCACGTCACAGTCGACGTACAGGGTCACATCGCCCAGCTTGGACATGTCCAGGGCCGCGCGCAGGGAACGGCCGATCAGGCGCTGGATTTCCAGGGTACGCCCGCCTTGCTTGCCACGGCTGGCTTCACGCTGGTTACGCTCGCCCGTGGCGCGCGGCAGCATGCCGTACTCGGCGGTCAACCAACCCTGGCCCTGGCCCTTGAGGAAACGCGGCACGCCGTTCTCGACGCTGACGGTGCAGATCACCTTGGTATCACCAAACTCGACCAGTACGGACCCCTCGGCGTGTTTGGTGTAGTTGCGGGTGATGCGGATCGAGCGGAGCTGATCGGCAGCGCGACCACTTGGACGTTTCATAGGGAATTCCTGTACTGAGGACGAAAAACTGCCGAGCATTATAGAGCCGCCAGCCGATTCGGGGCACTTCTAAAAATCCGGTTACGAATACGCGCGTTTGGGCGTGCTCGCCCCACTGCGCTACAATCGCGCCCCTTCGTTACTGTGCAGGAGCGAGCTTGCTCGCGAAAAACGTCAACGATCACGCGCTCCTCCTGATTTAACGCGGCGCCCTGGAGTTCTTCGCGAGCAAGCTCGCTCCTACAGGTCGGCCTGGCCAATCTCTATTTCTCCAACGCGAGGTACCTCCATGGTGCACAGCATGACCGCCTTTGCCCGTGTCGAAAAAGCCGGCGCCCAAGGCACCCTGAGCTGGGAATTGCGCTCGGTCAACAGTCGTTACCTGGAGCCGCATCTACGCCTGCCCGAGTCTTTCCGCGACCTCGAAGGCGCCGTACGTGAAGCGTTGCGCCAGGGTATTTCCCGCGGCAAGCTGGAATGCACCCTGCGCTTTACTGAAGAAACCACCGGCAAACCGCTGCAGGTCGACCGCGACCGCGCCGCGCAACTGGTCGCCGCCGCCGAAACCATTGCCGGCCTGATCAAGCAGCCCGCCGCGCTGAACCCCCTGGAAGTCCTGGCCTGGCCCGGCGTGCTGGTGGCCGACGCCGCCGACCCGCAAGCCTTGAACGCCCAGGCGCTGGCACTCTTCACCCAGGGCCTGGACGAACTCAAGGCCGGCCGTGAACGCGAAGGCGCCGAACTGGCCCGCCTGATCAACGAGCGCCTGACGTCGATCGAAGCGGACGTCGTCACCCTGCGCGAACTCGTACCGCAGATGCTCGCCACCCAGCGCCAGAAGGTCCTGGACCGCTTCGCCGACATGCAGGCCGACCTCGACCCCGTGCGCCTGGAGCAGGAGATGGTGCTGCTGGCCCAGAAGAGCGACGTCGCCGAAGAGCTCGATCGCCTGAGCACCCACATCCTCGAAGTGCGCCGCGTGCTCAAGTCCGGCGGTGCCGCCGGTCGGCGCCTGGACTTCCTGATGCAGGAACTCAACCGCGAAGCCAATACACTCGGCTCCAAGGCGTTCGATCCGCGCAGCACCACGGCGGCGGTCAACCTCAAGGTGTTGATCGAGCAGATGCGCGAACAAGTACAGAATATTGAGTAAGGCAACCTCCATGACCCACAGCACCGGCACCCTTTACATCATTTCCGCCCCCTCGGGCGCGGGCAAGAGCAGCCTGGTCAAGGCCCTGACCGACGCTGACGAGCAGATCCGCATCTCGGTTTCCCACACCACCCGCGCCATGCGCCCGGGTGAAGTGAACGGCGTGCACTATCACTTCGTCGAGCGTACCGAGTTCGTCAAGATGATCGAACACGGTGACTTCCTGGAGCGCGCCGAAGTGTTCGGCAACCTCTACGGCACCTCGCAAAGCCACCTGCAGCAGACGCTGGATGAAGGCCATGACCTGATTCTGGAAATCGACTGGCAGGGCGCCGAACAGGTACGCCAACTGATGCCCAAGGCGCGCTCGATCTTCATCCTGCCGCCCTCGCTTGAAGCCTTGCACCAGCGCCTGACCAACCGCGGCCAGGACAGTGACGAGATCATCGAAGGTCGCATGCGTGAAGCCGTCAGCGAAATGAGCCACTACGTCGACTACGACTACCTGATCATCAATGACGATTTTGCCCACGCGCTGGACGATTTGAAGGCGATTTTCCGCGCCAATCAGCTGCAGCAAAAGCGCCAACAGCAGCGTTTCGGCAAATTACTCGCCGAACTGCTCGGCTGATTGGCCCTTCCCAAAATGGCTGCAAGGGCTTTACATTGGCACTTGTAGCGGTTTTGCGAGGGCCGGAGAAAAATCAGCGCTTCCCTAAACGCTGGTGTTTTTTTAAACTGCTCAGTCCGCTCGCCCAACCGGGCAGCGCGCATCTTGCATTCGCTCCGAGGAATACCATGGCCCGCGTAACCGTTGAAGACTGCCTAGAACACGTGGATAACCGCTTTGAGCTGGTCATGCTCTCTACCAAGCGTGCCCGTCAACTGGCCACTGGCGGCAAAGAGCCCCTGGTCCAGTGGGAAAACGACAAGCCTACCGTTGTGGCCCTGCGCGAAATCGCTGAAGGCCTGATGAGCTACGAGTTCATCGCCAACGCTGAAATCGTTGAAGACGAACCGCTGTTTGCAGCGTTCGAGGACGAGTCCAACGAGGCCGTCTAAGCCTATGCCTGGTCGACGTAGCACGGCGCGGGGTCACAGCCTTCGGCAGGAGTTCACACTTTGCCGAGCATAGACGCCCTCGCCGATCGCTTATCGGCCTACCTCGGCCCCGACCAGGTCAACCTGGTCCGCCGAGCGTATTTCTACGCCGAACAAGCCCACGACGGCCAACGCCGTCGTAGCGGTGAGGCGTATGTCACCCATCCTCTTGCGGTGGCAAATATTCTTGCCGACATGCACATGGACCATCAGAGCCTGATGGCCGCGATGCTGCATGACGTGATCGAAGACACCGGCATCGCCAAGGAAGCGCTCAGCGCGCAATTTGGCGAAACCGTGGCCGAACTGGTCGACGGGGTCAGCAAACTGACCCAGATGAATTTCGAGACCAAGGCCGAAGCCCAGGCGGAAAACTTCCAGAAGATGGCCATGGCCATGGCGCGCGATATCCGCGTGATCCTGGTCAAGCTGGCCGACCGGCTGCACAACATGCGCACGCTGGAAGTGCTCTCCGGCGAAAAACGCCGGCGCATCGCCAAGGAAACCCTGGAAATCTACGCGCCCATCGCCAACCGGCTGGGCATGCATGCCATTCGTATCGAGTTCGAAGACCTCGGCTTCAAGGCCATGCACCCGATGCGCTCGGCGCGCATCTACCAGGCGGTCAAACGCGCCCGGGGCAACCGCAAGGAAATCGTCAACAAGATCGAAGAGTCCCTGAGCCATTGCCTGGCGATCGACGAGATCGAAGGCGAAGTCAGCGGACGGCAGAAACACATCTACGGCATCTACAAGAAGATGCGCGGCAAGCGCCGGGCCTTCAACGAGATCATGGACGTGTATGCGTTCCGGATCATCGTCGACAAGGTCGATACCTGCTACCGCGTGCTGGGCGCTGTACATAATTTGTACAAACCCCTGCCCGGCCGCTTCAAGGATTACATCGCGATCCCCAAGGCCAACGGCTACCAGTCGCTGCACACCACGCTGTTCGGCATGCACGGCGTACCGATCGAGATCCAGATCCGTACCCGCGAAATGGAAGAGATGGCCAACAACGGCATCGCCGCCCATTGGCTGTACAAGTCCAGCGGCGATGAGCAGCCAAAGGGCACCCACGCCCGCGCCCGCCAGTGGGTCAAGGGCGTGCTGGAAATGCAGCAACGTGCCGGCAACTCCCTGGAATTCATCGAAAGCGTGAAGATCGACCTGTTCCCGGACGAGGTCTACGTGTTCACGCCCAAAGGCCGCATCATGGAGCTGCCCAAAGGCTCCACAGCGGTCGACTTTGCCTATGCCGTGCACACCGACGTGGGCAACAGCTGCATTGCCTGCCGGATCAATCGTCGCCTCGCGCCGCTGTCCGAACCGCTGCAGAGCGGTTCCACGGTCGAGATCGTCAGTGCACCCGGCGCGCGCCCGAACCCGGCCTGGCTCAACTTCGTGGTCACCGGCAAGGCGCGCACGCACATCCGCCACGCCTTGAAACTGCAGCGCCGTTCCGAGTCCATCAGCCTGGGCGAACGCCTGCTGAACAAGGTCCTCAACGGTTTCGACAGCGCCCTGGACAAGATCCCGCAGGAGCGCGTGCAAGCGATGCTCCACGAGTACCGTCAGGAAACTATCGAAGACCTGCTGGAAGATATCGGCCTGGGCAACCGCATGGCCTACGTGGTTGCGCGCCGCCTGCTCGGCGAGGGCGAACAGTTGCCAAGCCCGGAAGGCCCGCTGGCAATTCGCGGCACCGAGGGCCTGGTGCTCAGCTACGCCAAATGCTGCACACCGATCCCGGGCGATCCGATTGTCGGCCACTTGTCGGCGGGCAAAGGCATGGTGGTGCACTTGGACAACTGCCGCAACATCACCGAAATCCGTCACAACCCGGAAAAATGCATCCAGCTTTCCTGGGCCAAGGATGTTACCGGCGAATTCAACGTCGAGCTGCGCGTGGAGCTGGAGCACCAGCGCGGCTTGATCGCCCTGCTGGCCAGCAGCGTCAACGCGGCCGACGGCAATATCGAGAAAATCAGCATGGACGAACGCGATGGGCGCATCAGCGTGGTCCAGCTGGTGGTCAGCGTGCACGACCGCGTGCACCTGGCCCGCGTGATCAAGAAGCTGCGCGCGCTGACCGGGGTGATTCGCATCACCCGCATGCGTGCATAAACCTGCCAACAAGCCATCGCCCATTACAAGGAGTCATTCATGACCAAGACAGTAATCACCAGCGACAAAGCCCCGGCCGCCATCGGTACTTATTCCCAGGCGATCAAGGCGGGCAACACCGTCTACATGTCCGGCCAGATCCCGCTGGACCCAAAGACCATGGAACTGGTGGAAGGCTTCGAGGCACAGACCGTACAGGTCTTCGAAAACCTCAAGTCCGTGGCTGAAGCGGCCGGCGGCTCGTTCAAGGACATCGTCAAGCTGAACATCTTCCTGACCGACCTGAGCCACTTCGCCAAGGTCAACGAGATCATGGGCAAGTACTTCGAACAGCCGTACCCGGCCCGCGCCGCCATCGGTGTTGCTGCCCTGCCAAAGGGCGCGCAGGTTGAAATGGACGCGATTCTGGTCATCGAGTAAAAACACCCGGCGCAGCTTCAATCGCTGCGCCGACTTTGTTTCAGAAGGATTTAGTCATGCGCAAAGCGCTTGTAGCCTCTTCGTTGCTCGCCCTGCTGCTCGGCGGCTGTGCCAGCAACCCTGCCAATCTGGATGTCAGCGGGACCTGGGTCAACCAGGCCGCCATCGATGCGGCAGCCAAGGGCGGCCCTTTGCGCGAAGCCTTGCAGACCTTTGGCCCGAACCTGGAATGGGAGGTCAACACCAAGGCCTTGCAGGCACGCTACTACAACGGTTTTGAAGTAGCGGAAGGCAAGTTGCTGACTGACAAGCCCGGCGCCTGGAGCGTGGAGTTCTACGGCAGCGCTGCCACCGAACTCAAGCGCAGAGGCAAAAAGCTGCTGCAGGTGGCCAACGACAATGAGCCTGAGCAACTGTTCATGCGCCCCAAGGACCCGGCTCCAGAGGGCGCGCCACTGGGCGCCAACTTCGAACGGGCGCTGTATGCGGCCTACATGGGCGGGGACTGGAAGATCACCGACGGTGTCGGCAATGGCGCCACCGTACAATTCCAGGCTGATGGCAAGATTGTCGGCCTGCCTGGTGTGGACCGCTATTCCCTATGCCTGGCGGGCGATTGCGCCTCGATGAGCGGCGGTTATGACAGCATCTGGCTGCAACTGAACGGCGTGGGCAATCCGTGGATCTTTGCGCGCAAGGGCAAGCAACTGGAGATTTTCCAGGCGATCAACACGGCGCAAGCGGATGAAGTGCCGCAGTTCACGCCTGGCCCTCGCCAATGGTTGCTTGAAAAGTAATAACCGACCAGATACGCAGCTAAATGTGGGAGGGGGCTTGCCCTAATGCCGGTCTGTAGGAGCGAGCTTGCTCGCGAAAAACGTCAACGATAACGCGTGCTTTCTGAATGAACGCGGTGCCTGTGAGTTTTTCGCGAGCAAGCTCGCTCCTACAGATGGCGGTGTACGCTTAACTCTTTAATCGTATTCAGCCTTTTAAAATAGCGGCATACCCTTCACGGTAAGTCGGATAGGTCGGTGCCCAACCCAGCGCCTTGGCCCGCGCATTACTGCATTGCTTGCTGCCCGCCCGCCGCACACTGGCGTCCTCGGACCACTCTGTCACGCCCAGATACTCACGCAACCAGCCCACCACTTCGGCCAAGGGTGCGGGCGCGTCGTCGACGCCGATATAGACCTTGTCCAGCGAATCGCCCTGCTCCACATGACGCAGCAAAAACGCCAGCAAACCCGCCGCGTCATCCGCGTGAATCCGGTTGCCATATAAAGGCGGGTCGATCGCCACGCGGTAACCCTGGCGAACCTGGGTCAACAGCCACTCACGGCCCGGGCCGTAAATGCCGGTCAATCGCACCACGCTTGCCGGAATGCCGCTGTTGAGCGCCACCTGCTCGGCTTCGAGCATGACCTGGCCGGAATAACCTTTGGCCCGGGTTTCAGAGGTTTCGTCGACCCACTCGCCATTCTGCTGCCCGTACACACTGCTGCTGGACACGAACAACAGATGCCTGGGCGCCTGGCCGTAATCCTGCAACCACTCCAGCACATGCTTCAAACCCTGCACATACGCTGCGCGATAGCCGGCCTCGTCGTGGTCAGTGGCTGCGGCGCAGTACACCAGGTAATCCACCCCGCCGATCGGCCAGGTCTCAGGGCAGTCTTTATTGAACAGGTCGCCGGCAATGCCGATAACGCCCTCGGGAAGGCGTGAAATATCGCGGCGCAGGCCATGAACCTCCCATCCTCCGGCCAGCAATTGGCTAGCCAGCCGACTACCCACATCACCGCAACCGACAATCACAACAGAAGGCGCAGACATCATAAAACTCCATTCTCAAAGGCCCAGATTAGCCGCGCGAGAGGATCAACGGCCAGTAAAAAGCGAAATAAAGTAACAGTGCCACTTTAGTTAACAAGAATTACTTGCAATAATAACCACCCATTTGTCCTCGGCCCACAGGGGTCTGGCAGGACGATCAACCCTTTATTTTCACTCAGGTCCGGCCAGCATGACACGTAATACAAACCCCGCTTCGCCAACCAAGCCTCACAGCCCATCCCGCGCCTGGCGTGCGATTGCTGCGATGCTGTTCAGCATACTGCTGGCGCCGACCGCCGCTTTCGCTGATGCCACCGCACCTGCCGCTCCAGCCGCTGCCGAGCAGAACGCCGCCACTCCGGCTGCTCCAGCCGCCGCGCCAACCGCCGACCAGGCCCCGGCTGCAGCACCTGCCGACGAAACCGGCGTAGTGCTGGAAGAAGACAACACCCTGGGCATGGCACACGACCTGTCCCCGTGGGGCATGTACCAGAACGCCGACCGGGTGGTGAAAGCCGTGATGATCGGCCTGGCCATCGCCTCCATCATTACCTGGACCATCTGGATCGCCAAAGGCTTCGAGCTGCTGGGCGCCAAGCGTCGCCTGCGCACTGAAATCGTCCACTTGAAAAAAGCCACCACCCTCAAGGAAGCGAGTGAAACCGCGACCAAGAAGGGCACCCTGGCCAATACCCTGGTGCACGACGCGCTGGAAGAAATGCGCCTGTCGGCCAACACCCGCGAAAAAGAAGGCATCAAGGAGCGTGTCAGCTTCCGCCTTGAGCGCCTGGTTGCCGCCTGCGGCCGTAACATGAGCAGCGGCACCGGCGTGCTGGCCACCATCGGTTCCACTGCGCCCTTCGTCGGCCTGTTCGGTACCGTGTGGGGCATCATGAACAGCTTCATCGGCATCGCCAAGACCCAGACCACCAACCTCGCCGTGGTCGCCCCCGGCATCGCCGAAGCCCTGCTGGCGACCGCCCTGGGCCTGGTTGCCGCGATTCCTGCGGTGGTGATCTACAACGTCTTCGCCCGTTCGATTGCCGGCTACAAGGCCCAGGTGTCGGATGCCTCGGCAGAAGTCCTGCTGCTGGTCAGCCGCGACCTCGATCACCTGCCTACCGAGCGCAGCTCGCAACCGCACATGGTGAAAGTGGGGTAATCGGCCATGGGCCTGCATTTGAATCAAGGCGACGACGAGCTCGTCGAGAACCACGAAATCAACGTCACACCGTTTATCGATGTGATGCTGGTGCTGCTGATCATCTTCATGGTGGCCGCACCGTTGGCCACCGTGGATATCAAGGTCGACCTTCCCGCCTCCAGCGCCAAGCCGGCGCCACGGCCGGAGAAGCCGATTTTCCTCAGCGTGAAAGCGGACCAACGTCTGTTCCTGGGTGAAGAAGAAGTCAAGGCTGAAACCCTGGGGCCGGTGCTCGACGCCAAGACCCAAGGCAAGAAAGACACGACGATCTTCTTCCAGGCCGACAAGGGCGTGGACTACGGCGACCTGATGAGCGTGATGGATGCCCTACGGGCAGCCGGCTACCTCAAGGTAGGCCTGGTCGGACTTGAGACGGCAGCCAAGAAATGATCACGACGCGCCACAAACTGACGCGTTATGGCACCAGCCTCGCAGTCGTGCTGGGCGTGCATGCCGTCGCGATCATCATCGCGCTCCAATGGTCCGCGCCCCAGGCGATCCAGTTGCCGCCGGCCGCGATGGTCATCGACCTGGCACCCTTGCCGGCGCCACCGCCGCCTCCGGCACCGCCCAAGGTCGTTGCGCCACCGCCGCCACCGGTCGAGGAGCTGCCTCTGCCGAAACTGGCCGAGGCGCCCAAGCCAACGATCCAGGTGCCCAAGCCGGTCAAGCCCAAGCCCAAGCCTCAACCGCCCAAGCCGGTGGAGAAGAAGCCCGAGCCGCCCAAGGAAAAACCTTCCGAGGAGCCACCGAGCGAAACCCCGCCGAGCAACGCGCCTGCGCAAAAATCAGCGCAGCCCGCCCCCGGCCCATCTGCACAACAGATGGCCGCCCAGGCATCCTGGCAAAGTACCCTGCTGGCACACCTGCAGAAGTACAAGAAGTACCCGCCGGGCGCGCAGCAGCGTGGCAAGGAAGGCATGAACCGCCTGCGCTTCGTGGTTGATGGCGAAGGCAATGTGCTGTCCTATGAGTTGGAAGGCCGCTCCGGCAACGCCGACCTGGACCGCGCGACGCTGGACATGATCCGCAAGGCTCAACCCTTGCCCAAACCGCCAGCCGACCTGTTGAAAAACGGCAGTGTGGAACTCGTCGCACCGTTTGTTTACAACATCGACAAGCGGCGCCGCTAGCCGGGCAATGTGGGAGGGGCGCGTTCCCTCCCACATTCGCTTGCTCGCTTCAGCAAAATTCCCGCCACTCCACGCTCAATCCCCAGCAAAGTTCTGATAACGTGCGTCTATCGATTGCAGCCGGTATGCTTGGCCCGCAACTTCATGGACGCCCGCTATGACTCTTACAGAATTACGCTACATCGTGACCCTCGCCCAGGAACAGCATTTCGGCCACGCGGCCGAGCGCTGCCACGTCAGCCAGCCGACGCTGTCGGTGGGCGTGAAAAAGCTTGAAGACGAACTCGGTGTACTGATTTTCGAGCGCAGCAAAAGCGCCGTGCGCCTCACCCCCGTGGGCGAAGGCATCGTTGCCCAGGCCCAGAAAGTGCTGGAGCAGGCGCAAAGCATTCGCGAACTGGCCCAGGCCGGCAAGAACCAGCTGACCGCACCGCTCAAGGTCGGCGCCATTTACACCGTCGGCCCCTACCTGTTCCCGCACCTGATCCCGCAACTGCACCGCGTCGCGCCGCAGATGCCGCTGTATATCGAAGAAAACTTCACCCACGTCCTGCGCGACAAACTGCGCAACGGCGAGCTGGATGCGATCATCATCGCCCTGCCGTTCAATGAGGCGGATGTGCTGACGCTGCCGCTCTACGATGAGCCGTTCTATGTGCTGATGCCGGCCTCCCACCCGTGGACCAAAAAGGACAGCATCGACGCCGGTCTGCTCAACGACAAGAGCCTGCTGCTGCTCGGTGAAGGCCACTGCTTCCGCGACCAGGTCCTGGAAGCCTGCCCAACACTGACCAAGGGCAACGACGGCGCCAAGCACACCACGGTGGAATCCAGCTCCCTGGAAACCATTCGCCATATGGTCGCGTCCGGCCTGGGTATTTCGATCCTGCCGTTGTCGGCGGTAGACAGCCATCACTACGCCCCCGGCGTGATCGAAGTGCGCCCACTCACGCCACCGGTGCCCTTCCGCACCGTGGCCATCGCCTGGCGCGCCAGCTTCCCGCGCCCCAAGGCGATTGAGATCCTCGCCGACTCGATCCGCCTGTGCTCGGTGGCCAAACCGCCTGCTGCGAGCTAAGTAACGGTATGACAGAGCTGTCGCAGGTGCCGGTGACGGCACTCAAGGGTGTCGGTGAAGCCATGGCCGAGAAACTGGCCAAGGTCGGCCTGGAAAACCTTCAGGACGTGCTGTTCCACCTGCCGCTGCGCTACCAGGATCGCACCCGGGTCGTGCCCATTGGCCATTTGCGCCCTGGTCAGGACGCGGTGATCGAAGGCACTGTCAGCGGCGCCGACGTGGTCATGGGCAAGCGCCGCAGCCTGGTGGTGCGCCTGCAGGACGGTACCGGCGGCCTGAGCCTGCGTTTCTATCACTTCAGCAATGCGCAGAAAGAAGGCCTCAAGCGCGGCACCCGCGTGCGCTGCTACGGCGAAGCGCGTCCGGGGGCCTCGGGCCTGGAGATCTACCACCCGGAGTACCGCGCCATAACCGGCGACGAACCGCCTCCGGTGGACACCACCCTCACGCCTATCTACCCGCTGACCGAAGGCCTCACCCAGCAACGCCTGCGTCAATTGTGCATGCAGACCCTGACGATGCTCGGCCCGCAAAGCCTGCCCGACTGGCTGCCGCTGGAACTGGCGCGCGACTATCAACTGGCACCGCTGGCCGATGCGATTCGCTACCTGCACCACCCGCCGGCCGACGCCGATGTCGACGAGCTCGCCCTCGGCCATCACTGGGCGCAGCATCGCCTGGCCTTCGAAGAATTGCTGACCCATCAACTGTCCCAGCAGCGCCTGCGCGAAAGCATGCGCTCGCTGCGCGCTCCGGCGATGCCCAAGGCCACGCGCCTGCCCGCGCAATACCTGGCCAACCTGGGCTTTGCCCCCACCGGCGCCCAGCAACGCGTCGGCAACGAGATTGCCTACGACCTCAGCCAGCAGGAACCGATGCTGCGCCTGATCCAGGGCGATGTGGGCGCGGGCAAGACCGTGGTCGCCGCCCTCGCCGCCTTGCAGGCCCTGGAAGCCGGTTACCAGGTCGCGCTGATGGCACCCACGGAAATTCTCGCTGAACAACACTTCATCACCTTCAAACGCTGGCTCGAGCCGCTGGGACTGGAAGTCGCGTGGCTGGCCGGCAAGCTCAAGGGCAAGAACCGCGCGGCCTCCCTCGAGCAAATCGCCGCCGGCGCGCCCATGGTGGTGGGCACCCATGCACTGTTCCAGGACGAAGTGCAGTTCAAGAACCTGGCGCTGGTGATCATCGACGAACAGCACCGCTTCGGCGTGCAACAGCGCCTGGCCCTGCGCCAGAAAGGCGTCGGCGGGCGCATGAACCCGCACCAATTGATCATGACCGCCACGCCGATCCCACGCACACTGGCCATGAGCGCCTACGCCGACCTCGACACCTCGATCCTCGACGAACTGCCGCCCGGCCGCACGCCGGTCAACACCGTGCTGGTCACCGACACGCGGCGCGTCGAAGTGATCGAGCGGGTGCGCGGCGCCTGCGCCGAAGGCCGCCAGGCGTACTGGGTGTGTACGCTGATCGAAGAGTCCGAAGAGCTGACCTGCCAGGCCGCCGAAACCACCTATGAAGACCTCACCAGCGCCCTGGGCGAACTCAAGGTGGGGCTGATCCACGGCCGGATGAAACCGGCCGAAAAAGCTGCGGTGATGGCCGAGTTCAAGGCCGGCAACCTGCAATTGCTGGTGGCCACCACTGTGATCGAAGTGGGTGTGGACGTGCCCAACGCCAGCCTGATGATCATTGAAAACCCCGAGCGCCTGGGCCTGGCTCAACTGCACCAATTGCGCGGCCGCGTCGGTCGGGGCAGCGCCGCCAGCCATTGCGTGTTGCTGTATCACCCGCCGCTGTCGCAGATCGGCCGCCAACGGCTGGGCATCATGCGCGAAACCAACGACGGTTTTGTCATTGCCGAAAAAGACCTCGAGTTGCGCGGTCCTGGCGAAATGCTCGGCACCCGCCAGACCGGCCTGCTGCAATTCAAGGTCGCCGACCTGATGCGCGACGCCGACCTGCTGCCCGCCGTGCGCGACGCAGCGCAAGCCCTGCTGGAGCGTTGGCCGGAGCATGTCAGCCCGTTGCTCAACCGCTGGCTGCGGCACGGGCAGCAATACGGCCAGGTCTGACGCCCCTCCCCCTGTAGGAGCGAGCTTGCTCGCGAAAACCACCCTGACGACGCGGTCATCCAGAATGCCAGCGTTATCGTTAACGATTTTCGCGAGCAAGCTCGCTCCTACAAGGGCCGCGCACCCGATCACAAACCGAAGTTAGTCAACCAACAGGTGTAACAAGCTGGTTATACTTCGGTGACTGTACGAAATTGGATCAGGCCATGTCAGAAGTCGCCCTCGCTACAGCCCCACTGACCGCCCCGCCGGTCATTCGGGCGCTGCTCGCAAAGCTCGCCATTCCCTACACGGAAGTCATCGAACAGCCTGGCCTGAACCCTGCGCGAAAGGTCCAGGCGGTACTGCTCGAAGATGCTGTGGGCGAACTCATGGTGCTGTTCCCCCAGAGCCAGTTGCTCGACCTCAACCGCCTTACCGAACTCACCGGGCGCCGCCTCACCGCCGTGGCACCGGAGCGCGTTGAGCGCATATTGGGCAAACACGAACTGAACCTGCTGCCGGGCCTGCCGCCACTCACCAGTTCGCCTTGCCTGTATGAAGGCAGCCTGCTCAACGAGTCGAGCCTGTTGGTGCATTCGGGCGAAGCCGGGTTGCTGCTGGAAATCGCCAGCGAGCACTTCAAGACCATGCTGACCAAAGCCAGCGCCGCGCAGTTCGGCGAGCCGCTGAGCAAGATTCGCCCCAACCTCGACCGCCCCAATGATGACCGCGAGGAAATCACCCAGGCGATGCAGGCCTTCACCGCCCGCCGTATTCAGCAACGCCTGGAAGCGACCATCGAGATCCCGCCGCTGGCCGATACCGCGCAGAAGATCATCAAACTGCGCGTCGACCCCAACGCCACCATCGATGACATCACCGGCGTAGTTGAAACCGACCCGGCCCTGGCCGCCCAGGTGGTGAGCTGGGCAGCGTCACCCTACTACGCTTCGCCGGGCAAGATCCGCTCGGTGGAAGACGCCATCGTGCGGGTGCTGGGCTTCGATCTGGTGATCAACCTGGCGCTGGGCCTGGCCCTGGGTAAAACCCTGAGCCTGCCCAAGGACCGCCCGCACCAGTCCACGCCGTACTGGCACCAATCAATCTACACCGCCGCCGTGATTGAAGGGCTGACCCGCGCCATGCCCCGCGCCCAGCGCCCCGAAGCCGGCCTGACCTACCTCGCCGGCCTGCTGCATAACTTCGGCTACCTGCTGCTGGCCCACGTATTCCCGCCGCACTTCTCGCTGATCTGCCGCCACCTGGAGGTCAACCCGCATGTGTGCCACAGCTATATCGAGCAACACCTGCTCGGTATCAGCCGCGAACAGATCGGTGCGTGGTTGATGCGCTACTGGGACATGCCGGACGAGCTGTCCACCGCGCTGCGCTTCCAGCACGACCCCACCTATGACGGGCAGTACGCTGAATACCCGAACCTGGTATGCCTGGCCGTGCGCCTGTTGCGTAGCCGGGGGATTGGGTCCGGGCCGGATGAGGCGATTCCGGATGCGCTGCTTGAGCGCCTGGGCTTGAGCCGTGAGAAGGCTGAGGAAGTGGTGGGCAAGGTGCTGGATGCCGAGGTGCTGCTCCGCGAACTGGCCTCCCAGTTCAGTCAGGGCTGAATCGATAGCCTGTAAAACCGCTATCGGGGGCAAGCCCCCTCCCACATTTGATCGCGTTCCGGCCTTGGAATATGGCCGTTTGTGGGAGGGGGCTTGCCCCCGATGAATCCAACTCGGTCTCCCTGAAAGCCTACTTCTTTTTCTTCAGCTGGGCTGGCGCAAAGCCAAACAACTGTCCGTTCGGCCAGGTATTGGGATAAACAGAAACGTCTTACAAGGCGTTGAGGTTGCCCCTAGGACACTCAATCCCTAGTCTCCGTACACCGCTGCACACACAGCGGTCGGGCGTCGCGGCCCGTATTTCTTCAGACGCCAAAGCGTCATCGTGTCCTTTCAGTTGGCGCTTTTTTGTCGTCTACTGTGCGGCGCTATGGCGGCTGTGCGCGGGATACCTTCGGGTATGCCGATGTTCTGGAGAGTCGGTCCGCGAACCTGCGTACAGCTGCCACCCCCATCGCGTCGCGGCGATCAATGGCAGCTCCTTTAATATCTCCGGAGTTTCACCATGATCAAACCCACCCCAAATCCCCCCGTGCGGCTATTTACCGTGGCCGATGGAATCAGCACTGAAGATCTGTTGGTCAACCTCAGCGAAACACTCGCCTCGGCCAATGCGCTGAGTTGCGACCTGGCCTTTGACCTTGAAGGACCGAAACGAGAGGAACTGCTGGGCGTTACGCAGTTAATCGAGCTGGCACAGTTGCTGGCTGATCGAGTAGTCACCGTCTCGGGGCAAGCTGAACTGGCCTAATTGATCGAGTTCTGATCATTCCCACGCTCCGCGTGGGAATGCATCCCGTGACGCTCCGCGTCACCCCTTAAGAGCGGACGCGGAGCGTCCAAAGCGGCGTTCCCACGCAGAGCGTGGGAACGATCAGGCCTACTTCTTTTTCTTCGGCTTCAAATACTTGGTCAACCCCTGGAACCAGATCACCAGCGCCGGGTTGCCCTTGATCTGGATCGACTTGTCCTGAATCCCCGTCATGAACGCCAGTTGCTTGTTCTTCGCCTGCATCGTGGCGAAGCCGTAGGCGGCATCCTTGAACGCAATCGCGAACGCCGGCGTCGGGTGTACGCCCGAGTGGCTGGTGATGCGCTGGTCTTTGACGATGAAGTGACGGGCAACCTTGCCGTCGAGGGTCTGCAACTGGAAGGCCAGGTCTTTGTCACCCAGCTGCTGCTGAAAGGCGGGATTGGTGCGGCTGGCTTTGCCCATCATCAGGCCCAGCACCCACAGGAGAAGACGAAATTTCATGCACACGGCCTCGGTGTAATTATTGAGTGGCCGCAGCAGTGTAACGATTTGCAAAGAGAACGCCACCGATCTCGCGCTTTAGCGGGAGATCGGTTGGCGTTTAACGCTTATAGCAACATGTTGCTTAAACGTTAGGGCAAGGCACCGGCGCCCAGTCGGCCAGGTTTGGATCGCGGCAGCTGCCTTCGAGCTGAGCCTTGCCGGCGCTGGCGACCTGCTTGCTTTCAGCTTGCTTGGCCTGCACGGTCTGGATGCTCTTCTCGGTGGTCACCGCTTCTTTTGGCACCACAGGCAGCACTTTCTTTTTCGGCGGCTTGACGACTTTCTTGCCTTTGGCCGGCGGCGCGACCGGTGTGGTGTCGGCAGTGGCGACGGTGACCACGTCGTTACGCTGCACACCCACTTGCTGCAGGTCTTTCTCGTAGGCCTGGGTGTAGTTGTTCAGGTCTTCGCTGGCTTTGCCGTTGACCGCAACGATCAGGTCGTTGGATTCCTTCAAGCCTGCCACGATTTCCGCCAGGCGCTTGCGGCCTTCGGTGTCGTTGACGGTCTTGGCCTTGCGGTCTGCCACCAGCTTGGTGAATGCGCTCTGGTAGCACTGCTGCGAAGCCTTGGCATAGGCGGTGCTGCGGTCGATGTCGGAGGCGCTTTTGTTGAAGTCGGTGGAGTAGGAAGCGATGCGCTGGTTGTCATCGGCGATCTGCTTCTGACGCTCGGTGTAGTAGCCCGCCGCGCCGCCCGCCAGGGCACCGCCCGCTGCGCCGATAGCCGCGTTACGGCCGCGCTTTTCCTTGTCGCCGGTCAGGGCGCCGAGCAATGCACCGCCTGCCGCGCCGATCGCGGCACCGGTCACGACCGACTTGGTCATGTTCGAGTCGGTGGCGCGCAGGTGCTGCACCGGCTCGTAGCAGTTCGGGTAGTACTCGACCTTGGTGCTCGACGCGACCTTGGACGCAGGCGACGTAGCGCAACCGGTCAGCACGGTGCTGAAACCGGCCGCGATCAGCAGCAGGTGACGCTTGGAAACCGACTTACGGGAAAAAAGCATAGGTGTGATCTCTATTAAGTTTGACTTGCCCAGCACGGCCCACCGCCGTCTGAGTCCCTTCCAAGCTCGCCGGACAGCCAACGATCAAGACCGCTGACCGCTTGCTGCGAGCAATTCCTTCAAGATCGTTGCCGGGTCGGCCCGCTGTTGCTTGCGGTAGTTGCCGACATGGCGAACGAACAGTGTTGCGCGCGTCACCAGGCTCTTGCCGAGCACCGGTTTGCGATCCAACTCTTCCTTGATCCGTTGAAACTGGGCCTGGATCACCGCATCGGTGTAGCGCGTGCCGGTGGCCAGGTTGTCGATGTAAATCGACACTGCACCATCCAGCGCGCTGCGCCCATTGGTAATGGCCATGTCAAATAACTGCGCGCTGGCCGTGTCCTTGTTATCCACAGCCTGCTGGCGACTTTTCTGCAGGTTGGCCAGGCGGATGTTGTAGTTGCTGATGGTCTCGGCCACCAACGCAGCGGACTGGATCAGGTTGCCCGCCGCCTCTTCGCGCTGCTGGGCGATCAGCGACACGTTGCGCTTGAGTTCTTCGTTGACCAGTCCCAGTTCGGCTTGCAGCTTGGGATCGACGCTGGCGGCAATGATGCTGTCCAGGCGCTTGGTCGGGTCCTGGGCGTCGTCGATGGCGTCGGTCAGCGAGGCGAGGCGACCTTCTTTCTGCCACTGGGCGAACAGTTCCTTGTAGCGCGAACGCGGCGCCGACAGCGCGCCAATCGCCACGCGAAACCCGGTGGTCTCGTTGCTTTGCTCGGTGCCGTCGGCGGCAAACAGCGGGTATTCGCGGCGCATGCCGGTGAACAACGTGCCTTCGCCCTCCAGGTAATTGCCGCCCTTGACCACGAAGCCGCCATAGGTGCCCTGGCGGCGCCCGGCGTGCACCAGCTGGAAGGATTCCTGGACCATTTCCGCAGCGTTGCCGATAACGTCGAACATACCGATCGGGTTGGGCAATTTGGTGCCGATGGGCATCAACCGCGCGGCCTGCCCGGTGCCACCGGCGACCTGGTTGAACACGGCGTAATCGCCCAGTGGCCCGTCGCTTTCGCTGCCCTCGACGCGGCGTGGAAACAGGCGCCCTTCCAAATCCTGACGACTCACTGCCTGGCCACCGCGCGCGGCGTACTCCCACTCCACTTCGGTGGGCAAGCGCACAAAGCCCAGGCCGCCATCGTCGGCCGAGGCGCCACGGCCGCTCACCGGCAGCAACTCGCGGTGGTATTTCATCAGCCAGGCGCTGTACACCGCCGAGAAACGCTCGGCCTCGAAACGCGACAATTTCACTTTGGGCAGACGCCCGGCCATGCCCTCAGGCGCATCGCAGGCAGGGGCCGGCTCGCCGCTGGCCAGGGACTGCGCCTGGGACATTACCTGGGCGTACTGGCGGGCCGTCACTTCGTACTTGCCGATGAAGTAGAGCATCGGCTTGAGCGGGGTTTTGGCGTCGGTCTTGGGCATCAGCGGCGCGATGACCTTGTTCCAGTCTTTCGGCAGATCCTTGAGGGTGAACTGGCCATTGATGAAGTCGCGCCGGTAACCGGAGATAAACGATTGCTGGTAGCCCGCCTCGCCTTCGGCAAAGGGATAGCCGAGGCTGACCTCGCGGTCGTCCAGGGTGCCCTGGGCCAACACATAGGCGTAGCGGAACACCATCTGGCCTTCGCACGGCAGCGGCAGGCTCACGTCGTCCGGCAACGGCTTGGGGTTGTCGAGCTTGTCGCTTGCCTCATCGGCCCAGGCCAGCGAGGCCAGGCTCAGCGCCATACAGGCGCCCAGTAACTTAAACATCTCTGATTCCTTCAGAAGCCTGGATACGCGCCACTCGCCAACCCCCACACGCCGCCGCCACGGCGCTGACGCCGAGCACGGCAGCCAGGGCCAGGCCGTAGTGACGCGCCAACAGATGACTGGCGTATTCGCCCGGCACCTGCACGAATAATCGGTTCAAACCCGCCTCGGCCAGGCCATACAACCCGGCACTGAGCACCGCGGCAACACTCGCGCTGTACAGCGCCTGCAGCACCACGAACAGCAACAACGCGGCGGTGGAAAACCCCAGCAGGCGCAACACTGACAACTCCCGACGCTTGCGCGCCACCGCCGCCAACGCGCCGGCGAAGGTCGCCGCAAACGCACCGGCCAAGGCCAACCCGCAGATGATCCAGAAGACCACCGACAGGTTACGACTCAACGACTGCACCTGGGCGATGGTCTGCGCCTGGGTCGACACCAGCAGATTCTGCCCGGCGAAATACAGGCGCAGCGGTTCCACGTCGGTGAGTCCGCGCGCATACAAGCGAAACGCCGGGTACACACGCTGCTCGCCCACCGCCACGGTGTCACCCGCCCACCCCAGCGCCGGCACGGCGCGGCCATCGCGATAATCTTCCACCGCCTCCAGCAACACCAGGTCCGCAAACAGCCCGTCACGGGCAAAGGCCTCCAACGGCAATACCGCGCGCACCTGCACCCGCGTCCGCTGGGCCTCGACGCGCCCCGCCAGTTGCCGCGCAAAGCGCGTCTCCAGCCAGTCGCCGGGCCGCGCCGCGAGCTTCTCGGCGGCGGTGTGGCTGAGCACGATCTGGTCCAGGCCCTCAGGGATCGGCAAGCCGGCCAGCAGCGGGTCACCCGGCGCGGTCGGCAGCATTTCCAAAACCAGGCCACCCACTTGCGCGGTCGCCGCAATCTGCCGCGTACGCGGTATGGCAAACGCCACATCGCTACGCCGGCCAAGCTGCTCGACGAAAGCGCTGCTGAATCGACCGCCGCCCAACGGAATAATTTCACGGGTCGCGGGGTCGGTCTCCAGGCGTTGGGTCAAACTGCCAACCAGTCCAAATTTCAGGCCAAATAACACCAGCAACGGCGCGATGACTGCCACCAGCGCCAGTACCGAGCAGGCCGACAGCCACGCATCGTTGCGGTAGTCCTGCCAGGCAAGGGACGCCACCAGGCCGATGCGCATCAGCAGGCCTCCCCGAGCGTCGCGGTGACACCGCCGTCGGCATCGCGACGGCAACCGATGCGGCGCACCTGCAAGCCACTGGCGCGGGCCAGGGGTTCATCATGGGTGGCGATCACACAGGCGGCGCGGTGTTCACGGGCCTGGGCCAGCAGGGCTTGCATCACGCGCTCGGCATTGAGCGGGTCGAGGGACGCCGTCGGCTCGTCGGCCAACACCAGTTGCGGTGCATGGGCCAGGGCGCGGGCGCAGCTCACGCGTTGGCGCTGGCCCACCGACAGCGCCGCCGGACGCTTGTGCAGTTGATCGCTGATTTGCAATTGCTCGGCCAGGTGCACCACGCTGCCGTCGTCCTTCAAACCCAGCAACTGCCGGGGCAAGGCAATATTGCCGCGCACATCGAGAAACTCGAGCAGCCCGCCGGTTTGCAGCACATAGCCCAAATGCCGGCTGCGCAACTGGGCGAGATCGGTTTGCCGGTCGGCGCGCCACAGCCCATCGATGTCGATCCGGTTGAGTTCGAACTGCCCGATCCGGTCCGGCGCCAGCACCAGTGCGAGCATATCGAGCAAGGTGCTCTTGCCGCAGCCGCTGGGCCCGACAATCGCCAGTTGCTCACCCGCGCGCAGGTGCAGCGCCGGAATTATCAGGCTGTAGCGCTGGCTGCCGACGCCCCGGCTCTTGTGCACCGCGTTCAGGCTCAGCATCACGGCAGCGTCGACAACGGCACGCGGTACAACGCATCGCCCGGCTCGGCATCGCCGAACCGTACCCAGTTGGCCAGGTCATTGTGGAAGGTCTCGTAGAGACGGATTTTCGAATCCAGCTCGTCGATGAAATCCTCCTGCTCGGCCACGCTCAACGACAACCACAGGTCCTGGGTCATGTTCAGCGATTTGCTGCGGTACGGCAGCCCCTCCAGGTACTCGCCCAACAGGCCGCCGTCGGCCAGGTTGCCGCCCTTGCGCAGGGCTTGCGGGTCACGGCTCATGTAGGCCGAGGCGCTGGCGATTTCCTGGAAGAAGTCCTTGGGCGAGCTTTGGGTCTTGCGCGCCGCATCGACGATCAACTTCAGCGACTGTTGCAGGTCGTTGAGTTGCAGCTTGGTCAGCATCACGCACACCTGGAACGCCGGCAGCGCCGGGTTGGTCAGGTCGCGGTCGGCGGTCCAGGCGCTGACCAGTTGCGGCGCCTGGCTGGCGGTCTTGCGGCCGAGGAAGTCCATGTGCATGGCATAACCGACGGCTGCGGATTTGTCCGCCAGGCTCGGCGCGGCACTGAGTAACGGCACCGGCTGCGGCGCGTTGCTGCGCACCTGATGCACAAGGTTGGCAAACACCGTGCCGATCTCATCGACGCGCTCGCCCAGCTTGCGCACATCGCCACCCGGCACCGGGGTGTACAGGTCGCCGATCTGCGGGTTGGCGTCGGCGGTGAGGACGCGATACTGGCTTTCGGCGCCGGCATGGGTTTTCTTGCCGGCATCGGTGCGCAGATGCAGCGCGTAGATCTTGATCTGCTTGCCCAGCGCCGCCTGACGCACTTCGGCTTCGTTCATCTGGGTGGCCGCGAACGGGTCGTTCTTGCGCAGCGCGCCGGCATCGGAGACCAGCAGGATGATGCGCCCGCCGTAGCCGGACCAGTCCATGCCGTCCACCGCCTGCATCACGCCGGCAAACGCGTCTTCGTTGAACGAGTGGCTGGACACCGTCGAGGCCTTGACCTGCCGCGCCAGGTCGAGGAAACGCTGCGGATCGCGGCCCTGATCGAGGGTGATCAGGGTTTTGGCCACATATTCCAGGCCGGGGGTTTTCTTGATGCTGTTGCGAAAGCCCACCAGGCCGAAGCTGACGCTGTCCAACTCGCCGCGCTCGGCGATGCGTGTTTGCAGCTCGTGGACCACATCGCGCACTTGATCGATATAGGGCTGCATCGACACGGTGGTGTCGACCACCAGCACCACGGCGGTACGGAAGGCGTCGGCATGGGCATTGATTGCGGGCGCCGAAGGCCTGGCGACTGCGCTGCTGCCAGGGTCGATGGACGCCACGTTGAGCAGCTGCACCGGCTGGCCGTTTTCGTCGAAGCTCTCTTTGGAATCAAAAATCGGCAACAGGTAGAACTGGTTTTGCGGCACCGCGCTGGCGGTGGGTTCCAGGGCCAGGACTTGCTGGTTGTCCTCGCGGTTGTTCTGCGCCCTGGCCAACGCGCTTTTCGCCGCAGCCGGATCGGCGAGCAGTTTTTCCACCTCGCCGGACTGGCGCAGGAACATCACTGGCGCACGCCCCGAGCGTTCGGTGAATTTCAATACCAGGCTTTGCTTCCAGTCGCTGACCTGGGCGGCCGGCAGCCAACCGTCGCTGCGCCCGTCGGTGGCGGCGCCGACACGTACCCAAGGGCTGCCGTCGATGTCTTTGCGTTGGTAGACGTAGAGCACGGAAAACGCCGGAAGCGCCTTGCCCGGCGCGCTGCCCGCGTCCGCTGAAAGCTTGGCGCCGGGCTTGCTGAGCACGCGCTGGAACAGGGTTTTCTTGCCGGCCATCAATAACGGACGCTGGCCGCCATCAGCCACCGCGACCGCCGCTGGCGGCACCGCTGCAGGCGCCTTTTCAGGCACCACGGCAGCGGGCGGCTTGACCGGCTCGTCGGCGCCGCTCAACCACCAATAGCTGGCACCACCGATGGCCAGTGCCACCGCAACCGCCACGGCGGCCAATGCCAACACTGGCCCACGGCGCTGTTCGGACGGGGCGTTGTGCTGCGTTGGCGTCACGACCGGTTGGCGCACTATCGGCTGCGGCTGCGGTTTGTCGGTGGGTATGTCGACGGTGACAGGCGTGATGCCCGCCAAGTCAAAACTCAGCGGGATCGGCAGCGGCCGTACCAAGGTGGCCTCCGACGAGTCCGCCGGCAGGTTGTCCAGGGCCAGCACTAATGCGTCGGCATCCGGATAACGCTCCGCCGGGTCCTTGGCCAACAGCTTGCGCAGCACCTCCTGGTAACGGCCGTGGTGCACCGGCAATTCCGGCAACGGCTCAGTCAGGTGCGCGAGCGCCGTCGAAAGCGCATCGGTTCCGCGGTAGGGCAACTCGCCGACCAGAATCTCGTACAGCACCACGCCCAGCGCATACAGGTCGGCGCGACCATCGATCTCCTGACCGCGTGCCTGCTCCGGGCTCATGTAGCTCGGCGTGCCCACGGCGAAACCGGCCTGGGTGAACTGGGTGCGGTCGTCCAGGGACTTGGCGATACCGAAGTCCGACAACACCGCCGTGCCATCGGCGCGGAACAGGATGTTCGCCGGCTTCACATCGCGGTGCACCAGCCCCTGGGCATGGGCATAACCGAGCGCCGAGGCAATCTGGCGGATCAGCGTCACGCCCTGCTCCGGGGTCAGCCCGGCGGCAATGCGCTCTTTGAGCGTACCGTTGGGCAGGTACTCCATGGCCATGTAATACAGCTCGCCGACATTGCCGATGTCATGGATGGTCACCGTGTGCGGGTGCGACAGGCGCGCCAGGGTCTTGCCCTCGCGCAGGAAGCGTTCGCAGAACGTCGGATCGGCCGCCAGCGCTGCCGCCATCACCTTCAACGCCACCTTGCGCTCCAGCGAGCGCTGGGTCGCCAGGTAGACGTTGGCCATGGCGCCTTCGCCGATCTCGCCTTCGATGACATAGCCCGGGATCTCGATCTTCATGAGGAGACCTTCACAACGATCGTGGTGATGTTGTCCGGCGCGCCGCGATTGAGCCCCAGGTGCACCAGGCTGCGCACGATTTCATCCGGTGCGTCGTGGCCGAGCACTTCGCCAATCTCATGATCCTCGACGGTCTTGGTCAGGCCGTCGCTGCACAGCAGGTAGCTGTCGCCGGGGGCGATCAACAGCTCCACCGACGCCACGTCCAGTTGCGCTTCCACGCCCACTGCGCGGGTGACGATATTGGCCCGTGGGTGCACGCGGGCATCGGCTTCGCTGAGCAGGCCGCTGTCTTGCAGGTCCTGCACGTAGCTGTGGTCGCGCGAGAGGCTTTCCAGCTCACCGTCGCGCAGGCGATACAGGCGACTGTCACCGGCCCACAGGCACACCCCGCGCAAGCCGCGCGCGGCCAGCACCACTACGGTGCTGCCCATCATGGTCACGCCACGGTTGGCGGTCTCTTCACGTACCGCCGCATTGATGCGGATCAGGTCGTTGCGCAAGGCGGCCGCGTATTCGTCGAGGGAGCGCCCCACCGGGACGGCGCGCAGGCTGTCGACGATCAGGCTGCTGACGTAATCCCCCGCCGCGTGCCCGCCCATGCCATCGGCGACCACCCACAGGCGGTTCTCCGGCAGCTCCAGGCACGCATCTTCGTTGACCTGGCGGACCATGCCCACATGGCTTTTGCTCGCGGATTTGTAAGTTGCCCCCATCTACACCACACCTTCTTGTCCGAGCAGAAACTGCGCAAAATCGCTGGCGGCAGGCAAGCCCTGACACCGTAATAAACCGGGAGAAATACGCTGCGAACCGCGTCCCCACCACAGGCTGGCACCTTCGCAGGCTTGTTCGGCCAGCGCGGTGATGCGCCCGTGGGGCTCGGTGGCGGCCACGCGCTGCAGGCCGGCGAAACGGCTGTCGACCGCACGCGGCTCACTCGCCGGAACGCCCAGGGCGTCGAGGCCGGCATTGAAGCTTTCGAAGGTAGCGCCACTGTCCAGGGTGCTGAGCAACAGCTCTTCGGCCTGCTCAAACCAGGCATCCGGCCCGCCGACCAGAGACGCGGGGTTGGTGTCGTGGTCGAGCAACACCACCACGGCCAGCGGGAAATACCGCCCGACCCGGTCGATACTCGGCATCACCACACCTGCCGCCGCATCCGGTCCGCACACCCCGGGCGCCAGCACAAAACGCCACAGCGGGCTGACCAGATAAGCGTTGAGCCAGTCACCGCCCAGGCTGTTCTGGCTGGCGAGCAGCCCCGCCGCCAGCCAGCTGTCCCAGGGGCCGATAAAACTCTGGGGCAAGGCGCGGCTGACAAAGTCACCGCGACTGGCCAACTTGCCGTAGAAACCCAGCGTCGTCATAGCCGCTCCGGCAGGCTGAAGCCGCTGAGCACGCGGCTCTTGAACGGGTTGAAGGCGCTGTTGGCGCGCAATTCGTAGGCGATGCTCGCGCCGTCGACCCGCAGGCGCAGGTTGAAACGGTCCGGCGAGTTGCCGGGGGTGAGGTCCGATTGCTCCAGCAGGCGGAACCAGGCCCACGGGCCGTCCAGCGTCACACCGGAACGCCCGCTGGCCGACGGCGGCATGATGGAAATACGCACCACGCCAATGCTGCCGGGGTTCGGCCATTGCATCGCCACCGGGCGGCTCGGGCCGTGGTCGTAGCTCAGTTGCTGGCCGTCGAGGTCCAGCAGGAACTGGGTGATGGTCGGGTCCATCGACACCGGCTTGAGTTCGAAGCGCACCACAGGTTGCGTGCCACCGGACCTGAAGAACGCATCACGAATAGCCGCCGCGCGCTGGAAGGTCTGCAGCACGCCCGGCGCGATACCGAGCTTCTGCGCCGCGCCCGGCTGCCAGCGCCAGGTCTGCGCCGAGGTGTCCACATAGGGCTGCAGGTACTTGCGGAAGTAGTTATCCATCACCCCGCCGACGCCGAAGAACTGGCCGAAGTCATCCAGGGTCGCGTCCCGCGCACTGCCGGGCGACATCGGGTAGCGCCCGGCCAGGGACTGGCGATACACGTTGACCACTTCGCTGGCCCAGGCCGCGTTCAGCTGGTTACGCACCCCGCCCATCATGCTGTTGGTGGTGGAATTGACCACCGACTTGACCATGCCCTGCACCAGCGGCGGTTGGCGCTCGGCATTCAGGCTGACCCGCGTGGCCGCAGCCGCCGCCTGGTTCTTCGCTTCGCCAAGCAACGCATCGCCGCTGGCACCGACCATTGCACTGACCTGCACATACAGCGCATTCATATCCGCCAGCAGTCCGTCGATAGCCGCCGGCTCGCCTTCGTTTTTACTGACGATACTGTTGAGTTCGGCAAAGTGCGCGGTGACCGGATCATCCGCCGCTGCGGGCGCGCTGGCGCTCGGCTGCTCCTGGCCCAGCAGGCTGCCCAGACGCTCCTTGAGCTTGTCGACGCCGCCCTCCACCGGCACGCTCTTGGCGGCCAACTGGCGCTCTTCGGCCTGCAGGTCGGTTTCCCTGGCCACTGCCACCAGCAGTTTCTTCAACGGCGAGGTGGGGCCGGAAATCACTCGCAGCACATCGGCAGCCTGGGCCACGCTGGTGATCGGCACAAAGTCGATGTCGGCGAGCAACGCGTCCCACTGGCGCTGATAGTCCTGGAAATACAGGCGGCGCACATCGGCGGCCAGGCTGACCACGTTCTGCTGGTCGGCCTGTGCCTGGCCCAGTACCCATTGCTCTTCAGCCAGGGTGCCGGTCTGGTTCAGGCTGCTCAGCAAAAACGCCTGGCGATAGCCCTTGGCGGTGAAAAACCCGCTCAACGGCTCGCCCAACGGCTTGCCGCTCTTGCGGCTGAACACCAGTGCGGCATCACGGCCGGCCGCTTCGTTGAGGCGAAAGTCCGGTACCCCTTCAGGCAGTTTCTGGCGCTTGACCCGGTCGTAGACACGCTGGGCCACCGGCAGTTGTTGCAGTTGGCGGCGCAGGTCGTCGATCAGGCGTGGGTCAAGACGCGCATTCGGTGGGTGACGGTCAAACAGTGCCTGCAAGTGCCCGGTCAAGGCCTGGCGCTGATCGGCCGGCAGGTCGCGTGGCAGGTTGCGGTCCCAGTCGAGGGCGATCCAGGCCTTGATGAAGTCCGGGTCGTAATGCTCGTTGTCGGCCAGCATCAGGTAGGCCTTGAGGCCTTCGTAGAGGAAGTCCGAGTTGCCGCCGCCGTGCAGTTGCTCTTCGATGCGCGTGACCAGGCGCGGGGCGAAGACCGCGATCAGCAACTTGCGATAGACGCTTGCAGATTCGGCTTCGAGCATGTCGCCCTGGTACAGCCCCAGCCCCTCTGACCAGCTTGGCGAATCCCCGGCCAGGTGCTTCACCGCGTTGAGCAAGGGCAGCACGGCCACTACGTCACGCTGCGCCGGGCTCAGGTTCTGCACGGTCTGGCCCAGGGGTGCGACCTTCTGATCGACCTGGGCGATATACGCCTGGTTGGCGCGATAACTCACCCACCACAGGCTGCTGACCACCACCACCAAGGCCACCGTGGCCGCGAGGACACCCCGGGCGAGCCACTTGCGGCGCCGCTCGACTTTCGGGTTGACCCCGACCAGGCCACGTTCGGCAAAGGCCACGGCGGTGAAGAGTTTTTCGATGAAGTAACTGCGCCCGGTGCCGCTCTGGCGCGCCAGGTGCTGGCGGTCCAGGTTCATGCTCTGGGCCATGGTGCCGATCAGGCGGTCAATCGGGCTGCCTTCCTGGGTACCGCTGGTGAAGTACACGCCGCGCAGCAGCACGCGCTCTTCAAAGGCATTGGGTTTGAATACGCCCTCAAGGAAGCTCTGCAGACAGTCCTTCAAGGCGCCGAATTGCTGCGGGAAACCGTAGATCAGGTCGCGCCGCGCCGGGTCGCGTTCCTGTTGCAGGCGTTCGACCAGGCGTTCGTTGAGGCGCTGTTCCAGACCGGCGAATTCGCTTTGCAGGTGCACCAGCGGGCTGTCGCTGTGCTTGCCGTCGTCCAGGGCAAAGGTCATGCCCCACACCTGGGCGCGCTCTTCCTTGCTCAGGTTGTCGAAGAACTCCATGAAACCCGGCACCAGGTCGAGCTTGGTCAGCATCAGGTAGATCGGGAAGCGCACGCCCAGTTGGGTGTACAGCTCCTGGATGCGCAGGCGAATCGCAGCGGCATGGGCGGCGCGCTCGGCGTCTGTACCCAGCAGCAGGTCCGACAGGCTGATGGCGATGAAGGCGCCGTCGATGGGTCGACGCGAGCGCTGTTTTTTCAGCAGGTCGAGAAAGCCCAGCCACGCGGCTTTATCCACTGTGGAGTTGCTGTCCTGGGTGGTGTAGCGCCCGGCGGTGTCGAGCAGCACGGCCTGGTCGGTAAACCACCAGTCGCAGTTGCGCGTGCCGCCGACGCCGCGCACAGCACCGGCGCCCAATTGCGCCGCCAGCGGGAAGTGCAGCCCGGAATTGACCAGTGCGGTGGTCTTGCCCGAACCCGGCGGGCCGATGATCACGTACCACGGCAGCTCATACAGATTGCGGCGTTCGTCGCCGCCGAGCTTGGCTTTCTTGAGCAGCGTCAGGGCTTCGTCCATGCGCTGGCGCAGGGTCGAGAGCTCTTCGGCGGTGGCCACGCTGTTGGGGTCGGCCGGGGTTTCGGCGGCCAGGCTGCGCATCACTTCGGCGGCCTGGCGGCGGGCCTGGATGATGCGCAACACGCGGTAGGCAATCCACAGCGCGAACACCAGGATGATCAGCGCCCAGCGGCGTCCCTCGGGCACCAATACGTCGAGCAACGGCCCGACAAACCAGATGATCAGGCCCAGGGCGATCAACCCCAGCACAGGGATCACCCAGCGAATCATGAAACTGAAAAACGCCTTCACTCGACGCCCTCCGCCAATACGGTGATTTCAACCCGACGATTGCGGGCACGGCCTTCGGCAGTACTGTTGGTCGCCAACGGCTCGGTGTCGCTGCGGCCTTCGGCGCTGAAGCGGTCACCTTGGCCGGTCTTGGCCGCCAGGATCTCCAGCACCGACTTGGCCCGCGCTTCGGACAGCGCCCAATTCGACGGGAAGCGCAACGTCGCAATCGGACGGTTGTCGCTGTGACCGGTGACACGCACCTGACCCTTGACCTTGCGAATGGCGTCGGCGATGCGCAGCATCAGCGGCTGGTAGTCATCGACAATGCTGGAACTGGCGGACGCAAACAGCTCATCACCGCGAATCGTCACCACAGAGCGGTCGACCTTGTCTTCCACAGCCACGCGGCCGGCCTTGATGTCTTCAGCCAGAAAGCCGGCCAGGCGCGGCCGCTCGATCACTTTCGGTTGCGCCACCGGACGGTCGATGGCCTGCACCGGGATCTCGCCCAGGGCATGGATATTCTTGAACACCGGCTCCGCATCCGAGGCCAGCTTCATGCGCAGGCCAAACAGCAGCGCCAGCAACAGCGCCAGGCCAATCGCCACGGCGATCCACGGCGGCATGAATTGCGCCAGGCGATCCCGCGCCACGGTCACGCCGCGCCAGTGCGGCGACAGCTCACGCTCGTGTTCGCCACGGGCACTGCGAATCGCGGCGGCAGTGCGCTCGCGCAAGGCTTCCAATTGACTGCGCCCGTCGTTCATCACGCGGTAGCGGCCCTCAAACCCCAGGCACATGCACAGGTACAGCAGCTCCAGCAGGTACAGGCGTTCCCGTGGGCTTTGCAGGCAATGGTCGAGCAGTTGAAAGACCTTTTCACCGCCCCAGGCTTCGTTGTGCACGGTGATCAGCAAGCTCTGTTTGCCCCAATCGCTGGTACTGCCCCAGGGCGTACTCAGCACGGCTTCGTCGAGGGCGGTGCACAGCGCGTAACGCGCCAGCAGCACCTCGTTGCGCGCCACGCCGGCGGCTTCGGCGCGCTCTTCGAACTGGCGCAGATAGGCCAGCAATTGCGCGCGCAAACTGGCCGGCGCCGGGTGCGCGATGGTGTTGCGCAACCGCGTCAGCAAGGCCAGCAAGGGGCCGGCGGCACTTTCCAGCGGGTTGAGGCCCTGGCTTTTGCCGGTGAGCATCGGCGCGGCCGGCATCGACAACGGTGCAGGTTCCGCGCGCGCAGGTTCGGGTGCTCGGCCGCCCGGGCGCGGCATGAACTGAGTGCGGTCATCATCATTGGGATGCATCGCGGATTATCCTCGGATCGCCCAGAAGGCCAGGTTCAAGCCCGGGAACTGCCCGGCGATGTGGAAGGCGAAACCGCCGGAATTGCTCAACTGCTGCCAGTGCTCGCTGCCGCGGTCCAGCTCGTAATAGGTGCTGCCCGCGTGGTAGGGCAATTGGCGTGGCGCCACCGGCAATGGCAGCAGGCCGATGCCCGGCAATTGCAGGTTGACCATGTCGCGGATGTGCTCCACCGCGCCGACTTTGCTCTGCTGGCCGAAGCGCGCGCGCAGGGTTTCGCCGGGCACGTCGGCGCGTACCACGAGGATGAAACTGGCGCTGTCGAGCAGGGTCTTGTCCGCCAGCATCGCCACATGGATACCGTAGGCTTTCTCCACAATCGGAATCGGCGTGGCCTTGCTGTCGATCAGCATCGACAGCGCCTCACGCAGGGCGGCCATGACCGGGGTGAAGCTCAGGGCCAAATCGTCGTGCTGGTACTGCGGATATTCCTGGGGGCGGCGGCCAGAGGTGGAGAATGTCGAAAACTCACCGGCCAGGCTCACCAGCTCACTGAAGAAACGCTCCGGGTGCAACGGACTCAACTGGCTCACATGCTGGATCAGCGGCTGGGCGCGGTTGACCAGTTGCAGCAGCATGAAGTCAGCGATTTCCGATGCGCCACCGGCACCCGACGCGACCACGCGGCCGGCCAGGGCTTCGCCACGCTGGTGCAGCAGGCCGAGCAGTTCGCTGCGAAAGGCCGTCAGCGGCTTGCTCGCAGCTACATCCAGCACGGGCGGAATGTACGTGTCGTCGAGCACCAGTGCGCGGTCGGCGCGCTTTTCCTTGATGCGCACCAGCCCGATGGCGGCGTAGTCGCTGATGCCGTCCTGGGCGGTCAGCAGGCGCAGGGCGCGGGAACCCACGGCCACCGGCGCGCGGTTTTCGAAGGGCGCGTTATCGTCGCGCACTTCGCGCACCTGGCTCACATAACGCGCGGCTTCCAACGCCTCGCCTTCATCCACCGTGTCACGCGCACCGGCACGCTTGAGCGGCAGGGCCAAGTACACCAGGCCGTCGCGCAGGCTGTCGTCGATGTTCAGCGGACTCGGCGCCAGATCGTCCTGGGGGATATTGAACGGCGTACCGTCAGGCAGCAGGCCACGGGCCGACACGATTGCCAGCTTGCCCTGGGCGAGCAGGCCCTGGTCGATCAGCAACTCGGAAAAACCCCAGGCACCCGCGGACAAAGGGCGGCTGCGGGCGTCGATCAGGTTTTCCAGGTAACGGTCATGCTGCTGGAAGTGCTGCGTTCCGATGAACATGCCTTCCGACCAGACCACGCGATTGTTCCAGGACATGGGGGCTCCGATTGCTTGTTATTGGGCTGGGCTGGAGGGGGTAGCCACGACGTCGGCGCGCACGGCACGCACATCGAGGCTGATCTGATATTCGCTGTATTGGCGTGGCGGCACGTTGATAACGGCGCGCCATTGCGCACGGTCCAGCTCGCGGTAGCCCACCAGCAGGCCGATCTGCCGGGTGGCCGGGTCAAGATCGCGCTGAATGCTCAGTTGCTGGCCGGGCTGGATCACCACTTCGTCCTGGTCCAGCAGGTCCAGGCCAAGGGTGGATTGCGCACGGTCAGCCAGGGCGAAGTAGTCGGAGCGCGCGAACGTCGCGGCGTTTTTCAGCTCGAAAATGCGCACCCGCACGGGCGCGGGCTGCCCGCTGGCACCGGGGTTGAGCCCGGCGATCGCGTGAAAATGCAGCTCGACGGCGGCCGTGTCCGCTTCAGCGTCGGCGGCGGTTTCGGGTTTGGTCGCGTCTTTGGCACACGCCGTCAGCAGCAGCGCGGTGGCGGCTGCAAGTAAAAACCTGGGAATCATCCTGCGTCCTCAATGACGTTTTTAGCTATCCGTTTTATCCATTACTGCGACGCGGCTCAGCGTCGCTGTCGTGCACTGTGCGCTTCGTAGGCCCGGCTGAATTCGCGGCCGAACAGGTCCTGGAAATCTTCCTGGGCCTCGCGGGAAATATTGCTGTAGAGCTCGGTGAATTGCTGCCAGTACTGGGCTTGGCGCGAGCCGTTGAAAATACTTGAGAGGCCACCGGGCTTGCCCATGCGTTCCTCCAATTGCGCCGGTTCAAAGCGCAGCAGCAAGTGCTTGAGCGCCGCTTCCACACCCGCCATCACGGCCAGTTGGTGCGCGCGCAGGTCGTCGAAACTGTCACGCACGGCAACGTCCGGCGCCATGAAGGCCGGGTTGCCGTGACGAAGCAGCAGCAGTAACGCTTCGTCGGCATTCGGAGCGAATTTCAACGGGTTGTTTTCGGCGGGGCGGATCATGGTTTGCTGCATGCGAAATTCGCCCTTGAGGCTGGTGCGGGCACGCAACACGTCGATCAGGCCTTCGACCATCAGGCGGTAGCTGCGGCCGATGCTTTCCATCTGGGCGCAGGCATCGGCCCGATCCAGACGCAACTGATCGAGGCCGGCACCGCGCAGGAAGGCTTGCAAGAGGTCGGC
>NZ_CVTU01000046.1:0-14814 GCF_900004965.1 Pseudomonas sp. 44 R 15
TGAGGTGGTCAACTTTTTCCGGACACCTCAATCGGTGTTTTCAGGCTGTTTGCCGCTCGTACTGATTGGGCGGCAAATAGTCTAACGATGAATGCATTCGTCGTTCATTGTAGAACCGCACAATGTAATCCGTGACGTCCCTGATTGCTTCATCATGATTGGCATAGTCCTTCCTCCAAACACGCTCCATCTTCAGGTTCAAGAAGAAACGTTCCATGACTGCGTTGTCCCAGCAGTTGCCCTTGCGGCTCATGCTGCAGCGCAAGCCATGTCGTGTCAGCATGGCTTGGTAAGTAGCGCCTGCATACTGGCTGCCCCGATCTGAGTGCGCGATCAGACCCGGTTTAGGCTGCCTCTGTGTGATGGCTAGTTGCATAGCACTGCACACCAACTCTGCGCGCATATGCGGAGCCATGGACCAGCCTACGATCTTGCGTGAATACAAATCCATGACAGCCGCCAAGTACAGCCAGCCGCTTCGAGTGCGAATATAAGTGATGTCAGCAACCCATGATTGGTTGATCTGCTCGGGGTTAAACTGGCGGTTGAGCAGGTTCTCAGCTACCGGGAAATTATGATTACTGTTGGTGGTATGAACGAACTTGCGCTTCCAGATCGGGCGTAAATCCTGTTGTTTCATCAGCCGACGGACCTTGTGCCGCCCAATGGATACGCCATCGCTACGCAGTGCTTTCATCACCCGACGACTGCCATAACAGTGCTCATTGGTCATGAACGTAGCTTTGACCTGAGCTGCAACCGGACAGACAGCTTTTGGCTTAAAAGACCGCTGACGAGCTTCATAGAACCCCGAACGGCTGATCCGCAAAACCCGGCAGATACGTATTACCGGGTAGGCCTTGCATTGCATTTGGTGAACCAATTGGTGGATCACTTCAATTCGCGGGCAAAGAAGGCCGTAGCTTTTTTTAATATATCGTTGTCAGTCTTCAGCTCGCGGATCTGCTGCTCAAGCTGACGAATACGCTGTTGCTCGCTGGTTAACGGTTTACCAATCCCTGTACCACCTAACTGCTCGGCTTGGTACTGCTGGACCCAGCGGCGCACGGCAGTGTCACTCAAGTCTAAATCGGTACAAACGGAGTTCACGCTCAGGCCTTGGTCAACAATCATCTTGCAGACTCTTAGCTTGAAAGCGGCGTCGAATTTTCTGTACTTCTTGGTCATGGAATACTCCTCAATAGGTGTAGTTTCACCTATTGAGGTGTCCGGGACTATTAGACCAGCTCAGAGTTGTGTAGATATCTATGGCCATCGGGGGCAAGCCCCCTCCCACATTTTGATCTGCGTTTTCATTCGGGTAGATGCGCCACGCCGTCAGAATCGGTCATTGCCCTTTCAAGCAAATCCGCCGGCAAACTCTTGCTCGCCCGGGCGCCAAGCAGTCTCAACTGCTCGGTGCGACTGACCAGATTCCCGCGTCCGTCCGTCAGTTTGTTGCGCGCTGCGCTGTAAGCCTTATCCAACTGTTGCAGGCGATTACCCACTTCGTCCAGATCCTGGATAAACAGCACGAACTTGTCATACAACCAACCGGCGCGCTCGGCGATTTCCCGCGCGTTCTGGCTCTGACGCTCCTGCTTCCACAGGCTGTCGATCACCCGCAGGGTGGCCAGCAAGGTGGTCGGGCTGACAATCACGATATGGCGGTCAAAGGCTTCCTGGAACAGGTTCGGCTCGGCTTGCAGCGCTGCGGAAAACGCCGCTTCGATCGGCACGAACAACAGCACGAAATCCAGGCTGTGCAAGCCTTCCAGGCGCTTGTAATCCTTGCCGGCCAAGCCTTTGACGTGATTGCGCAAGGACAGCACATGCTGTTTCAACGCCGCCTGGCCAATCACCTCGTCATCCGCTGCGACGTACTGCTGGTAGGCGGTCAGGCTGACCTTGGAGTCCACCACCACCTGCTTGTCGCCCGGCAACATGATCAGCACGTCCGGCTGGAAGCGTTCGCCATCCGGGCCCTTGAGGCTGACCTGGGTCTGATACTCGCGACCTTTTTCCAGCCCCGCATGTTCCAGCACCCGCTCGAGGATCAGTTCGCCCCAGTTACCCTGGGTTTTCTGGCCTTTAAGGGCGCGGGTCAGGTTGGTGGCTTCGTCCGACAGGCGCAGGTTCAATTGCTGCAGGCGTTCAAGCTCCTTGGCCAGGGAAAAGCGTTCGCGGGCTTCGTTCTGGTAGCTTTCTTCAACGCGCTTCTCGAAGGACTGGATGCGTTCCTTGAGCGGGTCGAGTAACTGCCCGAGACGCTCCTGGCTGGTTTCGGCAAAGCGTTGTTCGCGCTCGTCGAAAATCTTCCCGGCGAGTTCGGCGAACTGCGCGCGCAGCTCATCGCGGGAACCTTGCAGGTCGGCGAGACGTTGTTGATGGCTGTCCTGCTGTTCCCGCAGCTCGGCGCGCAGGGCCGCGGCCAGGGCGTCAAGGCGGCGCAGTTCGGTTTCCTTGGCGCTGCGGTCGATATTCCAGGCGTGGGCGGCGTCGCGGGCGTTATCGCGGTCGATCTGCAACAGCTCGACTTCGCGGCGTACCGCAGCCAGGTCGGCCTGCTTGGCGGCATTGGCCTGGCTCAGATCGCTGATCTCGTCGCGGCTGGCGTCCAACTGCGCGGCAAGCCCTTCCTGGGCCAGTTGCGCGGTGGCCAGGCGCTCTTCCAGCAACTCCCAACCGGTGGTGCGCGCGGTCAGCCGCCGTTGAAGCTGCCAGCACCACGCCAGTAACGGCAGGGCTGCGCCCGCAAGGCCGAGGGCGACACTGGTCCAGTCGAACACCATAGTCATTTCTGCCTTCACCCAAAAACAGCAAGGTTAACCAAGCAAGGCACGGGAGGACAGCTCAGTCTTCGACCTGGCCCAATTCGCGCTGGGCGCGGCGATCACCGGCACGGGCCGCCGAACGCAGCAGGTCCTGGCCGATACGCCGGTCGCGGGCATTTCCGCATTCACGGCACATCAGTTGGCCCAGGCGGCTCTGCGCGGCCACCACGCCTTCACGGGCAGGCTGCTTGAGCAGACGGCCGGCCAAGTGCTTGATGTTGGTACTCTGCCCCAGGCGCGCGCTGTCGAGCAGCCACAAGGCGACCTTCAACGAGAAGCGCTTGGGCGCGGTAACAGTTTGGGGAGTGTCGGTAACAGAAGGTGATACTGAGCGAAACTTCATAAAGCACTGTGGGGCAGACCGGAAGGCGCGCCACTCTACTCTTTTTTTCGTACAAGTAAAGCTGAAAAAACGCTGCACGCCCGTTCTAGAGCAAGCGCTTGGGACAATCCACAGAAGCTGTGGATAACTCAGTGGACAACCCCGCTTTAACTCGCGCAAAGCCCCATGGAACGGGGGCCGCAGTCAAACTGACGATTTTTTCACCAATAAAAAAAAGCCAGATTTTTCATTGACTTAAATTTTGATTGCAGGCAAATGAGCGGGCTCCGGGGCCGCTGCCCCTGAAGTTACACAAGCTGCGACAAATGTGCACAACTACCCAGTCAATGGTTATATCGCGGGCCTTTTTGCTCCGACAGGCCGGGAAAATGTTACTGCCTGCAGGCCTGGGGACTTTTCAAAGCGGTCGCCGCTCGCCACACTTCTCCACCGACAACGCAACCGTGCAGGGCCGATGAAAGGAATTCTGTTATTCGCCACGTTGCTGCTGGCCATTTGTGCGACATCCCTGGCCATCAATGCGCTGTTACCGTCCCCGGACGGCGCGCTGTTTGCCATCGCTATCCTGGTATCCGCCGCTCTGACCGCGTCAAGTCTGTGCATCGAACTGGGAGAAGGCGGGATCGGCGACATGCGTGATGTCATTCGGGTCATCGAGACCGGCAAGTCCTTGAGGCTGACCCTCGCCGCCTACGCACTCGGTTGTACGTTGGCCGCGTCGATCACCGTGCTGGTCTATCGCGGGCTGCTGGGGGGCTGATCGGGATTTTTTTACGGGACCCCTTCCCTTCCCTGTTTCGATCCGTTACTATCCGCAGCGTTAGTACCAAGCTGAAAGTCAATTCTGGTCGAACATATCCCTGAATCACATGGGATCGACCACCTCGATGGTTTCCAGGTATCACTTGCGACGACACGGCCTTTGAACAAGCAAAGGGTGTCGCGAAGTCTCCATACTCTGACCGAACCAACCTGCAAATTGATCAGGATCTTCACCCGGGGCCCAGAACCTTTGCCCCTGTTGTGTTGCCTGCCCTCCTAAGTACCTACCTGCCAGCCAAAGCGCGCCTCATTCAATAGCGCTTCAAACTGGCTGCTTTGTTCCAGTCGGGTTCTTCGTTTGATCAATGGTGATCAACGTCACTGGAACGTTTTAATACGGCACGGTTCTTATCTGTGTCATTTGTAGGAACACCCATAATATGAACGCTCAAATCCATACTCAGGATGCCATTCGCACCCTCACCAATGCTTTTGCCCCAATGAACTGCCTGATCATGGCCGCTCGCAAAGGCTGCTTCAGCTTCACCCTGGTCAACGAACACGGCATCGCGCGTCACAGCGAACGCCTGTACCCCGATCAATACTCCAGCGCTGAACCGCTGCAGGCCGTGATCGAGCGTACCCGTCAGGCATTGATTGCCTGATCGACCCGAGTCGCTGAAACACAAAACCCTGTCTGAAAAACAGGGTTTTTTATTGCCTGGAATTCACCCAAAGAATTCTTACTAATCACAAATAGATATAAACGTTATAACCGAATAACAAAGATGTTTTAAAAACAGTCCTTTACAGGTTGAGTATGACACTACACTTCAACTCAAGCGGCATGATCCGCTTGCGACGGGCCTGAGATCCGATTCACCGCTGCCAAGCCCGCCTTCTCGGGCCCGTCATTATTAAAAATATTTCACCCTCAAGAACGTTTGTGAGATTTCTCCCAGGCCCGGCAAACCTGTGTCTGCCCCATGAAACACGCGACCTGCTGACCGGGCAATTTGCAAGATTCGCCAAAAAACCACAAATCTGGTCGGATTGTCCTACAAAACCGCTCTATCTCCTGCATTACAGCCTATAGCGCGATGTGAAATTTATTGATACTTTCCGCAGCGGTGATCACACGGAGTTCTAATAATGAAAAAAGTAATGCTCAAGACCACACTTAGCCTCGCCGTTGCCATGGCCTCCTCCCAACTGTTCGCCAGCGGCTTCGCCCTGAACGAACAGAGCGTCAGCGGAATGGGTACTGGTTTCGCGGGTCGCTCTTCTTCTGCCGATGATGCAAGCACTGTGTATGGCAACCCTGCCGGTATGGCTCGCCTGAGCGGCCAGCAGGTGACCGGCGGTGTCGCGGCCATCGATGCGTCCACTGACCTGAGCAATACCAGCGGTCGCTCCAGTGGCAGCAACAAGGGCGATATGGTGCCGTTCACCGCCGTCCCTTTCGGTTTCTACACCAATAAACTCAACGATCAGTGGGCTGTGGGTTTCGGCGTCTATGCACCGTTCGGCCTGGTGACTGACTACGAAAGCGGCTTCCAGGGCCGTGGCTTCGGCAGCAAGAGCGAAGTGAAAGTCATCACTTTGCAACCGACTGTCAGCTACGCCTTCAACGATCGCGTTTCCGTTGGTTTTGGCCCGACCATCAACCGCATTGCCGGTACCCTGGAATCGGACCTGACGCTGAACCCTCGCGCCCCCGACACCAACATCAAGATCAAGGGTGACGACACCGCGCTGGGCTTCAACATCGGCGTGCTGGTACAAGCCACCGATACCACCCGCGTCGGCCTGACCTACCACTCCAAGGTCAGCTACAAGCTGGACGGCCACACCGAAGTCACCGCACCGACCGCGACGTCGCCGTTCCTGCGCAGCAATCGCTACGACGCCTCGCTGAAGATCGACACGCCTGAGTCCTACGACCTGTCGGTGACCCAGGACCTGACCGATGCGTGGAAACTCTACGCCGGTGCAACCTGGACCCGCTGGAGCCGCCTGAAAGACATCACCGTCAAGAACGAAGGCGTGACTGCCGGAGCGGGTGGCGCGCTGGCCCCCGGCCTGGTCAGCACCATCAAGGAAGACCAGAACTGGCATGACACCTGGGCGTACGCCGTGGGTACTTCGTACCAGCTGACCAAGCAGGTGGTACTGCGTACCGGCCTGACGTTCGACCAGTCGCCGACCAACAACACGGATCGCTCGCCGCGCATTCCTACCGGCGACCGCACCATCTTCAGTCTGGGCCTGGGCTACGAGGTCATGCCGAACATGACCATCGACGTGGCTTACTCCTACCTGAAGGAAGAGGACGTCAAGGTTGCACGCGCCAACCAACTGGCCAGCTACAACGCCAAGTATGAGAACAGTGCCAACGGTTTCGGCCTGGGCATGACCTACCGCTTCTGATTCATCGCGGTATAAAAAAGCCCCGCCTCCTGCAAAGGAGGCGGGGCTTTTTAATGGACGATCCTGTATGTGATTGATCGTTCCCACGCTCCGCGTGGGAACGATCATGACTTGCTATCAGGGCTTGGAAGCGATCGCCTGCTCCACTGCCTTGATCAGCTCGGGACTGTCAGGCTTGGTCAGGCTGGAAAAATTGGCAATCACCTTGCCTTGGCGATCCACCACGTACTTGTAGAAATTCCACTTCGGCGGCGTGTCGGTCTGCTGCGCCAGGCTCTTGAACAGGTGCACCGCGTCCGGCCCCTTGACCTTCTGCGGCTCGGTCATGGTGAAGGTCACGCCGTAATTGACGTAGCAGACCTTGGCGGTTTCCTCACCGGTCTTGGCCTCCTGCTTAAAGTCGTCGGAAGGCACGCCAATCACCTCCAGCCCTTCGCCCTTATAGCGCTGATACAAGGCTTCGAGGCCTTTGAATTGGGGAGCGAAGCCGCAGAAGCTCGCCGTATTGACGATCACCAAAGGCTTGCCTGCAAAACGCTGGCACAGGTCAATGGATTCCTTGGCCCGCAGCTTGGGCAATTGGCCCTCCAGCAACGGCGGGCATCCGGCGGCCAGGGCCACACTGCCAGCAGCCATCAGGACGGGTACAGCGAGCCAGCGCATCAACATATCAAAGGTCCTTGATTCGGTTCAGACACAGAACTTAACAGATCGCCATGCCCAACTGCATCAACGCCAGGCCGCCTTGCTGCCAGCCCCACCAGGCCAGCAGCAACACCACCAGCGCCACCGCCAGGATCACGCACCGCAGTGCTGCACTCATGCCGCCTCCATTTGCGCCTGAATGCGCGCCACCGGCCGCTCACGCACCGGCCAGTTCAGGGCCGCCGCGAGCAGGCTGAGCAAAATTGCCACCTGCCAGATCAAGTCATAGCTACCGGTTCGATCATAGACCACCCCGCCCAACCAGCCACCGAGAAACGAGCCGAGTTGATGGAACAGGAACACAATCCCACCCAGCATCGAAAGGTTTCGCACGCCAAACAAGGTGGCAACCGTGCCGTTGGTCAGCGGTACGGTGGACAACCAGAGGAAGCCCATGGCCATGCCAAACAGGTAAGCCGTGACCTCGGTGACCGGCGCCCACAGGAACAGCCCGATCACCACCGCACGCAGCAGGTAAAGGCCGGTGAGCAAACGCGGCTTGGACATGCGCCCACCCAGCCAGCCGGCGGTGTAGGTGCCGAACACATTGAACAGGCCGATCAAGGCCAGCACCGTGGTGCCTACCGTGGCCGGCAGATGCTGGTCCACCAGGTACGCCGGCAGATGCACACCGATAAACACCACCTGGAATCCGCAGACGAAAAAGCCGAAGGCCAGCAGCCAGAACCCGGAATGGGAGCACGCCTCCTTCAACGCTTCGCGCAGGGTTTGTTGACCGAGCGTCACCGGCAGCGGTTTGTCCTTGAGCATGGCCACCAGCGGCAGGATCAACGCCACCATCAAGCCCAGTGCCAGCAGCGCCGCCGACCAGCCCAGCCAACCAATCAAGCCGAGGGTGCCAGGCACCATGGCGAACTGGCCAAAGGAGCCGGCGGCGCTGGCGATGCCCATGGCCATGCTGCGTTTCTCCGGTGCTACGGCGCGGCCGACCACGCCGAGAATCACTGAAAACGACGTGCCGGACAGGCCGATGCCAATCAGCAACCCGGCACTCAGGGACAATGACCACGCCGAATCCGACATGCCCATCAGCACCAGTCCCACGGCGTACAACACGCCGCCGACAAACACCGCCCTGGTCGCGCCGAAGCGGTCGGCCAAGGCCCCGGTGAACGGCTGTGCCAGGCCCCAGATCAGGTTCTGCAAGGCAATGGCAAAAGCGAACGTCTCACGCCCCCAGCCGAATTCGCTGCTCATTGGCGCCAGGAACAGCCCAAAGCCGTGCCGCACGCCCAACGACAGCGCCAGGATCAGCGCACTCCCCAAAAGAACCCAGCCACTGGTGCGCCACATCGAGGTCATTTCTTATTCTCCGTCGCGGGTATATACCCGCTTGTAGCCGAACAAACCGCCGTTCAGGCCAGTTCATCCAGCAAGGCCAACAGGGTTTCGCGCTTTTGCGCGCCAAGCTGATCGATCAATTTCTGTTGCGCCGCTTCCCATGCCGGCAGGGCCGCCGCCAAACGCTGCTGGCCCGCCTCGGTCAATACCACCAGGCGATTGCGCAGGTCATCACCCTCGACCAACCGCACCAGGCCGTCACCTTCGAGGACGCGCAGATTGCGCCCCAGGGTGCTGCGGTCCAGGCCCATGGCTTCGGCCAGGCTGGAAATGCTCGGCTGATCGAGACGTTGCAGGTTGCACAGCAAGGAATACTGCGCAACGTTGATCCCGAAGCCGTCGAGGGCGCCGTCGTAATGCCTGCTGACGCCACGGGCGGCGCGTCGCAGGTTGGTGCATAAACATTGGGAGGCAAGCATGGAGCGTGTATATACCCGGAGTTGTGCAAATGCAAGAAGGTGTTACAACGCCAGTCCAATCAGCACCGCCGTTTCCAGCAGTTCCAGCAGTGCGCCGGCAGTATCGCCGGTGGTGCCACCGAGGCGCTTGACCATCACCTGGCGCAACCCGATAAAACACACTGCGGCGAGCAATACCGCCAGCCCCCCGTTGAACCCGCCGATCAGGATGCAGGCCAGTCCACTGAGGATCAGCACCTGCTGGCCGACAACCCTGGGTAAATGATCCGACAGCGCCTGACCCAATCCACCCGCGCGCACATAACGCGTAGTGAGAAACAGCGCCAGCATCGACGCCCGACCGATCAGCGGCGCGAGAATCAGCGCAGCGCTATTGTGCTGCTCGATCAGCGTCACCAGCGCGGTGAACTTGAGCAGCAGCACCAGGCCCAGGGTGACCACGGCAATGGGCCCGCTGCGTGGGTCCTTCATGATGGTGAGGGTGCGTTCACGGTCACCAAAACCACCCAGCCAAGCGTCGGCACTGTCGGCCAGGCCGTCCAGGTGCAGGCCGCCGCTGAGCAGCACCCAGGCGCTCAACAGCAGCGCGGCGTGCAGCAACAGTGGCGTGCCCGTCAACAACGCGTTCAGGCTCCACAGCAGCACGCCGAACAGCACGCCCACCAGCGGATAAAACAGCAACGAACGCCCCAGTTCCTGCGGTTGCGGCATGCCCGGCAGGCGAATCGGCAGGCTGCTCAGGAACTGCAAGGCGATCCAGAATGGCAGCATGGTCAGCCTCCTTCCTTCAACGTGCCATCGGTCGCGACTTGCAAGTTGAACAGCCCGCCATGGCCGACTTCGACATTCAGCAATTGTTCTCGAGGCAAACCCCGCGCGCGCGCCAACAGCAGCCGCATCACGCCACCGTGGCTGATCAACAGCACGCGCTCACCGGCATGGGCCTGGCGCAGACGTGAGACAGCACCAAGCACCCGCTCGGAAAACGCGCCCACCGGCTCACCTTGCGGCGGCGTAAAACTGTAGGGGTCCGCCCAGAACAAGCCCAGGCCCTCGGCATCGGTTTCCATCAACGCCGCCGCGCTCTGCCCTTCCCAGGCGCCGAAGTGCAGCTCCTGCAGGTCTTTTTCCAGGCTGACCGGAAGGTTGAGACGCTCGCCCAGCTCCTGGGCAAAGCGCGCGCAGCGTTGCAACGGCGAACTGATCAGCCGGTCCCACGGCCCCCGCCCTGCGACTGCGGCGCGCATCTGTTCCCAGCCTTTGGCCGTCAGGGCGTCATCCAGGCTACCGCGCAGGCCGCCGCCCAATTCGGTTTCACCGTGGCGCAGCACATCCAGGTGCAACGTCATGCGGGACGATCCGCCACGGCCGCTTCGGCGAAGGTCGCCATCTGCCCGTGCAGCGCACAGGCCAGGCGCAACAGCGGTACCGCCAACGCCGCGCCGCTGCCTTCGCCCAGGCGCAGGTCCAGCTCGAGCAGAGGCTGCGCGTCAAGACTGTGCAGCACGTGACGATGGCCCGGCTCGGCGCCACGGTGGCCGAACACCAGCCACTCGCGGCAAGCCGGGTTCAGGCGCGTGGCGACCAGTGCGGCGACGCTGCAGATAAACCCGTCCACCAGCACCACGATGCCCGCCTGGGCGCAGGCCAGATAGGCACCGACCAGCGCGGCGATTTCAAAGCCCCCCAGGTTGAACAGCGTCTGCAGCGCGTCGTCGCGCTGGGCCCCGTGCAGTGTCAGGCCGCGCTCGATGACCGCCACCTTATGACTGACACCCTGGGCATTCAAACCCGTGCCCGGCCCGGTCAGCTCACCCACGGGGCAATCGAGCAGCGCACAGGCCAACGCACTGGCGGCGGTGGTGTTGCCGATGCCCATCTCGCCACCGATAAACAGCTGTGCGCCGTTTTCCAGGGCGCGGTGTGCGCTGTCTCGCCCGGCCTGCAGGGCCTGATTGCCCTGAGCCTGGGTCATCGCCGGGCCGTTGACGAAGTTGGCCGTGCCCGCGCCGATATTCAGGTGACGCACGCCGGGCAACGCCAGGGAGGGCGTCACCGTGCCGAGATCGACCACCTCCAACTGCGCGTCCAGTTGCCGGGCCAACACGCTGATGGCCGCGCCACCGGTGACAAAGTTGTGCAGCATCTGCCCGGTCACTTCCTGGGGAAACGCCGACACGCCTTCCGCGACCACGCCGTGGTCGCCGGCAAAAATCGCGATCCACAGTTGATCCACCGAGGGCTTGACCCGGCCCTGCAAACCGGCCAATTGCACCGCCAGCGCTTCCAACTGGCCGAGGGAACCGGCGGGCTTGGTCAACTGCTGCTGACGGTCCCGCGCCTGTTCCTGCGCAGAAGCATCGATGGCCTTGCAGGGGTTGAGCCACCAGGAATCGGTCATAACGCAGTACCTTTCAAAGTCAGGGGCAGGCCGGCCACCGTCAGCACCACACGCTGACACCGCTCGGCCAAGGCTTGATGCAGCCAACCGGCTTCATCCACATAACGGCGAGTCAATTCGCCCAGCGGCACGACACCCAGTCCGGTCTCGTTGCTGACAAAAATGATTTCACCCGGCAGCGACGCCAGGGTTTGCAGCAACTGATCGCGCTCGAACGCCAGGCGCTCGGCATCCTCGAGCATCAACAGATTGGTCAGCCACAAAGTCAGGCAGTCGACCAACAGGCAATGGCCGGCAGCGGCGTTTTCACGCAGCACACGCGCCAGCTCGACGGGTTCTTCGATCAACCCCCAATGCTCCGGACGCCGTTCGCGATGCAAGGCAACGCGCTGATTCATCTCACCGTCCAGCGGTTGGCTGGTGGCGATATAAATCACAGACAGCCCGCTGTCGCCGGCGAGCTTTTCGGCCAGCCGACTCTTGCCCGAGCGAGCGCCGCCGAGAATTAATTGATGCATAAGCACATACCTTCCAAGGCCCGCCGACCGGCTGAGGCCGCCACCGAACAATGTGGGAGGGGCGGTGCGACGATTCGACTTGCCCCCGATGAGGGAGTAACAGTGAAAACTTCGATAACTGACCCACCGCTATCGGGGGCAAGTCGAATCGTCGCACCGCCCCTCCCACATTTAGTCCGCGGCCGTCTACACAACTCAGTAGCACCCAACCCTAACCACGATGCGCAGCGAGTCGCTCTTGATCTTGATCTTAGGCGCCCCGTTAAACCACGCTGGCACACCGAGCCTAAGCGAGGTGCCGAGTGGTGGGGCAAGAGCGTTTTGCTTACTTTTGCGCTTTTCAAAAGTGAGCCGCCGTAAGGGCGGAACCCTAAGCAGCCGTTACCGCAGAAACGGATATGTACTCGGTCCAATCCAACATCCTGGTCGGCCCAGAGGCCGCCATCGGGAGCAAGCCCCCTCCCACATTCTGTCCGCGTACACACCGTCAAAGCCCGCACAGTCTGCGCAACAAGTCCGTATCCAGATGGTGCTCCACCAAATCCGCCAACCGCTCGATATCCCGCTCACGCAGCGCGTGATAATCCACTTCCTGCACCTCCTGCAACCCCGCCCAGCGCAACAACGCACTGCACGCGGCCGGGGTTTCGAACAAGCCATGCAGGTACGTCCCGAGAATCTGCCCATCGGCACTCTGCGCACCGTCACTGCGCCCATCATCAAGCCGCACAGCGGCATTCGACAGCGCCCCGCCGCTCGTCACCCCCGCATGGATCTCATACCCACTGACCTCGGCATCCTCCAGCAGCAACCGTCCGCGCACATTGCGCAGCTGCTTCTCCTGCGCAAGCGTGGTACTGAACGCCAGCAGCCCCAACCCGTCGCTGGAGCCGGCGGCTCCTTCCAGACCGAGCGGGTCATGCACATGCTCGCCGAGCATCTGCAACCCGCCACAAATGCCCAGCACCTTGCCGCCATAACGCAAATGCCGCGCCACGGCCGTATCCCAGCCATTGGCACGCAAATACGCCAGATCACTGCGCACACTTTTCGACCCCGGCAGGATGATCAGGTCGGCAGCCGGGATCGGCTGGCCCGGCCCGACGAATTGCAGGTCCACCTGGGGATGCAGGCGCAGCGGATCGAAATCCGTGTGGTTGCTGATGCGCGGCAGCACCGGCACCACCACCTTGAGCACCTGGGCAGCCTTGTCGATCTGGCGCTGGTCGATACCGTCCTCGGCCTCCAGGTGCAGGTCCATCACATAGGGCAGCACGCCCACCACCGGCTTGCCGGTGCGCGCCTCCAGCCAATCGAGCCCCGGTTGCAGCAGCGCGATATCACCGCGAAAACGGTTGATGATGAACCCCTGTACCCGTGCCTGCTCGCTGGGGGACAACAACTCCAGGGTGCCGACCAGATGGGCGAACACCCCGCCGCGATTGATATCGGCGATCAACAGCACCGGGCAGTCCACGGCCTCGGCGAAGCCCATATTGGCGATGTCATTGGCGCGCAGGTTGATTTCGGCCGGCGAGCCCGCGCCTTCGACCATGACCACCGCATAGGCCTGGCTCAACCGCGTGTGGGAGGCCAGCACCGCCTGCATCGCGATGGCCTTGTAGTCGTGGTAGGCGACCGCGTTCATGCTGGTCACGGCGCGGCCATGGATGATCACTTGGGAACCGGTGTCGCTGTTGGGCTTGAGCAACACCGGGTTCATGTCGGTGTGGGGCGCCAGGTGGGCGGCCTGAGCCTGCACGGCCTGGGCGCGGCCGATCTCGCCACCTTCGGCGGTCACCGCGCTGTTGAGCGCCATGTTCTGTGGCTTGAACGGTGCGACCGGAACCCCCTGGCGCACCAGCCAGCGACACAGCGCGGTCACCAGCGTGCTTTTACCGGCATCGGAGGTGGTGCCCTGCACCATCAGCGTGGTCATGTCACTTCCTTATAGGCGGCCAGGGCCGTCTCGAGGCGCTGCCAATCGGCCTCGCTGCCAGGCAGGCCGAAACGCACGCTGCTGTTGTGCACGAACAGGCGCAGCAGGATGCCGCGCTGGGCCATGAATTCGTGCAAGCGTTCGGCGTGCGGTGTGATCAGCCACTGGAACAGGGCGCAGCCCCCGTGGGGTTCAAAGCCCTGGCGCTGCAGCAGGTCGAACAAACGCTGGCCGGTCTCAAGGCAACGGGTGCGCTGGCGGACATGCCCGGCGCTGTCGCTCAGGCAATGCTGGCCAATCACCCGGGTCGGCCCGCTGACCGCCCAAGGCCCGACCTGTTCGGCCAACAACCTGAGCAACTTGCGCTCGGCCAGCACAAAACCCAGGCGCACCCCGGCCAGGCCGAAGAACTTGCCAAACGAGCGCAACACGATCAAGCCGACCTGATGGGTGTGGCTGGCCAGGCTCAAGTGCGGGGTAACATCCATGAAGGCCTCGTCCACCACCAGCCAGCCGCCGCGCTGGGCCAGCCGCGCGTGCCAGTCGAGCAGGCGCTCAGGGGCCAGGTTCAAGCCGGTGGGGTTATTGGGGTTGACCACCACCAGCACGTCGAGGCCGTCGAGAAAGAAGTCGACTTCCTGCTCCTGCACTTCGCGTACGACATAACCGGCACGCCGCCAGGCCTCGGCGTGCTCGGCATAACACGGCGACAGCACCCCGACCTTGCCCGAACGGCGCAGGCGCGGCAGTAACTGGATCGCGGCCTGGGAGCCTGGCACCGGCAACGCTTGGGCGGCGCCGTAGTAGTCGCTGGCCACTTTCTCCAGGCCGTCATCGGCTTCGGGTAACCGCGCCCAGGCGCGCGCAGGAATCTCCGGGATCGGCCACGGCCAGGGCGCCAGGCCAGTGGACAAATCGAGCCAATCCGCTTCGGCAATCCCGTATTCAATTGCGGCCTTACGCAGCCGACCACCATGTTCAAGCATAAAATTGCGCCCCCGCGCACAGGATCAGCAGCCACAACCAAACGCCGCGCTGCACCAGTTGCCAGCCACGGTCGATGGCGTCAGCGTCGGCCGGCGGGCCTTCGCCCAACGGCGG
>NZ_CVTU01000044.1:0-26201 GCF_900004965.1 Pseudomonas sp. 44 R 15
TGAGCTGGTCTAATAGTCCCGGACACCTCAATAGGTGAAACTACACCTATTGAGGAGTATTCCATGACCAAGAAGTACAGAAAATTCGACGCCGCTTTCAAGCTAAGAGTCTGCAAGATGATTGTTGACCAAGGCCTGAGCGTGAACTCCGTTTGTACCGATTTAGACTTGAGTGACACTGCCGTGCGCCGCTGGGTCCAGCAGTACCAAGCCGAGCAGTTAGGTGGTACAGGGATTGGTAAACCGTTAACCAGCGAGCAACAGCGTATTCGTCAGCTTGAGCAGCAGATCCGCGAGCTGAAGACTGACAACGATATATTAAAAAAAGCTACGGCCTTCTTTGCCCGCGAATTGAAGTGATCCACCAATTGGTTCACCAAATGCAATGCAAGGCCTACCCGGTAATACGTATCTGCCGGGTTTTGCGGATCAGCCGTTCGGGGTTCTATGAAGCTCGTCAGCGGTCTTTTAAGCCAAAAGCTGTCTGTCCGGTTGCAGCTCAGGTCAAAGCTACGTTCATGACCAATGAGCACTGTTATGGCAGTCGTCGGGTGATGAAAGCACTGCGTAGCGATGGCGTATCCATTGGGCGGCACAAGGTCCGTCGGCTGATGAAACAACAGGATTTACGCCCGATCTGGAAGCGCAAGTTCGTTCATACCACCAACAGTAATCATAATTTCCCGGTAGCTGAGAACCTGCTCAACCGCCAGTTTAACCCCGAGCAGATCAACCAATCATGGGTTGCTGACATCACTTATATTCGCACTCGAAGCGGCTGGCTGTACTTGGCGGCTGTCATGGATTTGTATTCACGCAAGATCGTAGGCTGGTCCATGGCTCCGCATATGCGCGCAGAGTTGGTGTGCAGTGCTATGCAACTAGCCATCACACAGAGGCAGCCTAAACCGGGTCTGATCGCGCACTCAGATCGGGGCAGCCAGTATGCAGGCGCTACTTACCAAGCCATGCTGACACGACATGGCTTGCGCTGCAGCATGAGCCGCAAGGGCAACTGCTGGGACAACGCAGTCATGGAACGTTTCTTCTTGAACCTGAAGATGGAGCGTGTTTGGAGGAAGGACTATGCCAATCATGATGAAGCAATCAGGGACGTCACGGATTACATTGTGCGGTTCTACAATGAACGACGAATGCATTCATCGTTAGACTATTTGCCGCCCAATCAGTACGAGCGGCAAACAGCCTGAAAACACCGATTGAGGTGTCCGGAAAAAGTTGACCACCTCATGCCCCCGATAGCCGGGTGTCAGTCAACACATCTGCTACTGATACACCGCTATCGGGAGCAAGCCCCCTCCCACATTCAAATTAGTGCCATGGCTGAGTTATTCGTCATTCCCGACGAGCTGCGAGCGCGTCACCTGCGCCGGCGGAAAGTGGCAGGTAAAGGTACTGCCATGCCCCAGCACGCTGCTGATCTCCAGGCGTGCCCGATGGCGCAGCAGCACATGCTTGACGATCGCCAGGCCCAGCCCGGTGCCGCCGGTATTGGAGTTGCGGCTGGAATCGACGCGGTAGAAGCGTTCGGTCAGGCGTGGCAGATGCTTGGCGTCGATACCGATGCCGGAGTCCTGCACGCTCAGGTGTGCCCCCTGTTCGTCGGCCCACCAGCGGATGCGGATGTTGCCCTTGTCCTGGGTGTACTTCACCGCGTTGAACACCAAATTGGAAAACGCACTGCGCAGCTCGCCTTCGCTGCCCTTGAGCAGCACCGTCGGGTCGGCGTCCAGCGTGATCTGCTGGCCGCGTTCGCCGGAGAGCGCCTGGGCGTCGTTCTTGATGGTTTTCAACAGGCTTTGCACCGCCACCGGGTGGTTATCGGAGGGGTAGTCGGTGGCCTCAAGCTTGGCCAGCAGCAGCAAGTCATTGAGCAGGGTTTGCATGCGCGAGCCTTGCTGCTGCATCTGCTGCAGGGCGCGGCTCCAGCGCGGGTTGATCTCGTCGACATTGTCCAGCAGCGTCTCCAGGTAGCCGCAGATCACCGTCAACGGCGTGCGCAGCTCGTGGGAGACGTTGGCGACGAAGTCCTTGCGCATCTGTTCCAGCTGATGGATGCGGGTCACGTCGCGCACCAGCATCAAGTGCTCATTGTTGCCGTAGCGCGTCAGGTACAGCTGGATGCGCACGCGATCGTTGGTGGGTGAGGGGATTTCCAGGGCCTCTTCGTAGTTTTCCTGCTCGAAGTATTCCTTGAAGCGCGGGTGGCGCACCAGGTTGGTCACCGGCTGGCCGCTGTCCTGGGGCGTCTTGAGGCCCAGCAGGGTCTCGGCGGCGCGGTTCCACCATTCCAGGTTGCCGTCGCTGTCGAGCATGATCACCGCGTCCTTGAGCGCGGCGGTGGACTCCTGTACCCGGTCGATCACCGCCTGCAGGCGCCCGCGCACCCGTTGGTCGCGGCGCTGCAAGTGGTAAATGCTGTCGAACACTTCGCCCCACAGGCCGTAGCCGTCGGGCGGTGCTTCGTCGGGTTTGTGCTGGCGCAGCCATTCATGCAGGCGCAGCAGTTGCTTGAGGGTCCAGCCCAGGTACAGCGCGATGCCGATGGCCAGGCTCCAGCCGTAATAACCACTGATCAACCCGACCAGCAGGCAACCGGTGACGAGCAGGAGCATGTGGCGAATCAGGGTGCCATGCCAGTTTTGGTTCACTTGAACATGCGTCCTTGTCAGCTGTTAAGTCAGGCTCTTGAGTCTACAACCAGCTGGCTCAGCCCTTGGTAGAAAACCGGTAGCCCGTGCCGCGCACGGTTTGTACCAGATTCTCATAGGCATCGCCCAAGGCTTTGCGCAGACGGCGGATATGCACGTCCACGGTGCGCTCCTCCACGTACACATTGCCGCCCCACACCTGGTCCAGCAGTTGGCCGCGGGTGTAGGCGCGTTCCTGGTGGGTCATGAAAAACTGCAACAGACGGTATTCGGTCGGGCCCATCTCAGCCGGCTTGCCGTCGATGGTCACGCGGTGGCTGATCGGGTCCAGGATCAGGCCGTCGACTTCGATGGGGGCTTCGCCGTCGGTCGGGCCGGCTCGGCGCAGCACGGCCTTGAGGCGCGCTACCAGCTCTCGCGGGGAGAAAGGCTTGGTGATGTAGTCATCGGCGCCGACTTCCAGGCCCTGGATCTTGTTGTCCTCTTCGCCCTTTGCGGTGAGCATGATGATCGGGATATCCCCGGTCAGCTCGTCACGCTTGAGGCGCCGGGCCAGCTCGATACCGGAAGTGCCGGGCAGCATCCAGTCGAGCAGGATCAGATCCGGCTTGCGGTCGACGATAATGGCATGGGCCTGCTGGGAGTTCTCCGCCTCCAGGCAGTCGTAGCCGGCCATTTCCAACGCAACGGCGATCATCTCGCGAATGGGCGCTTCGTCGTCAACAATCAGAATGCTCCTGCCAACCATGCTCAAAAATCCTCTTTGTCATTTAACTGTCTTGCGCCGCATTAGATAACGGAATTATTGCAGTCGTGTGACAGTAATTTAGTCCCTTGGGCAATTCACGGCACTCTGGACTACCCTTTGGGTCCGAATCCTGACAACCACAAAAGGAAGGTTCCGATGACTTACAGCACGATTTCCTGGAAAGCCCTGCTGGTAACGGCCGCGTTGACGCTGCCGGGCCTGGCGTTTGCCGCAGAACCTGCGATGACGAAAGACGGGATGCTGGTGGATCACAAAGGCCTGACGCTCTACACCTTCGACAAGGACGCCGACGGCAAGTCTGCGTGCAAGGACCAGTGCGCGACCAACTGGCCGCCGCTGAAGGCGGAGTCTACGGATACCAAGGCTGGCGACTGGACAGTGATTACTCGCGACGATCAGACCAGTCAATGGGCCTACAAAGGCAAGCCGGTCTACACCTACAAGGATGACAAGAAAGCCGGTGACAAGACCGGGGATGGCAAGGGTGGGGCTTGGCATATCATCAAGCCTTGACTGCGCGGCGCTGCTGAAATCATCGGGGGCAAGCCCCCTCCCACAGTTGATGGGTGAACACCTTAAAATGTGGGAGGGGGCTTGCCCCCGATGGCGTCGCTACAGCCACCGCAACCCTCTCAGCGAACCGCGTAATCCACCACAATCCCCACAAAAATCGCCAACCCGGCCCAGTGGTTGTGCAAAAACGCCTTGAAGCACTTCATGCGGTCCCGGTCCCGGGTGTACCAGAACTCCCAGGCAAAACAGCCTGCCGCCGCCAGCAGCCCCAAGTGAAACCAGCCGCCCAGCTCGAACCGAGCCCCGGCGAGCAACAGGCACACCAGCGCCAGGCCCTGCAGGGTGAGAATGATCACACGGTCAGCATCACCGAACAGGATCGCGGTGGATTTCACGCCGATCCTCAAGTCGTCGTCGCGGTCGGTCATCGCGTAATAGGTGTCGTAACCCACTGTCCACAACAGGTTGGCGATGTACAGCAGCCACGCCTCGGCCGGCAGATGCCCGGTTTCGGCCGTGAACGCCATCGGCATGCCCCAGGAGAACGCCGCGCCCAGCACCACCTGCGGGTAATAGGTGTAACGCTTCATGAACGGATAGCTTGCCGCCAGCGCCAGCCCGCCAAGGGACAGCAGGATAGTGCTGGCGTTGGTCAGCAGCACCAGCAGGAAACTGATACCCATCAGCAGCGCAAAAAACACCAGCGCCTCTTTCGAACTGATCTTGCCGCTGACCAGCGGACGTTGCTCGGTGCGCTTCACATGCCCGTCGACCTTGCGGTCGGCCCAGTCGTTGATCACGCAGCCACCGGCACGGGTCAGTACCACTCCCAGCACGAAAATCACGATATTGAGCAGCGACGGCGAGCCCTTGCCGGCGATCCACAGCGCCCATAGCGTCGGCCACAGCAGCAGGTAGATACCGATGGGCTTGTCCATGCGCGTCAGTTGAATGAAATCCCAGGCCCTGGGGTTCAGGCGATTCAAGGATTTGAGCACACGTTGGTACATCAGCGGTTCTCCGGATGGTCATGCAGCACCTGCCACACACTCGGCAGGAAGACTTCCGCCACCAGCACGCTCAGCGCCCCGCGATCGAAGCGCGAGCGGCGCGCCCACAGCCCGTCGGCCTGATCCGCAGCGGGTAGCCAATGTGCCGGGTAATGGCACACCTCGATCGGCTGACGGGTAAAGGCGCGGTCGCAGAACAACAACTCGCCCAGCGACCGGCTGCCCAGCTCATCCATATGCAAGCCGTCGCCCTGCAATGCCCCGCGTGACGCGACACTGCGGGCAAACACCCAGGGTTGGCCATGCCCGCGCAAATACACCTCGCGTACCCAGCCGACAGTGGCAGGCGGCAGGGCCAGCGCCGCGCATTCATCGTCGCGCAACGGTTGCCAGCCCTCGAGCAGCGGCGTCACGCTGAAATTGCCGGCGGACAGCCCAGTCAGCCGCCGCGTCAGCGAGCCTTCATCGAACAGCCAATCGAGGGTCAAGGGCGCAGGCATCGGGCTCAGAAGGCTCTGGGGCAGCCATCGGCAAGCATCGGAAGGGGCGATTGAGTGCGGCACGGCAAGTCAATATTGGCAGCAAAAGAGGCGGCGAGCTTACCATGGCGTCCTGAACTTTTGCCGGGCTGAACCCGCCGTTTAAGCCAATCCTACTTGCATCTGCCGGCTGCGATCAGTACAAACGCCCTGAGCCGAGCGGCAGCGCTGGTCTATCGACCGTCGGCCAAGATGCCTGGACCCTGAGGAAGTACGTAATGAAAAAGTGGCAATGTATCGTCTGTGGCCTGATCTATGACGAAAAAGATGGCTGGCCGGATGACGGAATCGCTCCGGGCACCCTGTGGCAGGACGTCCCGGAAGACTGGCTGTGCCCGGACTGCGGCGTAGGCAAAATGGATTTCGAAATGATCGAAATCGGCTAATTTGAAGTTTACGAAACTTACTACAAGGAGAAAGGAATGAACTCACCTGTCGTGATCATCGGCACAGGATTGGCCGGTTACAACGTGGCCCGGGAGTTTCGCAAGCTCGACAGCGACACCCCATTGCTGCTGATCACCGCGGATGACGGGCGCTCCTACTCCAAGCCCATGCTCTCCACCGGTTTTGGCAAGAACAAGGAAGCCGATGGCCTGAGCATGGCCGAACCTGGCGCCATGGCCGAGCAACTCAAGGCCCAGGTACGCACCCACACCCGTATCAGCGGCATTGACCCGGGCCACAAGCGCTTGTGGATCGGCGAGGAGTCGGTGACCTACCGCGACCTGATCCTCGCCTGGGGCGCCGAGACCGTGCGTGTTCCGGTCGAGGGTGACGCTGCCGAGCTGATTTTCCCGATCAACGATCTTGAAGACTATGCGCGCTTTCGCGCCGCCGCTGCCGGCAAACGCCGCGTGCTGTTGCTCGGCGCCGGCCTGATCGGCTGCGAATTTGCCAACGACCTGATCCTTGGCGGCTATGAAGTCGACCTGGTCGCGCCGTGCGAGCAAGTCATGCCGACCCTGCTGCATCCGGCGGCTGCGGCTGCGGTGCAGGCCCGGCTGGAAGGCATTGGCGCGCGCTTCCACCTGGGGCCGGTACTCAATCGTCTGCAACGCAACGCCGATGGACTCGAAGCCCATCTGTCGGACGGCGAAGTGATCCAGTGCGACCTGGTGGTCTCCGCCATCGGCCTGCGCCCGCGCACAGACCTGGCGGCGGCGGCCGGCCTGCAGATCAACCGTGGCATCTTGGTGGACCGCCACCTCAAAACCTCCCACGCCAATATCTACGCCCTGGGCGACTGTGCCGAGGTCGATGGCTTGAACCTACTGTACGTCATGCCCCTGATGACCTGCGCCCGCGCCCTGGCCCAGACCCTGGCCGGCAACGCGACCGCCGTGAGCTACGGGCCGATGCCGATCACCGTGAAGACCCCGGTCTGCCCGCTGGTGGTTTCACCGCCTCCACGTGGTAGCGAAGGCGTATGGAGCGTCGAAGGCGAGGGCGCCGACATCAAGGCCCTGTGCCGCGACGCCAGCGGTCGCCTGCTGGGCTACGCGCTGACCGGCACCGCCGTCATGGAAAAACTGGCATTGAATAAGGAACTTCCGCCGCTGCTGGCGTAAATGTCGGTCGTTCTGTCGGAATCAGCCTCTTCTTACCCATAGAAAGGTCGCGGCGAGGCTGGCGGAGCGTGCGAGGGCATGCCATCCTCACTCCCGTCTGCCGCAGAGTAGAGCCTGCGGCGCCTTGGCGCTGCTCCACCAGAGAGCAGCACGGACATAACAACAAAAAACCGTCAAAGAGGCTTCACATATGCGTAAACCAGAACTCGCCGCCGCCATCGCTGAAAAGGCCGATCTCACCAAGGAACAGGCCAACCGCGTCCTCAACGCCGTTCTCGAAGAAATCACCGGCGCCCTGCACCGCAAGGACAGCGTCACCCTGGTCGGCTTCGGCACTTTCCTGCAACGCCACCGCGGCGCCCGCACCGGCAAAAACCCGCAGACCGGTGAGCCGGTGAAGATCAAGGCCAGCAATACTGTTGCGTTCAAGCCGGGTAAATCGCTTAAAGACAGCGTCAATCCGTGATGGCGGTACCGTCTCGAAAGGAGGCGGGGCGGTAAGAGGAATGGGCACGCCAACTGGATTGGGTGCCCATTTTTTGTGGGGGCTCGCTGATTAATCACACACAAGCGAGTGATCCGGGAAATGACTCAGTTTGAACTTCTTTAATTCTTGTGCAACGGAGTTTTCAAGATTTTCCGGGGCCATCAGCGTTTTGACTTCACGCTCCCATCCTGCTGCTCCGCCTGCGCGTTGAGTCACACCTTCCGGCCATCCTTGAAGGATTGACTTGTAATGCTCGATGCGTTCGTGGGCCATTGCACTCTTCTCGCACCAAGCCAATAACAATATGTTGTCGGTCATGGCCTGTACTGGAAAATTATCTCTACCGGCTACAGTAGTTTGATAAATAGAGTCCAGCGTAGTGCATGCAATTGTATCGAGGAACGCAGTAGGACATTGCGATCGAAAACACTCAACAAGTGCTTCGAACTTATTTGAGTGGCGCAAAGGACTTATCGATTCCTCAACACCCTTACTGTTTAATAGTGATGTTGGCGCGACCAGCGAGACCACTGGGAACGACGTCATCAATGAGTGCGTGTGGAATACCGGGACATAGTGTTCCTCACCATAAACGGGCTTGAGGTAAATGCCGGTCAACAGAGGACCGTTACGCTTTAGTAAGTGAAGGGGTTTATATATTTCATAAGTCCCCATCACTTCTTTCCAGTCTTGGGTGATTGCCTTTTTTTCAGCGGTCGTCATTTTTTTCATAAGGTGTCTCAGGGGTGTATCGCTGTCTGTGAAGGTGGTTTTATCGGGAGGTTATTATTATTGTTGGTTTGTTGTCGACTGCTAATCGGCCCGTTCGGGTTTTTCGTGAACTTGTAATCCAGTACTTCCCCGGTATTTTTGTTGTAGACATCTGGCCGCGCGCTGCCGGCGGTTCCTTTCGGGACCTCGACGCCTTTCAAGTAGGATTTCTCCACCGCCAAGTGAGTCTTTTGACCGGTCATACGCTGATAGCGGTTTAGCAATTTGTCGGCGTAGGTGTGCTTTTTACTGCCTTGGACCGGACCAGTACCTGCAGCACCATGTTTGTTTTTAACGCCCCATTTTTCCGCCTTGCTGGCAATTTTTTTGACGAAATCCTTATCCGACAGACTGGCTGCTGTAGGTTTTTTGCTTGTGCAGGACAATCCTAGTGGATCTATCCAGTTGATCGGGTTGGGACCGTAGGCGTACAAATTGAGCCCACCCAGTAGCCCGATAGGATCCGGTGTCGTGAAGCGGCCGATATCCGGGTCATAAAACCGGAAGGTATTGAAATGAAGCCCGGTTTCTCTATCCAGGTACTGGCCTTGGAATCTAAGGTTTTGCTCCTCAATGTAAGACGGTTCACGGGTTTCCCGTATGGTGTTTCCCCATACTCGATAGGAAGCCTGCCACAGTGTTTGGCCGTCGGCTTCAGTGAGCTCAAGAGGGAGGCCATTGAAATCGTTATGGTAGTACCGGATTTTTTGCTGAGCGCCTATGCCGTCTACCTTGGCTAATGGCTCATAACCGTCCTCTTCATACAGATAGAGGCTGGTCTGGTTGTTTCGGTGTTCTTGCAGGAGCCGTAAGCCATCCCAACTGAAGTGTGTTGACCCGAGTAAGTAACCGCCGCTGCTCGTCTCGTTTTTCTCAATGCGTCGACCCAGTGGGTCGTAGGTCATGCGGACCACATTGCCGTTCTGGTTCCGTACTTCGATCAGACGATGCTCAGCGTCATAACGCATGTGCTGTACACCACGATGACCGCTTCGCTTTTCGACCATTCGGCCAAAGCCGTCATAGCGATAACGTTTGTCTTGGTAAGTCAGCAGACGGTTATGCACAATCCGTCCGCTACCGGCTGGAGGCCCATCCAATAAATTGGCGGCGGCGTCATAGGAAAAGGTTTCGTTCTGCCCCATTCCGCTGTCTTGGCTGGCAATAATCCGGGCGGTGGCATCGTAGTGCAGCAACTGGCGAGCTTGGTTCGAAGGGTGCCGGTCTAACTTAGTGATCAGATTATCTGCCGCGTCGTATTCGAACTGCTTTTGTAACGATGTCGCTCCCATCGCACCCGGGCTGGACTTTCGGCGTTGCCGTGCACGCAGGCGTCCTGAGCGATCGTAGTTGCTCTGGGTACTGATCTGACCCTGTGTGCGCAGTACTTCGCGGTGCAGCCGGTCGCGCTCGAAATCGCAGATGACCTGGCCATTGAGGTTAATTTGATGCAGATGGCCGCTGCCATAATAAAGACGATTGATCCAGCGCCCGTCGGGCAGTTTGCTTTGGATCAGGTTCCCCAATTCATCGTAGTGATGTTGCAACAAACCCGCTTGGTTCTGTTCTTCCAGCATCTGCCCGAGAGCGTCGTACGAGAATGCTAGTGTCTGTGACTGGCCGCTCGTGTCCATAAAGTGGACGCCAGTCAGTTGGTCCAACATGTCGTACGTGTATTGGGTGTGGCCATCATCGGTTGTCTTGGCGCTCAACCGCCCCATTGCATCGCGTTTGAGGCGATGAACAATGGGTTTGGCAGCTATTTCCGGTACTAGCCCGATCCCGCTGCCGTAAGGTGAAGGAACGCTTTCAAACTGGATGACATTATCCAGGCAATCGTGTTCATAGCGTTTGGCACTGCCATCCAGATCCTGTTGCTCGGTCAGGCGATCGCCTGCATCCCATGAAAATCGATAGCTTTCGCCATTCTCGTTGGTCAGAGACAGAAGACGGCCATAAGCGTCGTATCCAAACTGCACGTTACGACCGTGGGCATCAGTGCGTTGCCGTACCTGACCGCGTCGTGTGTATTGGTAAAAGGTGCTGTGGCCGGCGGGATCCGTGTATCCGACCAGTTGTCCGCTGGCATCGCGCTGATAGTGTTCTTCGCGACCGTCAGGCAGTTGGACCCCAATCAGTCTGCCCTGTGTGTCGTGCTTGAATTCAGTTCGCTCTCCCAGTGCGTCAGACATAGCCTGCAAATGTCCGCGTGCATCATAAATGAACCGTGTGGGCGAGCCTGAGCAATCGACGTGCTCAATCAGTTGCCCTGCCTGGTTCCAGCGGAGTTTTTTACGTTTGCCGGTGGCATCGATGATTTCAATAGGCTGACCGTGAGTGTCGTACTGATAGCGTGTGATGTTGCCGAGAGGGTCGGTCTCACGGATACAGTTGCCTCGCGGGTCATACAGGAATTTCCAGCTGTTGCCGGCGGCGTCGGTCTCGACTAACGGCAATGCCCAATGATCAAGCCAAAGGGTTGTGTCGCGCCGACCCAGAGGGTCCATTTCGCTGATTAAATTGCCAGATTCGTCATAGCAGTATTCATAGCGTCCGCCTTGCGGGTCTGTTGCGCTGAGCAGTTGGCGTTCGTCGTTCCATTCAAAGAGCCAGGCTTGCCCCAGATTATCGGTGTACTGGGTAACCTGATACTGGGTATTCCAAACGCGTGTGCTTACCCGCTGTAAGCCGTCGGTGATACGTGTCGTTCCTACGTTCAGGTCATAGTCGAAATGATAGCGATCGCCTTCATTGGTCCAGTGACCTGTCACACGCCACTCGACGCCTTCAATCAAGCCCCATTCATAGAAGCAGCGCAGCCCGGTAGGCAGTTGATGCTCCACCATGCGACGTCCGGCGTCGTATGCGAAGCGCCGTTGGACCTGATCCGTAGCGTCACGTACTTCTGCCAGGTCGCCGGCTTCGTCGTAGCCATAGCTGACCAAGACTTCCCGACGATGATCGGGATACAGCCGCTCAATCCGATCCACACGGCCTTGCTCGCGAATCAACTCGACTCGGACCAGATCAAATGTGTCGCGCAGCGCCATCAGTTGACCCGCTGCGTCATAGTCCAGATAGATTCGATTGTCGTTGCGGTCACCCAATTGGCTCAGGCGCAGCGACGAAGCGTCGCCGGGGGATATGTCAAATAGCCGATACAGGCCGTTGTCGCTTTCAATCAATAGCTGCCCGTTACGGTGACGCCGAATGCTCAAACCTTCGCCCGGGCTGAACATCGCACTACCCAGCGCCACTGAGCCCAGGTTGATACGACGGCCCTGCTCATCGGTATAGATCAGCTCTTCCCCGCCATCCGGGTGAGACAGTATCTGCACGGCGACTTCATAAGGCACGCTCCAGCCTGCACCGAACAGCCCATCGCGGCGAACGTCGCGGCTGTTGTAGAAGCGCTGCCAGTCAATCGGCAACAATCCAGGCAAGGAAAAGTCCAAGTCGAAATCGCTGCCCAGAACTTTAGCGCCTGTTGCCGCATGCACGGGGTTGGGCGACCCCATCGCAGCGTTTGCCATCGCCCCCATGGCTTGGCTCACCGCGTAAGACCCCACGCCACTGAGCAACATGCACGGCAAATTACTCAGCGTTTTCCCCTTCGCGCCCTTGAGCATCATTAGAGCTTCAATCGCCAGCCCCACACCGGGCGTCTTCCCGCTGCGAATCTCCTGCACCACTACCGTACCGCCACCAATTGTGACGTTTGATGAAATCAGGCCTGAAGAAACCACCGTCGCATCGCACATGCTGCGGTCGCCGCTGCGTACGGCGGGTTGGCCGTTGATGGTGACTTTATCGGAGCCCTCGGCAAGGAGCTGCGGGGGCATTGGCGGGTGGCGGGCGCATAGGACCAGGTCGGTGGGCAGCGGCACGACACCGGGTGCTGGCGACGCAACGGTAGGGCGCCACAGTTGAGAGAAAAATCCCTCGGCCATGTCGAGGAAGCCAGGCTCTGGCGCAGTTTCGACATCAGGTTCGGGTTCGTCGGGTTCCAGCTCGGTCCCGGCGGGCGCGACATGGGAGGGAATTGCACCCGCGGCCCGCGCAGCCGGAATGCTGTTGACGAAGGTGTCGGTCGAACCGACTGCAATGGTGGCTTCCACTACTGGCGGAAACAGCGCATTGGCGAAACTCTCGCACATCTTACTGAGGCCCTTGTCGGCCCCCGTCTTGCTCATGGCCATGCCGACGACGATGCCCACCACAGCGCCGAGGATGCAGCCGCCGATACCGGCAGTAGCAATCGTCACCCCCACAGCCGCTGCGACAGCGGCGGTCGCCAGCGCAGTAATCGCCACGTTGGCCGCCACCTCCAGCACACCGCCGAGGATATCGGCCATCATGGAGGTGTGGGTCAGCGCATCGCCCATCCGGGCTGCCCATAACGCGTCAGACATACAGGCCGCTCATCAAGAAATAGCGTCGAACGACAGTGAGTTTTTGATCAATGCCCAGTGCGCGGCCTCGGCCTCCCCAAGCTTGTCCGCCTTCACGTAACTCAAGGCGAGCATCTTGCGCGTTCCCGGCAGCACCAGCGCCAACTGGTACTGGAACACCTTGTCGTTGCCCTTGTTGAACTGGCTGCGCAGCTCAATGCCTTCCACCTCTTGGGAGGTGCCCAAACGCACGTCCACACCGGGTTGATAGCGCAAATCCTGCACCTGTTTTTCCAGGCGCCGGAGTTGGTCATTGAAGTTGCTGTGCAGGGTTTCGCCTTCGGCCAGCAGGCTGCGGCTGACGATCAATGAAGTCCCCAATTCAGGAAACTTGAGGATATTGATCGTCGCGTCCTGCAGCTCGCCCGCCGGCAATTGAAACTGAAATTCGTTGATCCGGTACGTCATGGCAAACAGGTCTCGTCAGGAGCTTTTAGGCGCGGGGAACGCGGCTTTAATGTTGGCGTCGATAGCGCTTTTCTGGCCCTGGCCATCGGGCGTGGCACCGGGGCCGCCGCCGTTGTTCAGGTGCAGCACGCCGCCGGTGTTGAACTCGGCGTCGCCGCTGGCATAGAAGCTGATTTGCACGCCGGTGAGGTTGATTTGCCCGCTCGCATTCAACTCCAGGATGCTTTCACCGCAGACCAGGCGCAGGTTCTCGCCCACTTCGATGACGTAGCTCTGGCTGACGCTGTCGGTCTTCCTCTGGCCCACCGAGAGGATGTCTTCCTGCTTGACGACGCGCAGGCGGTTATTGCCGACGGTTACCGTCTCGTTGTGGCCGATACTCTTATTCCGGTCATGCCCCACGGAATGGCTCTCGTCGACTTCGACGACAATGTCCTGATTCCGCTCAGCATGGATATACAACTGCTCCAACCCTTTCTTGTCCTCCATGCGGATTTCATTGAAGTTGGCCGGCGTGCCGCCTTTGCTGGATCGACTCTTCATGCCGCTCTGGGTGGCGTTTTCCGGCAGGTCGTAAGGCACGGTCTGCTCGGCGTTGTACACCCGCCCGGTGATGATCGGGCGGTCGGGGTCGCCCTCGAGGAAGCTGACGATCACTTCCTGGCCAATCCTTGGAATTTGCATCGAGCCCCAGTTCTTGCCGGCCCAGGACTGCGACACGCGAATCCAGCATGAGCTGTTTTCGTTGGATTGATCGTGACGGTCCCAGTAGAAGTGCACCTTCACGCGGCCGTATTGGTCGGTCCAGATCTCCTCGCCCTTGGGGCCGACCACCAGCGCCGTTTGCGGGCCTTTGACCACGGGCCGATGGGTGGCGGGCAGGGTGCGGTAGCTCTGTTGCGCGGGGATGCAGGTCAGGCTGCTTTCGAACTGCGCCGAGCCCGAACCGCTGCCAGTTTCCAGGCTTTCCTGAACGATGTCGTAGCGACAGCCGACGATCAGGTATTCGCGGTTCTGGTCCTGGCGGCTGAAGCCGGTAAGGCTGAACAAGTGGCCCGAACCCAGGCCACGGGCATTGCCGGCGAACTCGATCTGTTCATGCAGGGTTTGCAGGGCTTCGATGCGGGTGCGCGCGTAGTGTTCGCCGTCGGCGCTCTGCACGTAGGTGCCGGGATAGTCGTACAGCGGGTAGTCGCCGGCGGTGTGCGGGCGCGGCATGGCCGAGCGCACGTCGATGCTCGCGCTGGGCCGCTGGAAGTCATAGTCGTTGAGCTCCAGCGAACCGGGCTGCACCTCCTGCGCCAGGTGCCAGTTATGCATATGGTCGCGTTCGCGCTGCTGCTCGTCCCTGGGGTAATACGGAATCGAGGCGTAGCCCGGCACCGTGGTGTGGGCGCCATAGGCGTCGGCCAGCACCAGGACATGGCGGTCCTGCTCGTGACGGAAGAAGTAGTAGATGCCTTCCTGTTCCATCAAGCGGCTGACGAAATCCAGGCTGGTCTCGCGGTACTGCACGCAGTATTCCCACTCGCGGTACGGCCGGCTCAGGGCGTCTTCGAAGTCGGAAAAGCCCAGGTCGCGAAACACCTGCTTGATGATCTGCGGGATGCTCAGGTTCTGGAAAATCCGGCAATCGGAGGTGCGGCTGAGCAGCCACAGCCATGGGCGCAGCGTCACCTGGTAGCTGGCGAACTGGCCTTTGTCGATGTTCTGGCTGCAGCGCGCGACGATGCCGTGGAAGTGCCGTTCGCCACCGTCGGCCAGTTGCAGGCCCACACTCATCGGCTTGCCCAGCAACTGGTTGAGGTCGATGTTGGCGTCCAGGGACGTCAGTTGCAGCTCGTAGTTGAACAGCCGTCCCAACTCTTCGCCGCCGCCCATTTCATTGAGCAACAGCACATCCGGCCCGAGGGGGCTGGTGATCTGGGCCAGGCGTGAGGCTTGGTTGAATAGCATCGGGCGTCTCTTAATGACTAAATAACTGAAGAAACCGGATTCAAATGTGGGAGGGGGCTTGCCCCCGATAGCGGTGTGTCAGTTGATGCATCAGGTGACTGATTCACCGCCATCGGGGGCAAGCCCCCTCCCACAGTTTTAACCGCATTCCGTCAGCCAAACTGGTAGTGCAGCTCATTATCCCGGCTGCTGATCCGCACCCCCGCCAGCGCCTTGCCTTCGAGCATGCGCGTGAGGAATTCACGGCTCATGTCCGGCAGCAGGCTGTTGGTGAGGAGGGTGTCGATCATGCGCCCGCCACTTTCGGTTTCGGTGCAGCGCGAGACGATCAGGTCGACCACCGCGTCGTCGTAGTCGAAGGTGACCTTGTGGGTGTTTTCCACGCGCTTTTTGATGCGGTTCAGTTGCAGGCGAGTGATGGCCTTGAGCATCTCGTCGCTCAGCGGGTAATACGGAATCGTCACCAGGCGACCGAGCAACGCCGGCGGGAAAATCTCCAGCAGCGGCTGGCGCAGGGCCTTGGCGATTTCCTCGGGCGCGGGGATGTTTGCCGGGTCCTTGCAGACACGGGAAATCAGCTCGGTACCGGCGTTGGTGGTGAGCAGGATCAACGTGTTCTTGAAGTCGATCACGCGGCCTTCGCCGTCTTCCATCACGCCCTTGTCGAACACCTGGAAGAAGATCTCATGCACGTCCGGGTGGGCTTTTTCCACCTCGTCCAGCAGCACCACGCTGTACGGTTTGCGCCGCACCGCTTCGGTCAGCACACCGCCTTCGCCGTAGCCGATATAGCCCGGCGGCGCGCCCTTGAGGGTCGACACCGTGTGAGCTTCCTGGAACTCGCTCATGTTGATGGTAATCACGTTCTGCTCGCCGCCGTACATCGCTTCGGCCAGGGCCAGGGCGGTTTCGGTCTTGCCCACGCCCGAAGTACCGGCGAGCATGAACACACCAATCGGCTTGCTCGGGTTATCGAGGCCGGCGCGGGAGGTCTGGATGCGCTTGGCGATCATCTGCAGGGCGTGGTCCTGGCCGATGATGCGTTTCTTCAGGTGCTGGTCGAGGTTGAGCACCGTCTCCAGTTCATTGCGTGCCATGCGGCCCACCGGGATGCCGGTCCAGTCGGCGACCACCGAGGCCACGGCCTGGTAATCCACGGTCGGCAGGATCAGCGGGGTTTCGCCTTGCAGTGCGCTGAGGCGCTGCTGCAGGTCGACCAGTTGCTCGCGCAAGGCGTCGTCGCCACTGTCTACGGCGCCGGCTTTCTCGCGCAACGTCGCGCGGGTAGCGAGCAGTTCGTCCACCAGGGTTTTCTCTTCCGCCCAGCGGCTTTCCAGCGTGGCGAGGCGCTCACGTTCAGCGCTCAGCAGCGCTTCGCTGTTGGTCTGGCGCGCACCAATCGCAATACCGATGGCATGCTCGCGGGCGATGATTTGCAGCTCGGTTTCCAGCGCTTCGATACGGCGGCGGCTGTCGTCCACTTCAGCCGGCACGGCATGCAGGCTGATGGCGACGCGGGCGCAGGCGGTGTCCAGCAGGCTCACGGATTTGTCCGGTAGCTGGCGTGCCGGAATATAGCGGTGGGACAGCTTGACCGAGGCTTCCAGGGCTTCATCGAGGATCTGCACCTGGTGGTGTTTCTCCATGGTCGAGGCCACGCCGCGCATCATCAGCAGTGCCTTGTCTTCCGAGGGCTCGGCAACCTGCACCACCTGGAAGCGGCGGGTCAGGGCGGGGTCTTTTTCGATGTGCTTCTTGTACTCGGCCCAGGTCGTGGCGGCCACGGTACGCAAGGAGCCCCGGGCCAGCGCAGGCTTGAGCAGGTTGGCCGCGTCGCCCGTCCCGGCGGCGCCACCGGCACCGACCAGGGTGTGGGCTTCGTCGATAAACAGGATGATTGGCTTGGGCGAGGCCTGCACATCTTCGATGACCTGGCGCAGACGCTGTTCGAACTCGCCTTTCATGCTGGCGCCGGCTTGCAGCAGGCCTACGTCGAGGCTGCGCAGTTCCACGTCCTTGAGCGCAGGCGGTACGTCGCCGGCGACGATGCGCAGGGCGAAACCTTCGACCACGGCGGTCTTGCCCACCCCGGCTTCACCGGTGAGGATCGGGTTGTTCTGGCGGCGCCGCATGAGGATATCCACCAGTTGGCGAATCTCTTCATCACGGCCCACGATGGGGTCGAGCTTGCCGCTGCGGGCCTGTTCGGTCAGGTCGACGGTAAAGCGCTTGAGCGCCTCCTGCTTGCCCATCGCGCTGGGGGCCATGGCGCCGCTGGCTTCGCCGGGCACACCGGCATTGAAACCGTCGCTGGCGCTCAGGGCATTTTCCGGCGAGTCGCCGACGTACTCGTCAAAGCGCTCGCTCAAGGCTTCGGGCTTGATCTTGTCGAACTCGGCAGACAAGCCCAGCAGCGCATGGCGCAGGCTCGGCGTTTTCAGAATGCCCAGCACCAGGTAACCGGTGCGCACCTGGCTTTCGCCAAACATCAGGCTGCCGTACACCCAGCCGCGTTCCACCGCTTCCTCCACATGGGACGACAGGTCGGTGATCGAGGTCGAGCCGCGCGGCAGGCGGTCCAGGGCCTCGGTGAGGTCACGGGCCACGCGTGCCGGTTCCAGGTTGAACTGGCGGATGATGCGGTGCAGGTCCGAGTCCTGCAGTTGCAGCAACTGATGAAACCAGTGGGCCAGTTCCACATACGGGTTGCCCCGCAGTTTGCAGAACACGGTGGCGGCTTCGATGGCCTTGTAGGCCACGCTGTTGAGTTTGCCGAACAGTGCGGCGCGACTGATTTCACCCATGCTCTGGATTCCTTGAGGTGGTGGCGTGATCGGCGTAATGCCGGGCCAGGATTAGGTCGTTGGCGTCATGCGCAGGTTGGCCGAGCCAGGTATTGAAACCCAGGCGAAACTGGCCGTTGAGCTGCAGCGCCGGGACTTCAGGTTGTTGCAAAACCAGGTTCAAGTCCCAGTCCAGTTCATGGCCCAGGTACTCGGCCACCCAGGCCACCAGTTCGTTGAACGGCGGGTGGCCGGGCAGCATGCCCATGTAATCGTCGAGCTTGAGCGGGCCGAGGCGAATACGGAATTTGTGCTGGCGGTCCCACACGTGGCTGCCGAGGCAGAAATCCACGCCCAGCCGGTTGGCGCTCACGCCGACGCGGCTGCGTTCGGGCAGTTCCAGCCATTGGCCAACGTATTCTTCAATCGCTACCGGCAGGCCGAAGTACTCGCTGAGGATGGCCTTCAAGCCATCCGGGTAGCGGGTTTGCGCCGACAAGTGGCCGCTGTAATGCAGCTTGGCCGTGTCGGGGATCAAGCCCTGGTTGAGCAAGCTGGGCATGCCGCGGCCACTCAACGCAGCGAGGCGTGCGGACCAGTAGTCGTCGTCCGGCCGGTCGTGGCTGACTGTCGGCCGCGCCTCGGCCCAGGCGCGGTAGAACAACGTCAGCAAGCGATGGTGGAACACATCCAGGAACTGCTTGCTGGTGCTGTCGGCGTTGTTGCGCTGGCGCTCGCGCACGTACTCGGTGATATGCAGCGGCAGCGGGCCGTTGGGGCCGCCAAGGCCGAAAAAGAATTGCTCCAGCCGCGCCGGTTTGCCGTCGCCGCCGGGGTCGACCGACGCCAGGGTGGCCGGGGCGAAGGTGCAATCGGCCTGTTGCCCCAGGCGCAGCGGGTCATCGGCCAGGCGCAGGGAATGGCCCAGGCGCGGCAACTCTGGCGATTCGCACTCGATACGCCGCAGCGCCTGGAAGAAGTCATATTCCCAGGGCTCCTGGTGCATCGCGTCCAGGGTACTCACAGGGTCGGACGCCGTCCGGGCTTGGCTTTCCATCGCATGATCTCGCCGCGTTCGGTGGTACGGATCACCGTCTCGGTAAAGCTGTTGATCGACACGTAGCGTGCCAGGAAGCGTTCCAGCACCGCACCGAGCAGAAACACCCCGGTGCCGCGAAACGCGTTTTCATCGAATTCCAGGGTGATTTCCAGGCCACGGCCAAACACGATCGGGCCGGGCATCGGCAGGCGTCGGGTCACGGCTTTGCTGCTGACTTCGCGCAAGCCTTCAATCTGCAATTGCAGCGCGGCGTCGTTGCTGTCGCCATACAGGCGCAGCAGTTCGCGCAAGGCGCCGGCACCCTGGCCCTGTTCGCTCAAGGAGAGGTAATTGAGCGATAGCTGGCTGATCAGGCGCCACGCCTTGGCGTCGTGGGCATGGCTGGCGCGTGGGCGGCTGGGGCCTGCGACGCAGCGCACAGAGAGCACCGGGGCACTGTCGGCCAGGGTGAAATCGGTCTTGCCGTTGCCCACGCTCATGAACAACGGCAAGTCACGATTGGTGCACAGCGCCGTCACGCCGAGCTGGCGCAGGTCATGCCCATACGGCGCCTGGCGGCTGTCCACCAGGCTGACGAAGGTTTCGCTGCCCACATAGGTGGAACGCGGGCCGTTGCGCCGCTGGTCGCTGGACAGCACGCGCGGTTCGCGGCGTACCGTGTAATAGGCCTGGTCGCGCCCATAGCGGGAGGGATCGCGCACGGCGTAAAACGGCAAGAACGGCTGCTCCGGCCCGGTGCCGTGTCCGGTGATGCCGCTCAGGGAGTGAATTTCGAAATCCATCGGCCGTGTACGGTCGGCGATCACATGGTGTTCGTTGACCCGATCCGACAAGTGAATCCGGTCCACGCGCTTGGGGAACAGGTTGATCGCCGGCGTGCAGAACGGCAGGAACTGCGCCGCGCCGACGCTGCCTTCCAGACTGGGTTCGTGACGGTCGAACAGCACGATCAGCTCCAGCTCCTGGCCGTCGCAACGCTTGACCGCACGGCTCAGTTCGGCGAATTCGACGAACAGGAATCGATGGGGCAGGGCGAAGTATTCCTGCAATAACCGATAGCCCTGGAACGCCCGCGCCACCACCGGCATGGCCGCGTCGGCATCGTCGAAACCGCGTGAACGCAACGCATCCTGAGGCAGGCGCTCAACCCAATCGCCACCGGGCTTGCGCGCGAACACCGCGCAGGCGTTGCCCAGCAGTTGTTCGTAGAGGCGAAACGGCTGCTCATCGGCGCCGCTGAGGTAAAGCGGCAGGTTATCCAGATCGAGGCTGTTGAACGGCAATTCGGCGCCGGTGCGCAGGGTCAGGCGCAGGCCGGCCTTGGCTTTCGGTTCGCTGGCGGCCAGGCGGCCGAGCACCGCGGACGGGTTGCCGAAGTACTCGGCATTGCTGACCTGCAGCGGCCACAGCGTCACCGGGTGCGCGGTGCGGTACTCGCAGCAGGTCTGGGTTTCGCGGCCCAGGGCGGCGCGCATTACGGTGTCGCGGGGCAGCGGGAAGCCGCCGGCGAGGGAGCCTTCGTCGGGGTCGGTCTGCAATTGCACCACGGTCATCGACGGCGTCGGTGCCAGGTAGTGCGGGTAGGCGATTTCCAGCAGGTTGTGGGTGAAGGTCGGGTACTCGGCGTCGAGCTTGAGCTGCACGCGCGCCGTGAGGTAGGCAAAGCCTTCGAGCAAGCGTTCGACGTACGGGTCGGCGCAGTCCATGCCGGACAGGGTCAGCCGACTGGCGATCTTCGGGTATTCCTTGGCGAACTCGGCGGCGCTTTCGCGCACGTGGTGCAGTTCCTGGTTATACAGCTCCAGCAGGCGCGGGTTCATGGGCGTCTCCGCTGGTCGGCATTGACCACGCGCACATGCCCGGATTCCAGGTCCAGGTCGGTTTGCAGCAACAGGCGCAACGGCACCGGCTGGGCCCACAGGTCGCCTTCGATTTCGAAACTCAGGGCGTTGTGGTTCATTTCGCCCTGGCCGACACGGGCTTTGACTCGCAGCGTGTGGCGCAGGATGCGCGGCTCGAAGGTCGCAATAGCCTGGTAGATCAGGGCTTCCAGGGCCTTGATATCGACGCTGGAAACGCTGTTGCCCGCCAGTGCCGGCAGGCCGTAATTGACCACCGAGGTACCGGCCGGGGTGTGCAGCGTGGCATCGGCATCGAGCAACGACGTGGTGTTGAGCAACCACGCCAGGTCGCGCAGTACCGAGGCTTTCAATTGGGTCAGGGACAGCACGCGTTTGTCGGCGCTTTCCTTGGGATTGGTTGGGTCGTCGTCGGTCAGCCGGTCCAGCAGGGACGGTTGCAGACGGTCGCGGGAAGCGATTTCAGTTACCACCAAAGCAGCTCCACGGACGGGTTGCGGGAGGGACAAAATGTCTGCAGCCGTGGCGCAAAGCCACGGCTGCAGGGGCTATCAGCGCTTGGTGTTGGAACGGATGTTCCAGCCGAACTTGATCGCGCCGCCATCTTTGGTGCCGTCGGCTTTCTGCGGCTGGTAGTCGACCATCACCTGGGCGAAGTTCAGGGTGACGTTTTCGGTCAGGCGGTCATCGGAACCCGAACCGCCGGTGCTCAGCGAGGTGACCAGCACTTCTTCCAGGTTGATCACCATGTACTCGACCTGGCTTTCGCCACCGGCCTTGCGCACGGTCAGCTTGACCTTGTCGATGTGCTTGCCGCTGGCGCAGTGCATCATCAGGTTCGGCGACGCCTTGTCGACGTATTTGGTCAGCGACAGGTCCTGGATATTCACCTTGCCCGCGCCACCGCCACCGCCCACATGCATGTTGCCGGACTGGGCCATGCCCCAGCTCCAGTTCAGCACGTCGATTTCGTCCTTGTGGGCCTTGTCCATGGACTCGCCCTTGATGTCGCCGATCTTGATGAAAATATCAACAGCCATGTTTTCTCCCTGTGTGGTCTCAGCCACTGTATTTGGTGATCGTTCCCACGCTCTGCGTGGTAACGCATCCTGTGACACTCTGCGTCACTGGGACGCGGAGCGTCCCGGGCGGCATTCCCACGCGGAGCGTGGGAACGAGCGAGCCAGTCCCGATTTTTTAGGCGCTCTTGGCCGAAGGCAGCTTCGATACCAAACGCAACGACACCGTCAGCCCTTCAAGCTGGTAGTGCGGGCGCAGGTAGAACTTGGAGTTGTAATACCCCGGGTTGCCTTCGACTTCTTCCACGATCACTTCGGCAGCCGCCAACGGGTGCTGGGCCTTGGTGGTCTCGGTGGAGTGCGCAGGATCGCCATCGACGTAGTTGAGGATCCAGTCCTGCAACCAGCGCTGCATCTCGTCCTTCTCTTTGAAGGAGCCGACCTTGTCGCGCACGATGCACTTGAGGTAGTGGGCGAAACGGCAGGTGGCGAACAGGTACGGCAGGCGCGCGGCCAGGTTGGCGTTGGCGGTGGCGTCCGGGTCGTCGTATTCGGCCGGTTTCTGCAGCGACTGGGCGCCGATGAACGCGGCGAAGTCGGTGTTTTTCTTGTGCAGCAGCGGCATGAACCCGTTCTTCGCCAGCTCCGCTTCACGGCGGTCGCTGATGGCGATTTCGGTCGGGCACTTCATGTCCACGCCACCGTCATCGGTAGGGAAGGTGTGGGCCGGCAGGTTTTCCACTTCGCCGCCGGACTCGATGCCACGGATACGCGAGCACCAGCCGTAGTGCTTGAACGAACGGTTGATGTTCACCGCCATCGCGTACGCGGCGTTGGCCCAGGTGTACTTGGAGCTGTCGGCGCCGTCGGTGTTTTCTTCGAAGGCGAAGGCTTCCACCGGGTCGGTCTTGGCGCCATACGGCAGGCGCGCGAGGAAGCGCGGCATGGTCAAGCCGATGTAGCGCGAGTCTTCCGATTCACGCAGCGAACGCCAGCCGGCGTATTCCGGGGTGGTGAAGATTTTGGTCAGGTCGCGCGGGTTCGACAGTTCTTGCCACGAGCCCATGCCCATCACGGTTGGCGACGCGGCAGCGATGAACGGGGAGTGCATGGCGGCGCAGACTTTCGACAGCTCGCCCAGCAATTCCACATCGGGCGGCGACTGGTCGAAGTAATAGTCACCCACCAGGCAACCGTACGGTTCGCCGCCGAACTGACCGTATTCTTCTTCGTACATTTTCTTGAAGATCGGGCTCTGGTCCCACGCGGTACCCTTGAATTTCTTCAGGGTCTTGTGCAATTCGGGCTTGGAGATGTTGAGCACACGGATCTTGAGCTGCTCATCGCTCTCGGTGTTGTTGACCAGGTAGTGCAGGCCACGCCAGGCGCTTTCCAGCTGCTGGAAATCCTGATGGTGGATGATCTGGTTGACCTGGGCGGTGAGCTTGGCGTCGATGGCGGCGATGATCGATTCGATCGACTTGATCGCGTCATTGGACACCAGGTCGGTTTGCGCCAGGGCCTGTTCGGCCAGGGTGCGCACGGCGGTCTCCACGGCTTCGCGGGCGCGCTCGGTCTTGGGCTTGAATTCCTGCATCAACAGCGAGGCGAACTCGCTGGTTTCTTCGGTGGCGCCCAGGTTGGACGCGCCTTCGCGAACGGTATTGTCAGTCATGCTTACTGCTCCCCTGCAGGCTTGGGCGCACTGGCAAGAGCCTGGAGCAGTGCCGGGTCCTTGATCGCCTTCATGATGATTTCTTCAGCGCCGGTCTTGCCGTCCATGTAGGTCAGCAGGTTGGCCAGCTGGGTGCGGGCTTCGAGCAGCTGGTTCAACGAGTCGACCTTGCGCGCCACGGCGGCAGGGCTGAAGTCGTCCATGCTTTCGAAGGTGATGTCCAGGCTCAGGTTGCCTTCGCCGGTCAACTCATTGGGCACGTGGAACGCCACGCGTGGCTGCATGGCCTTGAGGCGCGAGTCGAAGTTGTCGACGTCCACTTCAAGGAACTTGCGGTCGGCCACGGGTGCCAGCGGCTCGGCTGGTTTGCCGGCGAGGTCGGCCATCACGCCCATGACGAAGGGCAGCTGGACCTTTTTCTCGGCGCCGTAAAGCTCGACGTCGTACTCGATCTGCACTCGAGGCGCACGGTTGCGCGCGATGAATTTCTGAGAACTTTGCTTCGCCACGTTGCTGCTCCTGGTCGCTTGAGCGACGGTGTTGTTACTGCACGGTCCGGCGGCCTACTCGCTGTCAGGGCCGCGCAGGTTTTCAAATTGGGACATGCCATCGGGAATCAGATTGCGCACGATCGCCGCGAAATCGGCATGCACCAGATTCTTCGCTCGGTTCAACAGCACCGGCAGCGGGCTTGAAGGCTCGTGCCGGGTGTAATACGCAAGGATTTTGTCGAGGCTGCGCAGCACATCGTCGCGGCTGGCGATGTCGCCGACCGGACGCGGGGCTGCGGGGGCAGCGGCGTAGTCCACCGAGGGGGCGTTGTCTTCACTGACGGCCTCGGGTTCGCTGCTGCTGTCGGCGCCGGGCACCGCTTGATTGAGCAATTGCAGGGCCTGCTTGAGCGGTTGCTTCAAGGCGCTGAGGTCCACGCCCTGGGCGGAACCGACCTGCTCGTTGACCTGTTGTTCGATGGCTTCGCAGGCGGCGCGCGCGGCAATCAGCGCATCGCGGGTGGCCTGCAGTTGCTCCGGGTCGCTGTCGAGGAACGCGGCGTTGAGTTGCTGGGCGCCGAGTTGTTCATCGGCGAAGCTCAACAGGCCGCTGGCGTTGAGCGCTGCGCGCAGCGTCACGGGGCCGAAGGTGCGTGAGCGGGTGAGGATGCTTTCGCGCAGCAGGCGGATATTGGTGTCGCAGGTCAGGCCGGTGAGGGCGTTGATGCGCACGGTGGGATCGTTATCGTCGTCGGCATCCAGGCGCGGGTGCAGGTCGGCCCAGTAATCGCGCAGCAACGCATCGATCAGCGTCAGTGCTTCGGCCAGGCCGGCCACGCCCTGGAGGGCGAGGGTGCTTTGCAGCAGAAAGTGGGTGATGCGCAGGTCTTTGCTGCGCTGCAACAGGTCGAGGCTCTGTTGCTGGATGCTGCGCCACTCCGGCGGCTCGGCGGGCAGGATGGAGTCGCCCATGCTGCGCTCGGGCTGGCCCTTGGCATCACGTTCCAATTGCAGAAATTGCGCGTCATATTCCATGTCTTCGCCACAGGGCGAAGTCGCGGAAACGGCGGTGAGCAGCAACGGCACATCCACTGAATTCGATCTCCCTATCAGCCCGTTAGATGCCGGGCAACGCATGCATTAGTTACGCAGTGAACTTTGCATGTTTTCTTGATCATAGTCTCAGAGTGCCACTATCGTGCCATCACTGATGTTCAAGAAGTTGTGCATTTTTGGTGTAGTACTTATGCGTTGTCAAGGTAAGCTATTCGCCCTCTGTGACAGATGTGCGGTGTTTAACACCCTGCGCGACTGACGGGTCGAACGGTGCGCCCGTAGAGGATTTTTGTCATGCAAGCCGGATAAGATCAGCGATCATGCTGGCAAATGCGGATTTGGACGCTGGGTCCGACGACCTGGCGGCGATATTCAGGCAAGCGTAGCCTGATCTCGACCGCGCGCGATGTATCAGCAAGGAGGCAAGATGTCGCTGTGTTTGACTATCACTAGTTATCACAAGATTACCCCAGGGCAGTGCGCCGAAAAGTCCATGAACCAGGGCTCGATGGCGATCGGCCGCAGTTCGGAAAATGACTGGGTATTGCCCGATCCCGAACGACTTGTCTCCTCGCAACATTGCGTTATTCAGTACAAAGACGGTCGTTACTATTTAACCGACAACAGTACCAACGGTGTGGAGTTGGTCAACGCTGGCATCCGGATGCGCCGTGGTAACAGCGAGCCGCTGCAGGATGGTGAGTTGATTCGCATCGGCGATTACGAAATCCAGGCGCGCATCGACTTCAATGTGCAGGCCGTCGACAGCCAGCCGTTCGCCGGTGATTCGCCGAACAGCTTTGAGGCGTTGATGGGCGCGGTGGCGAGCCCGCCCGCGCCGACTCCGATGATCGCACCGCAGTTTCATGGCGCTTCGTCGATGGAGACCTTGCCGGACCTGTTCGATTTCCTCAGTCCCACTGCCGTGCCACCGCCCACCGTGGCGGACCACGTGCCCTCCGAGCAACATGACTTCCGTCCGCCGGCGCCGGTTGCCGTGCCGGTGGCCGAATCGCCGGCGGTGCCCGGTGCGGTCATTCCCGAAGACTGGGACCTGCTTGGCGACGCACCCGCGCCGCTCGCCTCTGTTACGCCGCCTACCACGCCGCCC
>NZ_CVTU01000090.1:0-114039 GCF_900004965.1 Pseudomonas sp. 44 R 15
CCACATTGGACCGGGATCGACACTGACATCCTGGTCGGCCCGGATGCCGCCATCGGGGGCAAGCCCCCTCCCACATTGGACCGGGATCGACACTAACATCCTGGTCGGCCCGGAGGCCGCCATCGGGCACTAGCTCCCTCGCCACATGCCGGTGTCATATCAAAGCTGCGTAGATACCTACGCCCCATACGCCCGCATAAACAACCCCACCACCTCCCGAACATGCTCTTCGGCCGCTTCTTCGCTCAGTTGCCCCCCGCAGCCATACAGCAAACGGAAATTCGCCGTGCCTTTGAGCAGGCAAAAAAAGTGCTCCGCAGCCTTGAAGGGTTTGTCGATGCTCAGGGCGCCGCCCTGGTCAATCTTGCCGAGCAGGCGCTCCATGCCCTGCAGCATGCGCATGGGACCGGCTTCAAAAAAGATCTGTGAGAGTTTCACGTCCTGATTGCCAGTGGTCATCATCAAGCGATGCAGGTTCACCGACTCCTCACTGTTGATCAACCGATGGAAGCCCCGCGCAATGTTCAGCAACACGGTCTCCACCGGCATGCCTGCAGGCAGCTCGAAGTACATCACCGGCAATTGCTCTTCACACTTGGCCACCACCGCCGCGGTGAACAGGTTCTCCTTGTCGGTGAAGTGGCTATAGACGGTGAGTTTCGATACCCCGGCCGCAAGGGCGACGGCGTCCATGCTGGTGCTTGCGTAACCCTTGCCCAGGAACAGCGATTTGGCCGCATCGAGGATCGCCTGGCGTTTTGCCATGTCCTTGGGACGCCCGGGGCTATTGGTGTTTGCAGGATTGTCGGACATTTTCACCTTTAATACTGGACTGGCGAGTTTGGTATTAATAACATACCGGCCAGTATAATTATTCCAAGCCTCATTTGCGAAAGGTCCCACAGCATGCGCAGCACTTTCCTGCCCTTTGCGTTGCCTGTCAGTCTGATCTTCCTGTTGGCCGCGTGCGGCCATGAAGAAGCGGCCCCCACTGCTCCTCGCCCGGCCATGGTGGTGCAACCCCAGCCCCTGGCGCAGTCGGTGGACAGCTATCCCGGTGAAGTGCGCGCCCGCTATGAGCCGGATCTGGCTTTTCGCATCGCCGGCAAAGTCAGCAATCGCCTGGTGGAGGAGGGCGAGCGGGTCAAGGCCAACCAGCCCCTGGCCGAGCTCGACCCACAGGATGTACGCCTGCAACTGGAAGCCACCCGTGCCCAGGTGGCTGGCGCCGAGGCCAACCTGAGCCTGGTGCGCGCCGAGCGTGACCGCTACAAGACCCTGATGGACCGTCAGATGGTCAGCCGATCCCAGTACGACAATTCCGAAAATCTCTATCGAGCCGGTGTGGCACGCCTCAAGCAGATCAAGGCTGAGTTCGACGTGTCCAGCAACCAGGCCGGGTATGCCGTGCTGCGTGCGCCCCAGGACGGTGTCGTCGCCAAGCGTGCGGTGGAAGTGGGCCAGGTCGTCGCCGCCGGCCAAACCGTGTTCACCCTGGCCACCGATGGCGAGCGTGAAGTAGTGATCAGCCTGCCGGAGCAAGGCTTCGGCCGCTTCAAGATCGGCCAGCCGGTCTCGGTTGAGCTGTGGAGCCAGCCGGATCAACGCTTTGCCGGACGCATTCGCGAGCTGTCGCCCGCCGCCGATCCGAAGTCGCGCACCTTCGCCGCACGGGTGGCGTTCACTGGCGGCAAAGTCCCGGCAGAACTCGGGCAGAGCGCTCGGGTATTCATACCGGTTGACGGGGTGATGCCGTTGTCGGTGCCGCTGTCTGCCCTGAGTGCGGAGAACGGCGCGTCTTATGTCTGGCGTGTGGCGCCGGACAACACCCTCAAGCGCACCCCCGTGCGCATCGGCGCGTTTGGCGAAAAGAGCGTGCCGGTACTGGAAGGCCTGGCGCCCACCGACTGGGTGGTTGCGGCGGGCGTGCATGTGCTCCATGAGGGCCAGCAGGTGCGCCCGGTGGATCGCGCCAACCGCGTGGTGAATCTGGCGGCCAAGGAGTAGTCCCCGATGGGTTTCAATCTTTCCGAGTGGGCGTTGCGTAATCGCCAGATTGTACTGTTCCTGATGATCCTGCTGGCGGTCGTCGGCACCTTGTCCTACACCAAACTGGGACAAAGCGAAGACCCTCCCTTCACCTTCAAGGCCATGGTGATCAAGACCAACTGGCCAGGGGCAACCGCCCAGGAAGTGTCACGCCAGGTCACCGAGCGCATCGAGAAAAAGCTCATGGAGACCGGCGAGTACGAGCGCATCGTCTCGTTCTCGCGCCCCGGCGAGTCCCAGGTGACCTTCATCGCGCGCGACGCCATGCACTCGGCGCAGATTCCCGAGCTGTGGTACCAGGTGCGCAAGAAGATCAGCGATATCCGTCAGACCTTGCCACCGGATATCCAGGGGCCGTTTTTCAACGATGAGTTCGGCACCACGTTCGGCAATATCTACGCCTTGACCGGTGACGGTTTCGACTACGCCGTGCTCAAGGACTACGCCGACCGCATCCAGATTCAGCTGCAACGGGTGCCGGATGTGGGCAAGGTCGAGCTGCTCGGCCTGCAGGATGAGAAGATCTGGATCGAGCTGTCCAACCTCAAGCTCGCCACCCTCGGCCTGCCATTGGCCGCCGTGCAGCAAGCGTTGCAGGAGCAGAACGCGGTGTCGACCGCCGGCTTCTTTGAAACCCCGAGTGAACGGGTGCAACTGCGGGTGTCGGGCAACTTCAAGAGCGTGGAAGAGATCCGTAACTTCCCTATTCGGGTGGCGGACCGGACTTTCCGGATCGGCGATGTGGCCGATATCCACCGTGGTTTCAACGACCCACCGGCACCGCGCATGCGTTACATGGGCGCGGACGCCATCGGCCTGGCGGTGGCCATGCGTGAAGGTGGCGATATTCTGGTGCTGGGCAAGGCACTGGAGCGTGAATTCGCACGCTTGCAGAAGAACCTTCCGGCGGGCATGGAATTGCGCAAGGTTTCGGACCAGCCCGCCGCGGTGAAGACCAGTGTCGGCGAATTCGTCCAGGTGCTGGCCGAAGCCCTGGCCATCGTGTTGCTGGTGAGCTTCTTTTCCCTGGGGGTACGCACCGGCATGGTAGTGGCACTGGCGATTCCGCTGGTGCTGGCCATGACCTTTGCCACCATGTACTACCTGGGGATTGGCCTGCACAAAATTTCCCTGGGCGCCCTGGTGTTGGCCCTGGGCTTGCTGGTGGATGACGCGATCATCGCGGTGGAGATGATGGCGATCAAAATGGAGCAGGGCTACGACCGGATCAAAGCCGCAAGCTTCGCCTGGACCAGCACCGCCTTCCCCATGCTGACCGGCACGTTGATCACCGCCGCAGGCTTTTTGCCGATTGCCACCGCGCAATCGAGTACCGGCGAGTACACCCGGTCGATCTTCCAGGTGGTGACCATTGCTTTATTGGCCTCATGGGTCGCTGCGGTGGTGTTTGTACCGTACCTGGGGGAAAAGCTGCTGCCGGACCTGGCGAAAATACATGCGGCCAAGCACGGCACCGACGGTCCGGACCCCTACGGCACGCCCTTCTACCAGCGTGTAAGACGTTTGGTGCAGTGGTGTGTCCGTCGGCGCAAGACGGTTATTGTCCTGACCCTGTTGCTGTTTATCGGCTCGGTTGGGCTATTTCGTTTCGTGCCGCAACAGTTCTTCCCGGCCTCGGGTCGCCTGGAGCTGATGGTCGACCTGAAACTGGCCGAAGGCGCTTCCCTGAGCAACACCGCCGACCAGGTCAAACGCCTCGAGACCTTGCTCAAGGCACACGCAGGCATCGACAACTACGTCGCCTACGTGGGCACCGGTTCGCCGCGTTTCTACCTGCCGCTCGACCAGCAACTGCCGGCTGCCAGCTTCGCGCAGTTCGTGGTGTTGGCACACACCATCGAAGAACGCGAAAGCCTGCGCACCTGGCTGATTGAAACCCTTGACGAACAGTTTCCTGACCTGCGTTCACGCGTTACCCGCCTGGAGAATGGCCCTCCCGTGGGCTATCCGGTGCAGTTTCGCGTGACCGGCGAGCACATCGAAGAAGTTCGCGCGTTGGCGCGCAAAGTTGCGGCCAGGGTTCGCGAGAATGCCCACGTGGTCAATGTGCACCTGGACTGGGAAGAGCCGAGCAAGATCGTTTATCTGAATATCGACCAGGACCGCGCCCGGGCGCTTGGCGTAAGCACCGCCAACCTGTCGAAATTCCTGCAAAGCTCCCTGACCGGCTCCACCGTCAGCCAGTACCGGGAGGACAACGAGTTGATCGAGATTCTCCTGCGCGGCACCGTGCATGAACGCACCGAGTTGTCGCGGCTGCCAAGCCTGGCGGTACCGACCGACAACAGCAGAAGTGTGGCCCTGGCACAGATTGCAACCCTTGAGTATGGCTTTGAAGAGGGCATCATCTGGCACCGTAACCGCTTGCCGACAGTGACCGTGCGCGCCGATATCTACGGCAAGGAACAACCTGCGACCCTGGTCCAGCAGATCCTGCCGACCCTGGAGGGCGTGCGCGCCGAGTTGCCGGACGGCTATTTGCTGGAAGTCGGCGGCACGGTTGAAGACTCTGCGCGCGGACAGAACTCGGTGAAGGCCGGCGTGCCATTGTTCATCGTGGTCGTGCTGACCTTGCTGATGCTGCAACTGCGCAGTTTCTCACGCACGGCGATGGTGTTTCTGACCGCGCCCCTGGGCTTGATCGGCGTCACGTTGTTCCTGCTGGTGTTTCGTCAGCCGTTTGGTTTCGTGGCCATGCTCGGCACGATTGCCCTGTCGGGGATGATCATGCGCAACTCGGTGATATTGGTGGACCAGATCGAACAGGACATCAAGGCGGGGCTGACGCCATGGCAGGCGATCATTGAAGCGACTGTTCGGCGTTTCCGCCCGATCGTTCTGACGGCACTCGCGGCGGTGCTGGCGATGATTCCACTGTCACGCAGCGTATTCTTCGGGCCGATGGCGGTTGCAATCATGGGCGGGCTGATTGTGGCGACGGCGCTGACGCTGCTGTTTCTACCGGCGCTTTACGCGGCGTGGTTCAGGGTCAAACAGGAATGACGGTGCTTATGGCGAGGAACGTTTCTTAACGTTTCGCCACTCATGGACTACCTGATGACAGGTATTCGGTCCGACGGTCTTCACGCCGTCTGGCCGGATCTCAAATCTGATGATTCAAGGAGTAACCCATGGGACTATTCATCGGTAAGTCGTTGAGCGTTTCGGTCAACAGCAGCTTTGGTGCCGGCAACTGCGCCAAACCCAAGCCACCGGCAGATGACTGCAACGACAAATGCAAACCCAAGCCCGATTGCAATGGCGGGGGCGTAGGCGGCGCAATCAAGTTCGGCGTAAGCGTGATGCCACTGGGCGCGGTGATCTTTGGCGGGCTGGGCGCCAAGCTGTTTTAAAGGTGTGGTAAGCGCTCCCGGGCAGGTGATCCTTCCCCACCTGCTCGGGTGCACAGAGGCGTCTACAGGGCGCCGAACACTTTCTTGGCGAGGCTGGTGGCGGCCGCTGCCGGATTCTTGCGAATCGTTTCTTCCTGCTGCGCGATCATCTTGAACAAGCCGTCCAGCGCCTGTTCGGTCACGTAGTTTTCAACGTTGGCGCTTTTGGCGTCCACTGCACCAAACGCCGCCGCCTTGCCGGCCAGGGCGTTGTACTGCTGGGCCACGCCGACCTTGTCGGTTGCAGCCTTGACGATGGGCAGGAACTTGGCGCGGATCTGTTCGCGACTGCTGGTGTTCAGGTATTGGGTGGCGGAATCCTGACCACCGCTGAGGATGCCCTTGGCATCGGTCACGCTCATGTTTTTCACGGCATTGACCAGGATCGGCTGAGCCTGGGTTACGGCGGTTTCAGCCGCTTTGTTCATACTGGTTTCCAGCTGGGTGACTTGATCGCCCATGCCGAACATCTTCAGCTTGTCAGCGATCTTGCCCAGCTTGCCCGGCAGGCCGATTTTGACCTCGGGGTTGTTGCTGAAACCGCCTGGCGTGCCCAGTTGTTTCACGGCGATCTGTGCGCCCTGGGTCAAGGCATCCTTCAGCCCGCCACTGGCGTCGCCCTGGGACAGGCTGCCAAGGTCCAGCGCCATCGCGTTGGCACCCAGCAGCAGTCCGGTGAACAGGGCAGTGAGGCGAAGAGGGTTACGGAGCATGGGCGCTTCCTTATGATTGAATTCAGTGGGCTACCGCGTCGACACGCAAGCGCAGTGGCTGTGGGTCCTGGCCATTGAGCTGTACCGCATGGCGCTGCGTGGTGATGAACAGTAGCTTGCCATCCACCTCGATGCGAGCGCTGACCGAGTAGCTGTGGCCAGGCTTGACCTGCGCCGGGTCATAGCTCAGGTGAAACGGCAGCGGCACCTGGCCCTTGATCGGGCCTTTCTGTTCGGCGAGGGTCACGGCCGGGGCGTCCATCAAGGACACGTCCTGCAGGCTGACGCTCAAGGTGGCGGCAGGCGGCAACGCGATGCGTTGCAGGTAAAACACTTCGCCGTCGAGGCTGGCCTTTGGGGCGGGTGTCATGGGTTGGCAGGCTCCGAGCAGGGCCGTGAGGCCCAGGAGGATGATCTTTTTCATGGTGCAACTCCTTTTCAACGGCGCCGCAAACTTCCCGGCGCCTTGTTCAATCTAGCGGGTTTGCGCGGGGTCCACCGCTTGCTCGGCCGCGCCATCGACGCGATGCAGCGCCACCTGGCGAATCGACAGGCGAATGTCCGCCGGCAGTACGCGTTTGGCCGCGCCTTCCGCCAGTTCGCCGAGCAAGTCGCGATAGCTCAGCTTGCCGGCTTCGTCGCGGCGCAGCACATCTTGCTCCAGCAAGGTCTGGATGAAATGTCGGAAAAGGCTCTTATCGAAGAATTCCGGGGCATTGAGGCCATGCAGGATCGACAGGCGCTGGGCCATGATTGTGCACAGGTCTTCCAGCTCTTCGGCGCTGATGCTGTTCTGACCGCTGTTGAGCAACAGCGAAATCGCCATGTAGAAGCGTTGCAAGGTTTGGGCGATGCTCTTGGACAGCAGCGTCAGCAGTACAAAATGCCGCGAACTCGGCGCCGCGCGCAGATACACGCCGTTTTCAAAACGCAGCAGGCCCTGTTCGACAAAAGCCTCCAGCCACTGGTCGACCACGCCATCGAGCTCTTCCAGTGACCAGCGGATAAACAGCTCCGATTGCAGGTACGGATAGAGCGCCTGGGTATAGCGCAGGATCTGCTCGCGGCTCATCCGCGAACTGCTCTGGAAAAAGCTCGCCAGCAGCGCCGGCAGGGCGAAGATGTGCAGCACGTTGTTGCGGTAATAGGTCATCAGGACGGCATTCTGCTCATCCAGATAGACAATCTTGCCCAGGGCATCGCTTTGCTCCGACAGCAGGTCCATGTCCTTGACGTGCTTGATCAGCGCCAGACCATCGCCTTCCGGCAGGGTGGTGTGGGGTGAATAGGGCACGCGGCGCAGCAGCGCCAGGTACAAGTCCAACTGGCGGGCCATGGCTTGTTCGTCCAGGGCCAGGCGGGTGGTCGACAGCAGCGCCAACGCCACCAGGTTCACCGGGTTGACCGCGGCGGCTTCGTTGAGGTGGCGGGCCACCTTTTCGCTGAGGCGGTGGGTGGTTTCATTCAGCCATGCCGGCTTGAAGTTCGGGCCCAGTTCCTGGGCGCGCCAGTCCGGTTGCTCGTGGTCGAGAAACTCCGCCAGCTTGATCGGCTCGCCGAAGTTGACCGCCACCTGGCCGAAGCGCTGCTTGAGCGCGCCGACGACTTTGAAGATATCGAAGATCGACTCTTTCTTCTTGCTCGCACCGCGCAGTTCGCCCAGATAGGTGCGGCCTTCGAGCACGCGTTCGTAACCGATGTACACCGGCACGAACACGATGGGCATGCGCGAAGAGCGCAGGAAACTGCGCAGGGTGATGGCCAGCATCCCGGTTTTCGGCTGCAGCATGCGACCGGTGCGCGAGCGTCCGCCTTCGACGAAGTACTCCACCGGGAAGCCCTTGGTAAACAGGGTGTGCAGGTATTCGTTGAACACCGAGGTGTACAGGGGGTTGCCCTTGAAGGTACGGCGCATGAAAAACGCACCGCCACGGCGCAGCAGGCTGCCGATCACCGGCATGTTCAGGTTGATACCGGCGGCAATGTGCGGCGGGGTCAGGCCATTCTTGAACAGCAGGTAGGACAGCAGCAGATAGTCGATATGGCTGCGATGGCACGGCACGTAGATCACTTCGTAGCCTTGGGCAACCTGTTGCACGCCCTCGATGTTATTGACCTTGATGCCGTCGTAGATCTTGTTCCAGAACCAGCTCAGCACCACTTCCAGAAAACGGATCGCCGTGTAGGTGTAGTCCGAGGCGATTTCGTTGCCATAGCGCAGGGCCAGGGCCTTGGCTTTTTCCGGCGAAATCTTTTCACGCTCGGCTTCATCGGCAATCGCCTGGCGCACCAGGGGCATATTGACCAGACCCTTCACCAGGTTGCGTCGGTGCGACAGGTCGGGGCCGATCACGGCGGTCTTGAGGTTACGAAAGTGCACACGCAGGATGCGCTGGGCCATTCTTACGGTGCGTTCGTGCCCTTTATTGTGCTCGATCAATTCACGCAGGTTGATGGGCGCGGAGAATTGCACGCGGGTCTTGCGACCGAGGATCAGGATGCTCAACAACCGGCGCAGACGCCCGGTGACCGCCCAACTGTCGGCGAACAACAGCTTCCAGGGGCTGGACTCGCTTTCGGGGGATTGGCCCCAGAACACGCTGACCGGAATGATTTGTGCATTCTCTTCGGCATGTTCGCTCAGGGTGTTGACCAGGCGCGTCAGGGTGGGCGGTGCGCCGCGCTTGTCCTGGCGGCCGAGCCAGTCCGGGTCGGGCGTGAGGTAGAAGAACGCCGCGGGTTCCATCAACGGGCCCACCGAGACGGGCAGCACCGGGCGCGGCAGGCCGGCCTTGGTGCACTCGGCATCGACCACGGCCAATTCGGTCATTGAGGGCGATTGCAGGACGTAGAACACCGGTCGGCTGCGGTCCAGGTTAAGGGTTAGGGACGACTGGTTGATCGTCTCCGAGCGAACCCAGAGATACAACAGTCGGCGCAAGGTGCCAAACACCAGACGGCGGAACGGGGAGCGGGTCATAGGCGAACTGCTTCAAGTGGAAAAAACCGAGCAGGCGCTCGGGCGGGTAGTGTGCCGTATTCACCGAAAATCGGCAAAAAAGCAGCGATGTAAAGTTGAGTTGATGGTTTTTGAACCTGTCTTATACTCGGCAGTTCAACGCCAGCGACTCAATAATAAAAACCAGTGGGAGTGAACAGATGACAACGCGCGAAACCGGCAACGTGAAGTGGTTCAACGATGCAAAGGGCTACGGCTTTATACAGCGTGAAGATGGCAAGGATGTGTTCGTGCACTACCGCGCCATTCGTGGTGACGGGCACCGCTCGTTGGCCGAGGGCCAGCAGGTGGAGTATGCCGTGGTGACCGGTGAGAAAGGCTTGCAGGCCGAGGATGTGGTGGGCCTGTAAGTTCACCACTGAACCCCTGTGGGAGGGGGCTTGCCCCCGATTGCAGTGTGTCAGTCACCAGCTATATTGACTGATCCACTGCTATCGGGAGCAAGCCCCCTCCCACATTTGATTGGGTTCGCAGCTCAGGTCAGGCGGTTTTCCAAGTGATCTCTTCTTCACCGTCGGCACTGATGCGCATCCAGCGGTCAGCACTTTCCTCACCCTCTTCCTCGACCCAGGTCCCCGGTGCGCAGCGCACTTCAACGTTCAGCGCGGCAAACGCGGCGCGGGCGCAGGCGATGTCGTCGTCCCATGGGGTCTGGTCGCTTTCCAGGTACAGGCTGTTCCACTTGCCCACGGCTTTTGGCAGCCAGGTCACTGGGACGTTGCCGGCCTTGCACTTGTAGGTCTGGCCCTTCTGGACCCAGTCGGTGCATGGGCCCAGGGCCGCGCCCAGCCAGGCGGCGATGGCCTTGTGGTCGACGTCGGCGTCCTTCAGGTAAATCTCGATATCGGGTTGGCGCATGGATGTTCCTCGTTGCGGGATTCGAAAATCCATTCGCGGATGCTGAAAAAAGGTTATTGAAGCACGAAATAATCGTAGCGCATCGACACGGTGACCTGCAGCGGCTCGGCGGCTTCGATGACCTCGCTGCGCCGCTCGGCACTGGCGCGCCAGCCGTGCGGGGTCATGGCCAGCAGGTTGGCGCGGTCCCCGGGTTCGGCCAGGCTCAGGCTGAACTCAAGGGTTTCGCTGTGTGCCAGGTGCATGCCATCCGGCACCAGAGCCAGGTGTTTGTCGTCGGTGTACTCGCGCACTTCATCGTACAAGCGTTCGCGCAGCTCCATCAGATGGCCACGTGTCGGACCGACCTTCATCAGGCCGCCGCCCGGGCTGAGCAGGCGCTTGGCTTCCTGCCAGTCCAACGGGCTGAACACGCTGGCGAGAAACTGGCAACTGGCGTCGGCCAGCGGTACACGGGCCATGCTGGCGATCAACCAGGTCAGCGCCGGGTTGCGCTTGCACGCACGCTTGACCGCTTCCCTGGAAATATCCAGGGCGTAGCCGTCGGCGTGGGGCAGGGCATCGGCGATCTGCGCGGTGTAGTAACCCTCGCCACAGCCGATGTCGACCCAGCGTTGCGGTGCGCGTTCAGCGGCCAGTTCAGCCAGGCGCCTGGCCACCGGGGCGTAGTGGCCGGCGTTGAGGAAATCACGGCGTGCCTCGACCATGGCGAGGTTATCGCCTGGGTCGCGGCTGTTCTTGTGCTGCACCGGCAGCAGGTTGAGGTAACCCTGGCGTGCGCGGTCGAAACGGTGCCCGGCGGGGCAGGCCACGCCATTGTCCACCGCAGTGAGCGGGGCAGTGCAGAGGGGGCAGGCAAGCATCAGGCGAGCAACTTGATCAGGGTCTGGTAGTAGATTTCGGTCAACACATCGAGGTCGCTGGCAAGGATGCGCTCGTTGACCTGATGGATCGTCGCATTTACCGGGCCCAACTCGACCACCTGGGTGCCCAGGGTTGCAATGAAACGGCCGTCGGACGTACCGCCACTGGTGGACGCCTTGGTCTCGCGCCCGGTGATCGCCTTGATGCTGGCCGATACCGCGTCGAGCAATGCGCCCGGCTCGGTGAGAAAGGGCAGGCCCGACAGCGCCCAGTCCACATGCCAGTCCAGGCCATGTTTATCCAGAATCGCGGCGACCCGCTGCTGCAAGCCTTCCACGGTGGACTCGGTGGAGAATCGGAAGTTGAACACCGCCGTCAGGTCGCCGGGAATCACGTTGGTGGCGCCGGTGCCGGAATTGAGGTTGGAGATCTGGAAACTGGTCGGCGGGAAGAAGGTGTTGCCGTCATCCCAATGCTCGGCGGCCAGTTCAGCCAGGGCCGGCGCGGCGAGATGGATCGGGTTCTTCGCCAGGTGCGGGTAGGCCACGTGGCCCTGTACACCGCGTACCGTCAAGGTGGCGCCGAGGGAGCCGCGACGGCCGTTCTTGACCACGTCGCCCACCAGGGTGGTGCTCGACGGTTCGCCGACGATGCACCAGTCCAGGCGCTCCTTGCGCGCGGCCAGGCGCTCGATCACAGCCTTGGTGCCATGGTGCGCCGGGCCTTCTTCATCGCTGGTGATCAAAAAAGCCACCGAACCCTTGTGGTCCGGGTAATCCCTGACGAAGCGCTCCGACGCCACCAGCATTGCCGCCAGGCTGCCTTTCATGTCCGCCGCGCCACGCCCGCACAGCATGCCGTGCTCGTCGATCAGCGCGTCGAACGGGTCGTTCTGCCAGGCCTGCACCGGGCCGGTGGGGACCACGTCGGTGTGGCCGGCGAAGCACAGCACCGGGCCGTCATGTTGGCCATGGGTGGCCCAGAAGTTATCCACGTCCTCGATGCGCATCGGCTCGAGCGCGAAACCGGCGTCGCCCAGGCGCTGCATCATCAGCTTCTGGCAATCGGCATCGATCGGCGTGACCGATGGGCGACGGATCAGGTCGATGGCGAGTTGAAGGGTCGGCGAAAGGTCGGCATGGGCCGTCATGGGGAAACTCCGGAAATCGAGACAGCGACGTTCTAATGGTAGGAGCGAGCTTGCTCGCGAAAAACGCAAGGGCACCGCGTTTATTCAGGGTGCCCGCTTCATCGTTAACGATTTTCGCGAGCAAGCTCGCTCCTACAGTAATGTGTGCAAGGCGTCTAAAACGGCCGTTATCTTATAGCAAAACGGCGGCCAGAGGCCGCCGTTTAGTGCATGACGCAAGTTTTTACACCGCCGTGACAGGCTCGGCCTTCGGTGCCGGTTTGGGCAGCGACGACAGGAACGCCATGATCAACGCGGCCACATATGGCAGCGACTGCACCAGCAGCATCACCACCCAGAAGCGTATGTCATTGCTCGGCAGGCCTTGCACCAGGTAGATGCCCAAGGCTGCGCCCCACAACAGCAGCATGATGAACATTTCTTCGCGGGCCTCGGAAATCGCCACCCAGAAGCCATGGTTGTCGGCGTTTTTCGGTGTACGAAAGAACGGAATGCTGGTGGTGAAGAAACCGTACAGCACCGCCTTGGCGATGGTGTGCGACAACGCCAGGCCGGCCAGGGCCGCGCAGAATGCATCCTTGAGGTTCACCCCGACCGCACGGCGGTACAGGAAGATGATCTTGCCCACCTTGAACACGAACAGCGCCAGCGGCGGGATCGCGAAGATCAGCAACGGCGGATCGACGCGGGTCGGTACGATGATCATCGCCGCCGACCACAGCAGCGCGCCGACGGTGAAGAAGATGTTCATGCCATCGGCCACCCACGGCAGCCAGCCCGCGAGGAAGTGATAGCGCTGGCCACGGGTCAGCTCGGTGCCTTTGCCGCGCAGCAGGCTGGCGGTGTGGCGCTTGATGATCTGGATCGCACCGTAGGCCCAGCGGAAACGCTGTTTCTTGAAGTCGATAAAGGTATCCGGCATCAGGCCCTTGCCATAGCTGTCGTGGTAATACGCCGCCGACAAGCCTTTCTCGAACACGCGCAGGCCAAGTTCGGCGTCTTCACAGATGCACCAGTCGGCCCAGCCCAGTTCTTCGAGCACCGAGCGACGGGTCATGGTCATGGTGCCGTGCTGGATGATCGCGTCACGGTCGTTGCGGGTGACCATGCCGATATGGAAAAAGCCTTTGTATTCCGCGTAGCAGAGCTTCTTGAAGGTGCTTTCGTTCTGGTCGCGATAATCCTGCGGCGACTGCACCACGGCGATTTTCGGGTCGGCGAAGTGCGGCACCATGTGCTTGAGCCAATTGGGCGACACGCAGTAATCGGAGTCGATCACCGCAATCACTTCGGCGTCCTTGGCGGTGTGCGGGATCAGGTAGTTCAGCGCGCCACCCTTGAAACCGGCCAGGGGCGCGACGTGGAAGAACTTGAAGCGCGGGCCGAGGGTCTGGCAATAGTCGCGCACCGGCTCCCACACCGCCGGGTCCTTGGTGTTGTTGTCGATGATCAGGACTTCGTAGTCCGGGTAATCGAGCGCCGCGAGGGCGTCGAGGGTCTGTTTGACCATCTCCGGCGGCTCGTTGTAGCACGGCACATGGATCGACACTTTGGGTCGGTAGTCCGATTCCCCCTCGACCGGCAGGAATTCACGCCGGCGCTTGTGGGTCCACACCGCTTCGGCCAGTTCGTGGGCTTCGGTCAGCAGCACGATAAACACGCCCAGGGCGCCGAGGGCCAGGAGGATGCCGACGGTGACGCTGAACCAGGTGCTGTATTGCTGGCTGTAGTCGTAGCCGATCCACACCAGTACCGATCCGCACAGGAATGCGATAAACGTGAGAAAGGTGCGGCCACGCTGGCGCAGGGCCGAACCGTCGATCATCAACAGCGTCAGGGACAGCAGGGCCAGCACCACCGAGCCGATGGCCAGTACGCGCCATTGCGGGATGGCGACCACCGGGCCTTCAAAGTTGAATTTCTGCTGGCGCGCGGCGTTGAACACGCCCCAATAGGCGCCGGCCGAGCCTTCGTCGCTGACCTTCCAGGGCTGGTCGAAGGCTTCGATGACGAAGTAGTTGAACCCTTGCCGGTTCAGTTTGTTAACCAGTGTGCGCAGGTAAACCGCCTGGTCCGCTGGCGACGTTTCATTGCCACCGCGCATGCGCCCGTTGCTCGGCCAGCCAACCTCCGACAGCAGCAGCGGCTTTTTCGGGAACAGTTTCTTCAGATCCCTGGCGCGGTCGAGTACGTACTGGCCGGCCTTGTCCATCGGAATGAATTCCCAGAACGGCAGGATGTGCGCGGCAATCAGGTCGACGTGCTTGGCCAGTTGCGGGTTCTTTTCCCAGATGTGCCATTGCTCGGAGGTGGTCACCGGTACTTTCACGGCGGCACGCACGCGGTCGAGCAGCACGATCAGGGCTTCGGGGGTGATTTCCTCGCGGAATAACGCTTCGTTGCCGACCACCACGCGCACGACGCTGCGCGACGTGTTGGCGATCTCGATGGCGCGCTGGATCTCGCGTTCATTGCGTTCCAGGTCCGGGCTGATCCAGATACCGAGGGTCACGCGCAGGCCGAACTCTTCCGCCAGCTTGGGGATGTCCCCCAGAGTGCCATCGACCGAGTAGGTACGGATGTTGTCCGTCAGCTTGCTCATGATCGCAAGGTCCTGACGCATCTGCTCGTCGGTCGGATACTGATCTTTCTGCGGGTATTGGCCTTGTTGAAACGGCGAATAGGAAAACCCCGAGATCTGCTCGGGCCAGTTGGGAGCGGTGACCGGGCGGTTGATCAGCGCCCAGAAACCGGTGAACAGCGCGGCAATTGCCAGCACCACCACCAGGTTGAGTCCAAATTTACGCGATGCCATGGTTATGTCGGGTTCCAAAGGGTGTGGAACGAAAAGAGGTGTCGGCCTACGCCAACCGGCGCGCATCCTACACTGGCCTTTCACTGAGCGTACAGCAAGCCGAGAAAAACCGGACATTGGGCAGCGAAAGTGCATCTAAGTTCTTAACTTGTAGCTGATGGCTTAAAACTTGTCGCTGCGTAGCCCATAATGCGCGCCGGTTTTTAGGGTAATGGTCATGAGCACAGAAGATCCGCGGTTTGCAGGCGTCGCCCGCTTGTATGGCATTGAAGGCCTGGAACGCTTGAAAGCGGCCCATGTGGCGATCGTCGGTGTCGGCGGCGTGGGCTCGTGGGCGGCGGAAGCCATGGCCCGTTGCGGGGTGGGCGAGATTTCGCTGTTTGACCTGGACGACGTCTGCGTCAGCAACAGCAACCGCCAGTTGCATGCATTGGACAGCACCGTAGGCAAACCCAAGGTTGAAGTAATGGCCGAACGCCTGCGCAGCATCAACCCGGCGTGCACGGTGCATGCGGTGGCGGACTTCGTCACACGTGACACCATGGCCGAATACATCACGCCAGACATCGATTGCGTGATCGACTGCATCGACGCGGTCAATGCCAAGGCGGCGCTGATTGCCTGGTGCAAGCGCCGCAAGATCCAGATCATCACCACCGGTGGCGCCGGCGGGCAGATCGATCCGACGCTGATCCAGGTGTGCGACCTCAACCGCACCTTCAACGACCCGCTGGCCTCGAAAGTGCGCTCCACCCTGCGCCGTGACTACGGTTTCTCACGCACGGTGACCCGCCATTACAGCGTGCCGTGCGTGTTTTCCACCGAGCAACTGCGCTATCCCAAGCCGGACGGCAGCATCTGTTTGCAGAAGAGTTTTGTCGGCGATGGGGTCAAGCTTGACTGCGCGGGAGGGTTTGGCGCGGTGATGATGGTCACCGCGACATTTGGCATGGTGGCGGCGACCAAGGCGGTGGACAAGATTGTGGCAGGGGTGCGCAGACCGTCGGAGCGCATCAAGCCCGCCTAGACCTCACTACCTTGCACACATCAAAATGTGGGAGGGGGCTTGCCCCCGATAGCAGTGGGTCAGCCAACTTATCCAGTGACTGGCACTCAGCTATCGGGGGCAAGCCTCCTCCCACATTTAGTATTGCGTACGGCTTAATTCGCGCATGCGCTGCAAGACCGCATTCAAGCCATTGCTGCGCGACGGCGATAACTGGCGCGACAAGCCCAGTTGATTGAACCAGTCAGGCAGGTCAACCGCTTGCAATTGATCAGTCGACAAGCCGTTGACCCGGGCCAGCAGCAATGCCACCAGCCCACGAATCATCCGCGCCTCGCTGCTGGCGGCAAACTGCCAATGGCCGTCCTGCAAGTGGCCCACCAGCCACACCAGGCTTTCGCAGCCGTGTACCAGGTTGGCGTCGACCTTGTCTGCGTCCGCCAGCGCCGGCAGTTGCTCGCCCCATTGCATCAACAGGCGCGCACGTTGCTCCCAGCCGCCTACGGCCTGGAACGCCTCCAGTGCTGCCGTTGCGTCGGTTGGCAAGCTCATCGCAGCATGTCCAGCGCCTGGTCCAGCGCTTCAAAGAAGCGCTCCAGATCATCGGAATCGTTGTACAGCGCGAGAGACACACGAATCGCGCCCGATAGCTGCAATGTCTTGAGCAACGGCATCGCACAATGATGACCGGCACGCACGGCAATCCCCTGCTCGGTCAGCAGGTGCGCAAGGTCGGCGTTGTGCACGCCCTCGACCACAAAGCTGGCCAGTGCCACTTGCGGCGTACCCAATACGCGCACGCCATTGCGCGCTTTCAAGCCGCGCAATAAATAGTCGTGCAGCGCCGCTTCGTGGCTGACCACCGCCTGTTGATCCAGCGAAGCCAGGTAATCCAGCGTCGCCCCCAGGCCGATCACGCCGGCAATCGGCGGCGTGCCGGCTTCAAACCCCAGTGGGGCAGGGCGGAAGCTGGCGCTGTGGTAGTCCGCCTGTTGCACCATCTCGCCGCCGAACTGCCAGTGGCGCAGGTGATGCAGGGCTTCGTGGCGACCGTATAGCACGCCGACACCGTCTGGGCCGTAGAGTTTGTGACTGGAAAATACATAGAAGTCGCAGCCCAGGGCCTGCACGTCGTGGCGACCATGGACGATGCCTTGCGCGCCATCCACCACAGTAAGGGCGCCGTGCGTCTTAGCCATTTTTGATAAGGCTTCCAGCGGCTGCCACGCGCCGAGCACGTTGGACAACTGGCTCACTGCCAGCAACCGCGTGCGCGGGCCGATCAAGGTGGCGGCGGCTTCAAGGTCAATCACGCCGTCATCGTCCAGGGGCAATACCACCAGCGTGAGCGCGCGACGTTTTGCCAGTTGCTGCCAGGGCAGCAGGTTGGCGTGGTGTTCCAGGGCGCTGATGGCAATCTCATCGCCCGCATTGAATAAATGCTCCAGGCCATAGGCCAGGAGGTTCAGCGCAGAGGTTGCGCCGTGGGTAAACACCACCTGCCCGCTGTCGCCCGCATTCAACCACTGCGCCACCTTGCTGCGACTGTCCTCAAACGCCTGGGTCGCATGGGCCCCCGGCAAATGCTGGGCACGGTGCACATTGGCGGCGCCATTGGCGTAGTAATGGCTGATCGCGTCCAACAGGGCTTGAGGTTTCTGCGTGGTAGCGGCGCTGTCCAGGTAGGTCTGGTCTTGCCGTTGCAGGGTGGCGATGGCTGGAAAGTCAGCGCGCCAGGGGGAGGGCACAAGCATGATGTTCAAAACTCGTATAAGCGAGCCGCAACCAAAGGTGCGACCCGCCAGGGGGCATCGAGTGGCTGCTTAGTTGTGAGCGTGCAGCGCTTCGTTCAGTTCGATGGCCGATTTGTGGGTTTTGCACTCCACGGCACCGGTCTCGGAGTTGCGGCGGAACAGCAGGTCCGGCTGGCCGGCCAGTTCACGCGCCTTGACCACTTTGACCAGTTGGTTGTTCTCGTCCAGCAACGCCACTTTGGTCCCGGCGGTCACATACAGGCCGGACTCCACGGTGTTGCGGTCGCCCAACGGGATACCGATACCGGCATTGGCGCCGATCAGGCAGCCTTCGCCGACCTTGATCACGATGTTGCCGCCACCCGACAGGGTGCCCATGGTGGAGCAGCCGCCGCCCAGGTCGGAACCCTTGCCGACGAACACGCCCGCCGATACACGGCCTTCGATCATGCCCGGGCCTTCGGTGCCGGCGTTGAAGTTGACGAAACCTTCGTGCATCACGGTGGTGCCTTCGCCGACGTAGGCGCCCAGGCGCAGGCGGGCTGCGTCAGCGATACGCACACCGCTCGGCACCACGTAGTCGGTCATTTTCGGGAACTTGTCCACCGAGAACACTTCCAGCAGCTCGCCTCGCAGGCGCGCTTCCAGCTGGCGTTCGGCCAGTTCAGCGATGTCGATGGCGCCCTGGCTGGTCCACGCCACGTTCGGCAGCTGCGGGAACACACCGGCCAGGCTCAAGCCGTGAGGCTTGACCAGGCGATGGGACAGCAGGTGCAGCTTGAGGTAAGCCTCAGGCGTGGAGGTCAGTGCGGCGTCTTCAGCCAGCAGCGTCGCGACCAGCGGGGTGTGGCTCTCGGCGAGCCGATTGAGCAGCGCGGCTTGGGTCGCATCGACATTTTTGAGCGCATCAGCCAATTGCAGCGCCTGGCTGATGGTGAACGTGATCGCTTGATTGCCTTCGGTGTAACCCAGGATCGGCGCGATGGCCGCGACGATTTCAGCCGACGGGTTGAGCAGGGGCTGTGCGTAAAACACTTCCAGCCAAGCACCTTGGCGGTTCTGAGTGCCGACGCCGAAGCCCAGGCTGAACAGGGAATGGGACATGCTGTTACCTCTACAAAAATGGAAGGCTGGCCTACTTGAGGGCCGCCGAATAACTATCTGGCTTGAAGCCAATCAGGGTTCTGTCACCGAGATCGAGCACCGGGCGCTTGATCATCGAGGGTTGTGCGAGCATCAACTCAATGGCTTTCGACTGATCGAGATCGGCTTTGCGTTCGTCTTCGAGTTTGCGAAAGGTGGTGCCTGCACGGTTCAACACCACCTGCCAACCGTGCTCGTTGCACCATTGGGTCAAGTGTTCGCGGTCGATACCGGCCGTTTTGTAGTCATGGAACTCATAGGTCACCGCATGCTCATCGAGCCAGGTGCGCGCCTTTTTCATGGTGTCGCAGGCTTTGATGCCGAAAAGGTGCAAGGTTTTGCTTGAAGCAGTCAAGGAATTGCCCTCCTCTGGACGAATGAAAAATGGAAGATCGCGGATTATGCCACGCCCGGCGCGTTTCGGCTCCGCTCGTCAGCAGGATGCGACGTTTGTGTAAGCGCCAGTGCGCGGTACAGGCGGGTAACATAGCGGAGTAATAAGGCACTTCAACGGCCAGTTGTTGCCTGATGTGTGTCATTGCAAGTCGATTGTCCGGGAACCCCGCGTTATGCAAACCGCCTACACCGTTCTTATCCTGCTGATGCTGGTCAGCGTTTCGCGCCTGGTCGGGCGCATTATCCCACTGCCGTTGCCGTTGCTGCAGATTGCCGCCGGGGCCTTGCTGGCCTGGCCTACGTTGGGCCTGCACGTGGCGCTGGACCCGGAGCTGTTTCTGTTCCTGTTCCTGCCGCCGTTGCTGTTTTCCGATGGCTGGCGCATGCCCAAGCGTGAATTGTGGCGCTTGCGCGGGCCGATCCTCACATTGGCGGTGGGGTTGGTGCTGTTCACCGTGGTCGGTGCCGGCTACTTCATTCATTGGCTGTTGCCCTCGATTCCGTTGCCCGTGGCCTTTGCCCTGGCAGCGGTGCTGTCGCCCACGGACGCCGTGGCGGTGTCCGCCATTTCGCAGAATCGTTTGCCCAAGCCGCTGATGCACATGCTTCAGGGCGAGGCCTTGATGAATGACGCATCGGGCCTGGTGACCTTCAAATTTGCCCTGGCGGCGGCGTTGACCGGTGTGTTTTCGCTGGCTGATGCCAGCCTGACTTTTGTGCTGGTGGCTGTAGGCGGGCTGGCGATCGGGGTGGCGTTGAGCTGGTTGGTCGGCCGCCTGCGCGCCTGGATGATTGCGCGGGGCTGGGATGACCCGGCGACCCATGTGGTGTTCATGTTGTTGCTGCCCTTTGCTGCCTACGTACTGGCTGAGCGCCTGGGCGCGTCCGGCATTCTCTCGGCGGTGGCGGCAGGCATGATGCAAAGCTGGCTCGATCTGTTGCCGCGCCAGACCAGCACGCGCCTGCTCAACCGCAGCGTATGGTCGTTGCTGGAATTTGCCTTCAACGGCTTGATCTTTTTGCTGCTCGGCCTGCAGCTGCCGGACATCATCAAGGCGGTGGTCAGCCATGAAACCACGCTGTGGCCCACCTTGATGTATCGCTGCCTGGAGGTGATGGCGATCTTCCTGGTGCTGGTGGTATTGCGCTTTATATGGGTGCAGAGCATCTGGCGGCTGTCGGGTCTGCTGCGCAGGCTGCGCGGCAAAAGTGCGCTGACCCTGGTACCGACGGCCCGTTCCTGCTGGTTGTTGACCGTTGGCGGTGTCCGCGGTGCGGTGACGTTGGCGGGTGTGATGTCGGTGCCCTTGCTGCTGGCACCGGGCCAGAATTTCCCCGAGCGTGACCTGCTGATCTTTATCGCTGCCGGGGTCATCCTGTTGTCCCTGGTCGCGGCCTGTATCGCCCTGCCATTGCTGCTGCGGGGTGTCGAGAAAGGTCCGGATGAGAGGCGCCATAACGAAGTGCGCGAGGCCTGGAAAAAGACCGCCGTGGCGGCGATCCATGCGCTGGAGGTCGAAGAACCCGCCGAAGCCGAAACGCCGGACGCCGCTCAAGCGGCATTGGCCACCGAGCTCAAGGCTCGACTGATGGCGGAGTATCGTCATCAGTTGGACGTATTCAATGACTCGGCCGAGGCTCAGGCATTGGCGCTGCAAATGGATCAGTTGGAGCGCAGGCTGAGGCTCAAGGCACTACGCGCGCAGCGCCTGGAGCTCTACCGTTTGAGTCGCCAGCACCAGATTGGCGACGATGTACTGCGCGAAGTATTGGCGGACCTGGACATGAGCGAAGCGAACTTGGGAAGTGTCAAGTAGTGGTGGGGCTGATCATTGCCAGGATGCTTGAATTGAGCAGTTTGCCCACGAAGGTTTTATCTTCTGGATAAAGCGACTGGATGAACGTTTTATCGTCTTCAGACAATTTGAAGTTACGCGGGATGGGGGGGGCACTGTTGAGTCTTGAAGCAGAAAAGCCATAGTGCATGATGGATTTGTCATCATAGTTTGCAGAGGCCTGTACCTGGTGACGTGAAAAAGTCCTGACGATATCGTTATCGGCCTCATAGCTGAATCGCCCCCGTTTTTCGTATTCGTCGTAGATGTTCTCCCTGTTTAAGTCCAATGTCCGGTCAGGGTGCTGATGCTCATGTTTGAGGCCCAGGGCATGGCCGAATTCATGCTGGATTGTGGCGGCAATACTAGCGTCAGACCGTGTGAAGCTGATGCCCATGGTGGGCCTGGACAATGGAACCTTCTTGGCGTCGGTACCCACTTTTGACCATCCAGGGCCGGTGTCATTGTCTACCGTGATGCGTATATCGCCGTCGGGACTGTCAATGAACTTGAAGTAGAGATTGGTGTGCGGGGCCCATTTGTTGATGTTGTGCTTTACCAGATCCTTTTGTTCCTGCGTCATGTTCAGTCGCGAGATGGTCAGCACCGAATGTTGAGGCCATAGTTTGTCCGGCATGGCGACGCCGCGTTTACTTCTACTCAGAGGTGCGCTCATGACGTGCGCAGGGGCGGGGTTGGCTGGAATCGTGAGGGGCATGTCGTTCACCTGAGTGTGTGTACCAGATGAGCGTGGGTGGAACATTTAAGAAGCTTTGTTCCCATTTATGGGTTGCAAGATACATCAGCCATGACCGCCCCACGTTGTGGGAGCGGCGACCCATGCGCTTAGATCAAGACGCGGCTGATGGATGAGTGAGGCGAACCTTGGGCTCAAGAAATAGCAGGCGTCGTTTTTGGGTAGGCCTTTTTGGCCCAGGCTATGTCTTCGTCGCTCAGCGTCCAGCTTTCGGATTGGCCCCAGCCTCCATGGGTGAGGGCGGGATTGATTTCATAGTGCATGACCGAGTCGCCATCGTAGGTCGTGAAGTCGTATTTGCTGGACCGAGGCAAGGGAAGCAAGTTGCGTTCTACCTCTTGCTGGCTGAGTCCGACCATACGATTGACCTTCTCCATATCCCATGGAATGTTGGCGTCGGGGTGTTGATGAGCATGATGAGCGCCAAGCATATGGCCGAACTCGTGCCTCACTATGTAAGCGAATCTGGGATGCCTATGGTCCCGTGGGAGCGCCATGGTGGGGTGCGCTGGAGATCTGTCGAGTGCGTCCGTGCCTATGGCTGAGCTGCCTTCGGAGTTGTTGTTCACATTTTGTGTGATACGAACATTGCCCTCTTCTCCAGCTACGAACTCGAACTTCAGATTGATATGGGGCAGCCATTCGCTGGCGGCTTTTTTGACGGCCAACACATATTCATCGTCCATGTCGTAGTCGTACATCGCGATTTTTATCGTGCTGTTTTGAGGCCAGTATTTGGCTGGCTCACCAATATTTCGCCGGCTTCTGGAAAGGGAGTGTGCGCTGCCCGTATCATCTTCGATGGACGGGGTGGTTTGGTGGTGTAGAAAAACGGGCTGGGAAGCGGGATTTATCATGTGATCTTTCCTGCGATGAGAATGGACGAATGTATTGGCTTATTCATCCACGTCGCAGGAACGTTCCTAACGTACTGTTAGAGTATGTAAGCCCGCGTTTATCTGAGGTAAACACGGGCTGGGTGTTCAGGAACGACGTTGAATGAAGTCCCTGACCCGTTCAGCCGCTTCCACACACTCCGCCAGCGGTGCAACCAGCGCCAGGGTTGAAACCGTCCACGTCACGCGACAGGTATGAGCCCGGTACCACAGTCAGGTGTTCTTCCACGAACAAATCGCGGCAAAAGGCGTCGTCGTCGCCATTCACACTCGGCCACTGATAGAAATCACCGTCCGGGCTTTGCTTCAAAATGGCTGCGTACCAGTGTCGAGAAGAGCCAGGTACGGATGATGTCTTGTTCGCCGACAAAACTATTCGGTTGACCACGTTGCTCTGGTAGATACCCTGGTGGCGTATCCAGATCTGATTACTACGGAATAAGAACGACGCAAATGAATGTGGTGGGCGAAGGCATGTATTGATTTTTTTATCATAGGGAGTATCAGTTTAATAATCCGGTCAGGAAAGCTTGAACAACGGCGGCAGTCTTATTCGATGCGCTCAATTTTAATATGGAGTTTTTGATATGAAAGTTAACGGTGTTTTCTGAAATTGCCAATAGGCAGGAGATTTCAAAAGAGGTTTTTCCACTGCCTGTCCATTTGAGAACCTCCTTTTCACGAGACGTGAGCTTCACTTCGTGGGGATTGGCGAGTCGGGTACATATGCGTCTCGAAAGTGTGATGTGAGCCACATTAACCAACCAACGCATTTTTATTTCATTGGCCTCCAGTTCCAGGCGAGTGATGGGTTGTGAAGAGCGACTGAGCGTTAACATGCTGGCAACACCCGCCGCGTCAGTGATCGATTGTGCCCACCCGACCTTCAGCCCTGCCGCACGGGCCTCCTCCCAAAAAGCCTTGGTGTTGCGAAAGAGTTCATCGCTCCATATCAACGGTTCCTGGCTCTGTCTCCCTTTAGCAACGCTCGGGTCGATAGCCAAATAGTTTTCGGACTCGTAGCGCCTTTGCCACTGCTGAGGATAGTTGTTGAACATGACGACTTTTTCCTCGGGAAAAATAAGCTGTAGCCCGTAAGCGCAATACTCGAACTCAAGCTTCACTGCAGTATCTTGAATGTGTTTGATTATCTGTGATTCGGACAACTTTGCGTCCGTTATCATCAGTAAATCTTCTTGCCAGTTGTTCATCAATGCACTCATCGTAGTTTTACCTTGCCACGCATCGGGGGACGCCAAGCAGCGCCGTAAATCTGATCAGTTTTACGATAGAAATCAAATGAATACACAAGCTGCTAAAGAGGCATAATCCTGGCGCCATAAAATTATTTTGAGTGGAAATGCTCCCTATTTGAACTCGACGGTCAACTTGGCTGACAGCGCTTTATTGGGTGAAGAATAATGATTTCGGATCATTAGTGTACCTACCAATAGTGGTAGTTACAGAAGGGATCCACTTTCTATAGATTGCCGATGAGTCGATGCAACGCGACGCCTGGAAGAGTCGAAAGTCCGGATGTGCGGCCAATGGAATATGAACGATTCAATGGAGGGACCTGCCCGTGCTTAAGAAAGTACTTGTCAATGTTGAGGCGACTCCATCGTGCCCTGCTGCCTGCAGTATGTGTCCCCGTTCGGTGATCAAGGACTATGGTTTTATCTCGCTGGAGACCATGGATAAGATCGTTTCTCAAGTAGATCCATCCTATGTATGGGAACTGGACCTGGCCGGCCGAGGTGAGCCGACCATACACCCCGAGTTTCATGAACTTCTGAGAATGATGCGGCGCTCGGGGGTATTAACTGATGTGACGACCACCGCCGTTACTTTCAATCAGCGCAATCTGGACGCGTGCGTACAGAATGTTGATGTCATACGATTGTCTGTCAGCTCCATTCAAAAAGAAGTGTTCGACAAGGTCCATATCGGCCTGAACCATGAAAAAATCTGGAGAAATATCGCAGCGTTGGCTGAGGCCGCTGCCGATAAAGTCATCGTCCACTTAACGGGCGGACCGTTGATCTACAGCACCTTGCCGCAAACCGTGGCACACCTGCGCGCCCTTGGTTTCAAGCGGATCTATTTGTTTCCTCTGTGGAATAGAGGAGGGGACATCAATGCAAAACTGGAAAGTGAATATCGGCAAAAGCTGGTGCATGAACTGGATTTGAATTTGTCTGAAAGCGAATACAAAACCGGTATGGGCAAGGTCAAGTTCATGCTGAATGCCGTATTGGGAACCTTGGAAAACAGGAACTTCTGTGCCATTGGCGACGGCAGTGTCAGCGTGAGCTATAAAGGCGACATCCTCGGCTGCTTCCAGGATTTTGGACACGTGTCCAATATCGGCCATATCGACAACGACAACCTGAAAAAAATAGTTAAAAGCAGAGTCAAACAGCTCGGCAATATGGCTATTTGCCAAGGATGTAATTCACGCAAGGCCGTGTTCAAGTTACCGATGTTTTTGACCAATTAGTCAGTGCATAGGCACCGGTAGACAAGGCGATACGCTGTGAAAAACCAGGAAATTGATTTTCTATTGTTAAACTGTTGCAACTTGCCTTGGCGGCCAATATATCCGTACGCCTTTGTACAGATCAGTGAAATCGCCAGACGATTTGACCTCAGTGTCAGACGCATTGATCTGTTATACGTTGAGCATTGGTATGAATACCTGAAAAACGTGATAAAGACCCAGCGCCCAAAAATGATTGGGATACACCTGCGACAAGGAGATTCGCTTGACCTCTCCAATTATGATGTGGTTGACGGAGCACCGGGCAGCTTCTTTAGAACCTACTTCCCGGTTGAAGACAGTAAAAGGCTGATTCGCTTAGTCAGGGAACTGACGGATGCACCTATTATCATGGGCGGTTTTGGTTTTACTACCCATGCCAGGAAGTTGGCTAATTACCTTGAGATTGATCTTGGGTTGCAGGGATGTCCGGACGGTTTTTTCCGTGCCTTTAATGACACGCTATCCGGTCGCAATCTTGGGACAATACCTGGGCTGATTCACAAGAACGGCGCCGAGTATATCTATAACGATGTGGGCTTCTATAAACCCGCTGAAACCACAGAGTATCGGCCTGAAATCGTCAGTGAGATCAAGGCGTTTTATGGCCCCGCTTTGCTGTCTAAAACGCCGCCGACAATCGCCGTGGAAGTATCACGTGGGTGCCCTTTTCAATGCTATTTTTGTGTCGAGCCCGACGTCAAGGGCAAGCGAATTGATAAGCGCAATCTTGATGTCGTTGAGGCCGACTTAGAGTTTCTGTTAAAAAATGACCTGTATGATTTTTGGTTCATTTGCTCGGAGCTAAATATCGGCGGTGCCGGTTTTGCTTTGGAACTGGCTGAGCGCGTCATTAGACTCAATGAACGTTATAAAAAACGTCAGATCAAGTGGTCGGGGTATTCCCTACCTTCCTTGGGTTACGACGAACTGAAGACGATGATGCGTGCCGGTTACACCGGTGCAATGAACGATATTCTTTCTTTGGACGAGGCCAATCTAAGGCGGGCGACGGTGCCTTACAAAAGAGAACAGGCAGTAACGTTTCTTAAAAGCCTGTCTTCGATTCGTGCAGAAATTCATGAAGAAAAGAATCGTAAGGTAAACCAAGATACGAAATTCACCGCCAGCGCGCCGATAGAATATTCAAACCTCATATCCTTTTTTCTCGGGAATGCTCATGCTGATAAATATACGATAGCGCGCACGCTGTCATTCCTGGAGGAAAGTGGCTTAACCAATAAATACGAAGCCGGCTACGTCATTCCGAGCACGCGGGTATTTGGTATCGGCAGAACAACGGAATTTGTTCAAAGGGACACCACCTATTCATTTGACCGTGAAGGGGTTATTGCAACGGACTCGAAGTGGCCCACGTTCCATTTTCCAAGTTTTTTGGTGGACGCCTTGGGAAGCCGAGAAGAGATTTACAGCTTCTTTAGCTATGTCTCGAACACGTTGATGTGCCAGGCACACCGAAAAAACAAATCCTTCAGCGAGTTTTTGGTGTTGTACCTGGATCAGTATATCGATGACTGTTCAATGCATTGGAAAGCCCTGGGTCGATTGCTGGAGGAGGACACGCAAGTGGAGCTTACAGCCAGTGAGGTTAAGGCCAGACTGGTCGCGGTGGCTAAAGATGATAGAGCATCACAGGAGGGTATCTACCATGCCTGGCTGCTTGAATTGTTCTCTGAGCACCTTGATAGCCTGCAACCGATCATTTCGTTGTTTGGGCAGCAGCACTTCACCGGGGCCGGGCTTAAGTCCAGTGACTATAGGTTTACCCAACTGTTTTATGAAAAGTTTTCCAGTTCGGGGGATTGGCTGAGTGTCGCTGTGAAGACAGATCCACTAAAGCTTGGTTACGCACCTCTCTTTATGCGTTACATCGAATATGCAATAGGTCTTGTGTTTAGAAAAGAATACAGGAATTTATTATTTGAGCTTTGATATGGCTTGGCATGGAGCTTATGTGATGTTAGTGAATACTGTCTCGTCTCTGCGACTGATTGAGCAACTGAGCGAAAGAGTTCCAGCGTGGGCGTTGAACGGTCTGCAGGGGCGGTATCATTGGCAACTGGAAACGGGGCTCAGGCTGAGCACTGTTGATGTGACTGACACGCTTTGCTGGACGGCGCAGGGCGCGGATAGCCCCTCACGAGCTAGGATTATAGTGAGCGAAGATGCCTTTCATGCGTTGGCGAATAAGGCGGATGATCCCTTAACCCTGTTCAATACCGGTAAATTGAACATCGTGGGTAACATCGACGATCAGGATGTTGAAGTCGATGTGATGAAACTGTTGAATCTGATATTCAATAGCGGGGTTGTTGATCGTCAGCGTATTGCACAGTTAGAAACTCACAGCGTTCAAGGCAAAGATTTTTCAATGTGTCGTTCGATTACAGGCGAAGATAAGATTGAACCCTATCTGGCGCGTGGCGAACCCGTTATTGTAAAAAAGGCAGGCGTTACCTGGCCCATCTTCAATATGTCTGTCGCGCAACTGGTGGACACGGTGGGGATGCTGGATGTGAGTGTTCTTGTTGAAGAATATGATTTGGAAAAAGGCAATCCACCGAAGTACCTGAAAGCCACGTTTGCCGAATACATTAATAGCTTGTATACCTCCGCATGCGCGGCTGACGGCTACATGGCGGCCAATACCGTGCCGTCGGTACTCGAAGATACTTATTGTTTTCCAAGCGTTTTTGAACGCGAAGTATTTAATAGCCCACGGTGGTGGATTGGTCCAGCCAATACGGGGCTGAAGTTGCACAGGGATATGGTGGACAATTTTCTCGTACAACTTAAGGGTCGAAAAAGAATACGCTTATATTCACCCAGTGAAACGCGCTTTCTCTACCCTGCGACCGTTGGCGGAAACCTGATGTATGAGCCTAGTCGAGTGGATCCTGATCATTATTCGACAGAGAAGTTTCCAGATTTCAAACAGGCTGTTTATACAGTATGCGAATTGGAACCAGGCGATATGCTGTATTTACCGGCGGGTTGGTGGCATCACGTATTGAATCTTGAAGTGTCCTGGTCACTTAACTTCTTCGCCGTGAATGGCGAGCCCAGAGTGCTGTCGGTTAATCGTGGTAACTATGAGAGTGTGCAGCTATGAAGAGCGTGAATAACGGCGACTTGATGGATTCGAAGGAGGTGGCACTGTCGACCCAGGCTGGATTTGATGTCGTGCCTGGCAGCCTGGACCGTTCTCCCGAGCTAAACGATCCGTCTTATATGCTGAAGGACCCCTTGGGGGTGACCACACTCGCCTTGGAAAAATATGGAAATATCGTTTACTTGCCGGGTATAGAGGGTTACCTCATTGCGGATGCCCCGTTTATCGAGGATATGTTGATCACCCATGAGCGCTTTTTTTCCAAAAGCGCTGAAACCATGGAAAAGATTAGCCCCGCCATTGGTAATGGTCTTTCAACGTTGATCGGTGACGAGTGGAAGCGCCAACGAAAAATTGCCAACCCCTCATTCAGCAAACGCAGTGTCGACGCATTCGGCGACGTCTTTCATGAGTGCATCGATGAAATGTTTGATGAATGGGACGCTCAAGGTGCCGCCGTACTCGATGCAACTCAAGAGATGAAAAAACTCACTCTGAGGATTGTCATCAAATGCCTTTTTTCCACCGATATCTCGCGTTTTACAAATGATGTAACAAACGCCCTTGAGGTTTTGCAGGAGTACTCTCTGTTAAAACTGTGGTCGCCAGCCAGCATTACCGCCTCTAATGAAGAGGCTTATGAAAGTGCCAAGGAAAAAATAGACTCGATTATTTACAAAATTATTCGCGATCGTCATCAACATAAAGATGTTCAGCACACCGACTTGTTGTCGATGTATATGTCTGCTGTCTATGAGGATACCGGGCAGGGGATGACGGATATCCAACTCAGGCACGAGGTCATGAACCTGTTTTTGGCCGGCCATGAAACAACAGCCAATGGCGTCGCATTTGCGCTATATCTGCTCTCAAAACATCCGCAAGAGCAACAGCGACTTTGGTCCGAGATCGAGGCGGCCCTGGGCAACGGTATTTGTACATTGGAAGATTTAAAGCGCCTGGACTACACGGACTGCGTGTTCAAGGAATCGCTAAGGCTTTATCCCTCTTCATGGGGCATGAGTCGGGTGGTGCTGGAAGATTATCAATACAAGAATTACCTTTTTCCTAAAGGCTCTGACTTTATCGTCGCTCAATGGGGCTTACATCGCAGTGCCGAATATTGGCATGAACCCTTGAAATTCGACCCGGAGCGTTTCACGCCGGAACGAATCAAGCGAGTGCATAAATATGCGTATTTACCCTTTGGCGCCGGGGCGCGAAAGTGTATTGGCGTTCATTTGGCAGAGGCAGAGGGTAAGACGATTCTGGTGCGGATTGCACAACGTTACGAGCTTCGTGCAGTGGCAGGGTCAGAGCCGGTCTTGAAAGCTCGGTTATTTATGACGTCCGAGCCGGGCGTGTCCCTTGAGTTTATAAAACGTACCTGAGGTAACTGTATGCAAACAATCGCTTTTGCCGTTCCCTTGTCCAGCGATAAAAAGGAGAGATTCCTGAATTTCGCCAAGTTGATCAGAGATGAACGCAATGCTGAATTTCGCGCTTTTCTGGGGCGCATGGAGACCACCGAGGAACACTGGTTTTTGCAACAGTTTGGCGAGATGCAGCTTTTTATTTGTTATTTGGCTTCACCCGACTTGAAGGCTGCTTTTGAAAAGTTGGCCGTCTCCCAGCATCCCTTCGATAAATGGATAAAGCAGGAGAATAAAGAAATCTTCGGTATGGACTTTGAGTCACCCAGCGAGGATCCGATGCCTGAAGTTTTACTTCAGTGTCGACTTAACCCCGTTCATTCATTCAGTTGGTAATAAACATGAGCCTGACAGTCATTCGAGAACGTTACCTGGCCGCTGTGCGCGCTAAAGATTATAAGTCTCTGGCGTCTTTATACGCTGCCGATGCGATTCGCAAATCGCCTGGGCAGCCGGATCGTATTGGTGTCTCACAGATTCTTGAACACTACGAGGACTGGCAGAATACCTTTGTGGATATGCAATTGGCTGATCAGATGCTGTTTCTGAAGGACAATGTGCTCATCGCGGTTTGGGGTTGGAAGGGTAAACACGTCCAAGCTTACATGGGGGTGGAGCCTGAGCAAAAAAAAGTTGGACTGATCGCGGCAAGTCTGTTCTGGTTTGATAGCGACCTCAGGATTACCAAAGAACACACTTATGAAGACCCTTACACCTTGCTTATTCAGCTGGGTGCTATTGACGACCAAGGGCGTGAGGTGCCTTCGTTAACCGAGCCGTGCCAGATATACGACTGCAAAACGCTGAAACCGCAGTTTGAGAACCTGGCAAAAATGCGTCATTACAACGAATTGTTACTGAGCAAGCAATTGGAGCCCTGGCTCGATTGCATGAGTGAAGACATTGAGTGGGATGACCAGATGGTTCCAGGTCTGGCTGTAGGCAGGGAGCATTCGCGCGATGATTTCGTGATGCTTGCCGAAGCTTTTCCCGATGCGTCCATTAACATGACCAATATGTGGTCGGTGGGGAGCTTCGTCATTCACCAAGGCATTTTCACCGCTACTCACAAGGGCCCGCTCAAAGGCATTCCCGCCTCACATCGTGTCGTCAACGTGGACAACATGGATATCGCTTATTTCGATGGCGAGGTGATCCGCAAGGGATGGACGTTCGGCAATACATTGGATATGGGTTCGCAAATGGGGTTGGGTAAATGATAAACACCACTATGAAGTTGATCGGTAACGAAAATAGCGCCTGTACGCGCAGTGTTCTTATGGTGCTGAAGGAAAAGAACATCCCGATTGAATTTATCAGCATCGACTTGAGCACGGGGGCGCATAAGTCGGATGAACATTTGGGCTTGAATCCGTTCGGTAAAGTCCCGGTACTGGTGCACGGTGACCTGACGCTTTACGAGTCGCAGGCCATTAATCGTTATCTGGCTGCCATATTGCCCGGCACTCCATTGGTACCTGAAGCGCAGGAAGATATTGCCAGGATGGATCAGTGGTTAAGTGTAGATTCCAGCTATTTCACACCGCAGGCTTTCGCGGTGGTATGGCAGAAAATCTTTTTACCCATGTATGGTGGAGAGACTGATTTAGCGGTGGTGAAAGAGGCGGAGGAAAAGCTCGACGCTATTTACGCCGCCATCGATCGTGCCATTGGTGAGGAGGGCACTTTTCTTGTGGGGCATTCGCTTTCGCTGGCAGACTTGGCGTTTGTTCAATACACGGATTACATCCTCAAGGCGCAAAGCGAAAGCATTGTATTTAAATATGAAAATGTTCGTCGCTGGTGGTACAACCTCACTCAGCGTGATTCGTACAAGGACCCCTTGTCGGTCATTCTCTGAACTGCCCTTGGTGCGCTTTCAGCGCACCATACTCATGATGAATCATTAAATATAAGCGCGGAGATTCTGCGATGAATACTTCAGTCAGCACTCGTCGTTCGGTCATCCTGTGGATGTATGAAAATGATAACGGCCATGTTCCCAAGCGAGTGCTGTGTCAGTTGCTTGAGGACAAAGGGTTTGTCGTTTTTTCCGAGTTTGATATGCGCGAGTGTTATGTGATCTCAGGCAAGGTTTATTCAGCCTGTGGGCGTTGCCTTAGTGATTTTGATGCACTGTTTCATATGAATGCCGATGAACAATCTGCCTACCAGGCGGATATTCTTCGGGCACTCCAAGATAGTGGGGTGGCAGTGGTGAATGAATGCGTTTCGTTTTTCAATTGCCGTGATAAATTCAAAGCCAATCAGTTGTTGCGCAAGCAGGGTGTTACCGTTCCGGATGCTGCGTTGCTGGGAACGTCGGTTGCGGATTCTGTTATTCATGAGTTGTTTGCGCGCTGGGGGAGTCTCGTTTACAAACCGCGCTCAGGGCACGGTGCGGTGGGGATCATGCGCTTCGTGGATGCCGAGCAGTTCATTGATTTTATTCAGGCCACCGGCCATTTTCTGTCCGATTATTATGTTGAGCAATACATAGAGTTCGGTGATTACGATCGCCGTGTCGAAATTTTCAACGGCGAGTTGATGGGCGGCTACAGTCGCAAGAAGAAACACAGTTTTAAAACAAATATATCTGCTGGCGGCGAAATGACGCCTCGAATTCTGGGAGGCGAAGTGGAAGTGGCGCTTGAGGCCGCCAAGGTCTTGGGGATAAATGGAACTATCGTCGATATGGTGCAATCCGCTGTGGATGGGAAATTCTATGTGCTTGAGGTGAATCCTCTACTAGGGATTTTTGTAGAGTCGGCAATGCGTGCAGGCACCAAGATGCCTGATACCGAGCCGGATCAACGCTATTCATATGACAGGTTAAAGTTGGACTCCATCGCCGATTACATTGATACATTGCCGGTCCGCGCTGATCGATAAATTCCATACTGCGCGCCTTTCGCAACGTGCTTACTATTAAACAGTCCACTTATCCAGGGAGGTGAATGATGCAGCCCGTCATTCTCATCAGCGCCGCGCGCCAGCGATTAGCAATAAATCACTCGGCTGCCTTGTCAGTGAACGTGGTCAATAGCAGCTTTATCGATCTTCTGATTTCGTTGAAGTGCCTGCCTCTTATTCTTTCGCCTGGCATGTCCACCGAGTGTGTCGAGCGCTTGTTTGAACTGGCAAGCGGCTTGCTGTTACCGTCCGGTCAGGATCTGTGTCCCAGTAGTTATGGAGAGGCGCTCGAAGTCACTTATACCTCCCAGGTTACGGGCGTAGGAGAGGCCTACAAGCGCCCCATGATGTTGAGTCCCGACAAAGACCGTGACGCACTGGAGCTGCTGTTGTATCGGGAAGCCAAGGCCCGCAAGCTTCCCATTCTAGGGGTGTGCAGGGGCATGCAACTGATTAACGTTGCAGAAGGGGGAACGCTCTTTCAGGAGATTCCTTATCGGGGCGTCGACCACAGTATAGATAATGACGGTTGGATCAACTATCACCCTGTTGACGTGGACCCCACCAGCCAGCTTTACGCGATCACGCAGAGAAGCACGCTCACTATTTCATCTGTGCACCATCAAGCAGTCAAGCGTTTGGCACCTTCGTTGAAGGCCAATGCGATATCGGACGACGGGTTGATAGAGGGCTTGGAACTTAACGGTGATGATCATTTCGTTCTGGGATTGCAGGGGCATATTGAAAAGACATTAGTTAATCACCCGGAAAACATGCAGATATGGAAACGTTTCGTCAGTGAAGCTGCTAAAAGGAGCCTAAGGGATGTCGATTAACCATTTTCAAGTCCCCCTCTATCAGCGCGTGGTCGGGAACCTTGGTCGCTTTTTTGAAAAGGGCGAGCCCGGTGATATTCCGTTATTGAGTAAACAGGAAATCATTTCCGGATTTCCGCAAAACTTTATGACGGATGCGATGCGCATGGGCATTGAGGGAGGAGATGTTGAGTTCGCCAGTACATCGGGTAGCAGCCATCAAATTCTTCAGATCATTCGATATAAAGGCTGGTGGAGCCGTGAGTTCACGTATGCCTATCAATGCGTGAGTGATATGGCCGGCTACTCAATACAGCATGATAAAAAAGCAGTGTTGACCACCGCGGCATGTTCTGCGGTCTCGTGTTTTTTGGATAATCCTGACTATAACGAAAGAATACACAACGGCGTACTGAACCTTAACACTCACCCGGACCCTACCCGCTGGACCATGACCGACATCAAGCGGATCGGCGCGGAACTGTGGATGTTTGCTCCAAGGTTGCTGGAGATAGATCCAACTTACCTGGCAATTTTCCTGGTCAAACGGGCTGAGTATAAAATCGATGAGCCCTTGTATATCCCTGATTACATCGCCGCTTCTTATGAGTACCTGACCGCTACTGTGCGCAGGCTGATTGAACGCGCTTACGGTAGGCCAGTATTGAGCATGTATGGCTCTACGGAATTAGGCGTTATGTTTATGCAAAATCGGGCGGGCACCTTTGTGCGCTGTGGCCATGAAACCATTATAGAGCTCAAACCGTATTTACCTGAGCGCAATATATTCGAGCTGATTGTCACATCCTGGAAAAACCCGCTTATGCCTTTTTTGCGTTACGCCACCGGAGACTTGGTTGAGCTAGCCGATGGAGACTGGGCAGGGCATGCCTTCAAGCCGTCAGAGACTATTCCTCTATTAAAGTTACACGGCAGGGTCAAGGATGCGATCGTGACCGATGAGGGCGATATCAAGACGCTTGCTGACCTCGATGAAGTGCTTACGGTTTGCGCACCCTGGGTACGGCAGTATCAACTGCAGGTAACCGACGCCTGCGTCACGTTGCTCTATGTGATGAATGCCTCGAATGACGCGGTGGATATGTCAGTCGTTCACGCCTCACTACGCCATTGGTTTGGCCGTCAGCGTGTGGTTGAACTGCTTGCTGTTCCAAGTATAGCGCCTGAATCATCGGGTAAATTTGCGATCGTCAAATAATCCTGTTCGGGATTAAAAATGACGTGCTTATAAAGAGAATATGTTATGCAAACGTCAAATATGAGAAGCCTGGTGTTGCCCGATCCGCGTAATGACTTTCCGTTTCTTCAAGATAATCAGCGTATTTATTTCGACAGCTCATCAACATCGTTAAAACCGACGCCGGTCATTGAGGCCATCACTGATTATTATCGGAATGCTGCCAGCAACGTCGGACGTTCGAATCATCAATATGCCCAGTTGTCCTCTCAGCTCTATGAGTCTTCTCGAAATAAAGTTGCTGGTTTTCTGGGCGGCAGTGCTGATGAAGTGATATTCACCGCTAATTGTACGGACTCGATCAATCTGGTGGCTAATGCGCTGTCGCTGGGAAAGGACGACCATGTCGTGGTTTCGCCCCTGGAGCATCATTCCAATCTGTTGCCTTGGCTGTTTAGATGCCGAGTGACCGTGGCCAGGCTGGATCAAAGCGGTTGCATAGACCTTGATCATCTGGATTCGCTGCTCGCCGCTGACCCTGCGAAGTTGGTTGCCGTTTGTCACGCCTCGAATGTCACCGGTAATGTGCAGCCGGTGCGCCAACTGTGTGCTATCGCCAGGGCACGAGGAGCGTTGAGCTTGGTTGATGCTGCGCAGACCGTTGGTCATATCCCGGTCAACGTAGGGCATATGGCCTGTGATTTTCTCGCTCTGTCCGGGCACAAGATGTTTGGGCCATCAGGAATAGGGGTGCTTTACGTTCGACGGGACTTGCAGGCATCCATGAAGTGTCATCGCTACGGCGGTGGCATGGTCAATAAAGTGGGCAGTGACGATATCAGCTTTCAATCCGGGCCCGGCCGTTTCGAGGCTGGAACGCCGAACATTGAGGGCGCCATAGGTCTGGGGGCCGCAGTCGACTATATAAACAGCTTGGGTGTCCAGTTGGTTCATGACCACGATAAGGACTTGGAGCGTTATTTTTCGTCGCAGATTCGTACGGTGCGCAATATTGAGATGGCTTTCCCTTTAGCGCCTCAACACCTGCCGATTTTCCCTATCGTTCCCGCAGGCAACGTGGAGCTCGGGTTTGTTTCAAGGATTCTTTCCGATCGTTACGACATCGCAGTGAGTTCCGGATTTCAGTGCAATCAGCCGCTGTATAGAAGTAGCGGTATTAACGGTGCTTTGCGTGTCTCGATGCATCTTTACAATACCCGGCAAGATATCGACAGGCTGATGACAGCATTGCGTGATCTTGAAGACCTGTTGGCGTAGTGCGAGTGGACAATCAATATGGCCGGTGAGCTGCTTGAAGTGCAGGATGAGAGAACCATAATAAAGGACGATTGTGTTGCCTATTTTCATCGGCACATCAAGTCCAGGACGTCGTCGTTGATTGGGCTTGAATATGAGTTGATCCTGATTGATCGAACGACCTCGTTGAGCGTGCCTTTTTTTGGCGTGCGCAGCTTGTCGAGTATCTTCAAAGGCTTGTTAAGCTACGGATATGCGCCTGTTCATGACGACGGCCTGATTGTTGGGTTGAAGCGCAGGGCCACGGTTGTAAGCCTTGAACCCGGCGGGCAGATGGAGTTTTCTTCTTCTCCGCTTCGTCTTGTTTCTGACATCCTTGTTGAACTCGAGATTTTCTTGCGCGAACTTGATGAGGTCTGTAACAGGCTGGCCATTTCTTTATTACCCATTGGGTTTAGACCGTTCGGCGATGTGTCGTCGGTTGCGACGGTGCCGCGTAAACGCTACCTGCATATGATGCCCATTTTGGAGAAAGTCACGGGCGCATCGGCGGGTCAAAAGATGACAGCGTCAATGCAGGTATCTGTCGATTACTTCTCTGAACGACATGCCGGAAAACTCTTGAAATTGGGGGTTGCGTGCCAACCCTATATTGTCGCGCTATTTGCCAACTCACCTTATTCTGCTGCCGTGTCCAGCCGCTATAAAAGTCACCGTATGCATGCGTGGACATTATTTGATCAACAACGCGCAGGTATCCCGGATTTCATGTTGAGCGCCGAGTTCGTTCCAAACGCCTTTGAACACTATGTCGAATGGGCACTGGATAAGCCGGTTCTGTTCATTCAACGTGAGGGCGAGCTGATCCATATGAATGACTTGAGTTTTCGGGATTACATGCGTCTAGGCGCTCGCTCAGGTGGCGCAACACTCCAGGACTGGGTCATGCACCTAGGCACGCTGTATCCAGAGGCACGGCTGAAAAATGTCGTCGAGTTTCGTTCTGCCGATACCTGTGCGTCGCCATTTGCCGCTTCACTTGCAGCGTTCTGGAAGGGGTTGGCCTATAGCGAGGAAGCCCTGGATGGCGCATTGGATTTTCTAGGGGGGCAAGCGCTGAATGAGTTGAATATAAAATATGCTCAGGCTGCGGAGTTTGGCATGAAGGGCGTCGACTCTTCCGGAATCTCACTCGCCTCGGGTATACAGCGACTTGTCGAGCTTGCCTCTGAAGGGTTGGATTGCCAGGGGGCGGCGGATACGGAGAGGGAGTATCTACGATCATTGCAGCGGATGATTTCGGCGGGCTATTCCCCGGCTGACCTAATGCTCAAAGAGGGGGCGCCATTACGGTTTTCTACAGCCCGAAAACGGGGTGACCCAAACGATATATGCCTTCCTTAAATTAACCCGCAGCGCGTTGCGAATAGCGCTCGATTGTAATATATTTCCCCTCTCGGAAAATTGGGTGTCTGCGGGTTTTTAGGAGTTGTTCATGCAAATAGATAGTATAAGGAAGATTGAAGAAAAATGGCTCGCGCGCTGGGAAAATGAAAAACATTACTCCGTTAAACTAGACACTTCGCTGCCTAAGTACTATTGCCTTGATATGTTTCCTTACCCATCGGGTGCAGGCCTGCACGTTGGCCATCCCCGGGGTTATATTGCCACCGACGTGTACAGTCGCTTCAAGCGGATGTTAGGGTTCAATGTATTGCATCCGATGGGCTTCGACTCGTTTGGATTGCCCGCAGAACAATATGCGATCGAGACCGGACAGCACCCCAGGATTACAACCGACAAAAATATAGCGACTTTTAAGGCGCAGCTCAGGAAGTTGGGTTTTTGTTACGATACGGATCGTGAAATAAAAACCTCCGACGCTCAATATTATCATTGGACACAATGGATATTTTGCCAGTTGTTCGACAGTTGGTACTGCCTTGATTCCCAGAAGGCTCTTCCTATTAGTGTACTGATTGAAAAGTTCGAGCACGCCGGCAACACAGCAGTCAATGCCTGGTCGGATGTTCGGACTTCAGTCATTACTGCGGCGCAATGGGCCAGTTTCTCGGCACTGGAACAATCGGCGTTTCTGATGAACTACCGATTGGCTTATCGTGCCGACTCTTACGTCAATTGGTGCCCGGCCTTGGGCACTGTTTTGGCCAATGATGAAATCAAGGAAGGTTTTTCCGAGCGCGGCGGTCACCCCGTTCAGAAAAAGATGATGAAACAATGGATGTTGCGCATTTCAGCTTATGCCGACCGGCTGCTTGAAGGGCTCGATGGGCTGGAGTGGCCTGAAGCGCTCAAGGATATGCAACGCAACTGGATTGGCAAGTCACAGGGCGCTGAAATAGATTTTCAGGTTCGCGACTCTAAGTGTTCCATCAAGGTCTTCACGACGCGCCCTGATACGCTTTTCGGCGCTACTTTTCTGGTGGTGGCGCCCGAGCACGAAGTCGTTGAGGCGATCACCCCTCAATCATTCAAGAGCGAGGTGACGGGCTATCGCAATGAGGCAGCCTTGCGTTCCGAGCGTGATCGCATGGCCAAGACAGATCGTGTGACGGGCCAATTTACCGGTGCCTATGCGATCCACCCGTTGACCGGCGAGAACCTCCCGATCTGGATTGCTGACTATGTCCTGGCCGATTACGGGACTGGCGCCATCATGGCGGTACCGTCCGGCGATCAGCGCGATCTCAACTTTGCTCAAACATTCGATCTGCCCATCACGTATATCTACGAGGGGGCAGAGCAGGCGAGCAAGCCGTTTTTGGTAACCGAGGGCAAGCTGATCAACTCTGGTGAGGTCACAGGCCTGTCTCGTACAGAGGCTACCGAGTGGATCTTGAACCGCTTGGTGTCGAGCGGGGTAGGTAAGCGCGCCTTCAGCTATCGCATCAGAGATGCGATTTTTGGACGCCAGCGTTATTGGGGTGAGCCGATTCCGATTTATTACGACGAGCAGGGTGTTCCTCGCGCAGTGCCTGAGGAGGACCTGCCCGTAACGTTGCCCGATGTCGAGGCCTTCTTGCCGACCAGTGAGGGTGAGCCGCCGTTGGAGCGCGCCAGTAGCTGGCGTTATGGCGGTCATAAGTATGAAACGACCACGATGCCGGGTTGGGCCGGATCCAGTTGGTACTTTCTCAGGTATATGGATCCGTCCAATACCAACGAACCCGTTTCGAAGGCTGCGTTGGCTTATTGGCAGTCCGTGGATCTCTATGTGGGCGGTGCCGAGCATGCTAATGGCCATCTGCTTTACTCGCGTTTCTGGACTCACTTTCTTAAGGACCGCGGTCTCATCACATTTGATGAGCCGTTCAAGAGAGTCCTGTGCCAAGGCATGATTCTTGGGGTTTCGGCGATCATTTACCGAGACAAATCGACCCATGAGTTCGTGTCCGCCGATCTCAAGGGAGCGCGCGATCTCCAGCCGCTGTATGTGGATATCAGCTTTGTAAATGACAAGAACCAGGTTGATGTCGAGGCGCTTCGTTCATGGCGTCAGACATATACCCAGGGCGAGTTTATCTATTCGAACGGTACCTTTCTGTGTGATCGTTTATCGGAAAAGATGTCCAAGTCCAAATACAACGTAGTCAACCCGGATGACTTGATCGATGTGTATGGGGCCGACACCTTCCGCCTCCACGAGATGTTTCTCGGTCCGATTGATCAGACCGCCATCTGGTCGACGCAATCCATTGATGGGCCGCACAAGTTCTTGCAGAAGATATGGCGGCTTTTTCAGGATGAGCACGGTGCTGCCATCGTGCAGGACCTCGCTGCCACTGGCGAAGAGCTCAAGGTGCTGCACACGGCCATCGCCAAGGTGCGCCGAGCGACCCATGAGATATCCTACAACACCGCTATTGCAGCGTTGATGATCTGCGTGAATCAGCTCAGCGCATTGCACTGCCATAAGCGGGAAGTGTTGGAGCTGTTGCTCAAGTTGCTGCATCCCTATGCTCCATTCATTACCGAGGAGTTGTGGTCTGAGGCCCTTGGTCACAAGGTATCCATTCTGGACGCCGGTTATCCAACCGCCGATGAAAGCTTGCTGTATGAGGCTGAATTCGAGTGCCCGGTGTCCATCAACGGAAAGCTGCGGACCCGCATCATGCTTCGGCGCGGTATGAGCGAAGACGCGGTAAAGTCACTGGTATTGCTGGATGCAACAGTACAGCGCTGGCTGTCGGGGGGGCGCGTGGATAAGTTCATCTTCGTCCCGGATCGTATCGTCAACATCGTGTGCTCTTCGGGCGCCGAATAAGGCGAAGCGCCTGTTAAAAACAACGTCTGGCCCAGTAATCGCGGCGGGTCCGGCGTTGTTTTCGGCTGCGTGGATCAGGCGTCAAAGCCACTGTCGGCGGGAAGGCTGGCGCCGCTGATATAGCCGGCATCCGGCCCTGGCAAGTACCCGCTTAATGGCTGCGCGTCGCAGCCAGGTCGATTTCCAGGGCCATGATGCTAACGCCTTCGCTGATGCTGGAAGGGCCGAGTCGACGAATGCTGAAGTTCTTTTTAAGCAGTAGTCTTGCTATAGCGCTCGGCGAAACGGTCAGCAGTTGGCGAGCTCCCAGAGACTTGGCGTATTCAATGGCTGCAAGCAGCAGAGACATTGAATGGGAGGAGGAGTAGGTGCTAAGCGCGTCAGTGTCCTTTTCGAGCGCCACTGCCGCAAATCTGGAAAGCTCCCACACATGTTTTTGTGACGGCGGTTGGGTTGCGCCTAACAAGTACGGGAAAATCTCTGATAAAAGATAGGGACTGGTCGTCGGCAGGAGGCGCGCGGTGCCAACGATTTTGCCTGCCTCATCTTTGGCCGTGATATAGAACGTGTCATCCCGGTCAAACTCGTCCAACTCCAGTTGATTAGGGCAATCCAATGGCCAGCCGAGTTTTTCCACGAATACTTTATAGCGGTAAGAAGCAATATCTTGTTTGAGCGCGGTGCCTAATGCTCCGCCATTTCCAGAAATAATACGCATCATCCATCCTTGGCATTTAGAGTATCGCGCGATTTTATAGTGGATAAGCGGTCCGGGTGGCTACCATTATCGGTAGGTGGGCGAACGTTTCCTGCGTTGGACACAACCCAATGTCTTCTGTTTGAGGAGAAGTCTCCTATGCCGAGCCTCTCCCGTACGAGCGAAAATTGCCCCCTCAGCAATTGCGGTTATACAGCCTGATTCGTCATCACCGGATGAGAGAAAACGTTTCAGCACACGTGTGGGTGGATCTGAATGTGAGTGAAGCGAATTCGGGTCACTTGAAGTGCCCCCCCCTGGCCATTATCGGCGACGCTGAATAAAGGCACGAATCCGTTCAGCCGCTTCCATACACTCCGCCAGCGGCGCAACCAGCGCCAGGCGCACGCGCCCCGCGCCCGGGTTGAAACCGTCCACTTCACGCGACAGATACGAGCCCGGTACCACCGTCACGTGTTCTTCCACGAACAAATCGCGGCAAAACGCTGCATCGTCGCTATTCACATTCGGCCACAGATAAAAGCCACCGTCCGGGCTTTGCACATCCAGCACCGGCTTGAGGATCGCCAGCACGGCGTCGAATTTTTCGCGATACAGGTCACGGTTGGCCAGCACGTGGGCCTCGTCCTTCCAGGCGGCGATGCTGGCCAGTTGGGTTTGCACCGGCATCGCGCAGCCGTGGTAGGTGCGGTACAGCAGGAAGGCCTTGAGGATATCCGCGTCGCCAGCCACAAACCCGGAGCGCAGGCCCGGCAGGTTGGAACGCTTGGACAGGCTGTGGAACACCACGCAACGCTTGAAGTCCTGGCGACCCAGTTCAACGCAGGCGCTGAGCAGGCCCGGCGGCGGGGTTTGTTCGTCAAAGTACAGCTCGCTGTAGCATTCGTCGGCGGCAATCACGAAGTCGTGCTCGTCGGCCAGGGCGATCAGCTTTTTCAGGGTGTCCAGCGGAATCAGCGCACCGGTCGGGTTGCCTGGGGAGCACAGGAACAGGATCTGGCAACGTTTCCAGATGTCCGGTGACACGGCATCGAAGTCCGGGTTGAAACCATTAGTGTCCAGGCATGCCAGGTAATGCGGCTTGGCCCCTGCGAGGAACGCGGCGCCTTCGTAGATCTGGTAGAACGGGTTCGGGCTCACCACCAGCGCGTCGTCACCGCGATTGACCACGGTCTGGGTAAAGGCAAACAACGCCTCTCGCGTACCGTTGACCGGCAGGATGTTGCGCGCCGGGTCCAGCCAGCCGTGCGGGACGTTGAAGCGGCGCTCGCACCAGGCCCCAATCGCTTCGCGCAGTGCGGGGATACCCAGCGTGGTCGGGTACACGGCCATCTGATCGAGGTTGTTACTCAGCGCCTCAGCGACAAACGTCGGAGATTTGTGCTTGGGTTCGCCGATGGACAGCGCAATCGGGCGTTTGTCCGGGTTTGGTTTGACGCTGCCGAGCAGTGCGCGCAGTTTCTCGAACGGGTAGGGCTGCAGCTGGTTCAGGGCGTTGTTCATCGAAAGTCTCGTCAAATTCAGTTGCCGGCGAAAATTAAATGTGGGAGGGGGCTTGCTCCCGATTGCGGTGTGTCAGTCAGCTGATTGTTATCTGATCCACTGCTATCGGGAGCAAGCCCCCTCCCACAGAGCCGATGTTCATAGGGTCAAGCGTGTCAGCTCGACGCCGGGTTCCTGGGTCACGCTCAATTGCTCCACGATCGCTTCCTGCAAGCGGCGGCACAGCTCAGGGTCGGACAGCGGCTGGTTATCGGCGTCGGTGATGAAGAACACGTCTTCCACGCGCTCGCCGAGGGTCGCGATCTTGGCGTTTTGCAGCGACAGGTCGAACTCCAGGAAAATCCCGCCAATCCGTGCCAGCAGGCCCGGGCGATCCGGCGCGCTGAGCTCCAGCAAAGTGACCGGGCGCTGGGCGTCGTTGGAAATAGTCACCTGGGGTGCAAAGGCAAAGTGCTTGAGCTGGCGCGGTACGCGGCGCTGGATGATGGTTGGATAGTCATCCGGGTTGCGCAGGGCTTCGGTCAGGCCTTCGCGGATCTTCTTCACGCGCAGCGGGTTATCGCCAATCGAGTCGCCATCGGTGTCGAGCACAATATAGGTGTCGAGGGTGAACTGGCTGCTGGAGGTGATCACCCGGGCGTCGTGAATGTTCAGGTTGAGCTGGTCCATGGCCGCCACGGTTACGGCGAAGAAGTCGTGCTGGTCCGGCGCGTAGATGAAGATCTGCGTGCCACCTTCGAATTCGCGCTGGGTGGTTTCCTTGATCAGTACCAGTGGGCCACCGTCGGCCGGCTGCTGAAGGATGGCGTCGGTGTGCCAGGCGACGTCGCCGGCGGTGTGGCGCAGGAAGTAATCGTCACCCAGTTGCGACCATAGTTGTTCGACGTCATCCGGGTCGTTGCCGCCGCGCACCAGGATATCCAGCGCCGCGCTTTGGGTGCGGCGGATCTGCTCTTCGCGGTCCACCGGGTTTTCCAGGCCGCGGCGCAGGGCGCGCTTGGTCTCGGTATAGAGCTGGCGCAACAGGCTGGCGCGCCAGGAATTCCAGAGCGTGGGGTTGGTGGCGTTGATGTCGGAAACGGTCAGCACGTAGAGGTAGTCGAGGTGGGTCTCATCGCCCACGATCTGCGCGAAGTCGTGGATGACTTGCGGGTCGGACAAGTCCTTGCGCTGGGCCGTGGTCGACATGACCAGGTGGTTCTGCACCAGCCAGACGATCAGGCGGCTGTCCCACACCGGCAACTGGTGGCGCTGGCAGAACGCTTCGGCATCGACCGCGCCGATCTCCGAGTGATCGCCATGTCGACCCTTGCCGATGTCGTGGTAGAGGCCGGCCAGGTAAATCAGTTCCGGCTTGGGCAGCTTGGCCATGAGCTTGCTGGCCAGCGGGAATTTCTCTGACACTTGGGTGTACTGCAACTTACGCAAATGCTTGATCAGGTTCAGGGTGTGCGCGTCCACGGTGTAGATGTGGAACAGGTCATGCTGCATCTGCCCGACGATAAAGCCGAACTCCGGCAGGTAGCGCCCGAGGATGCCGTAGCGGTTCATCCGCCGCAGGTTGCGGTGGATGCCGATCTTGCACTTGAACAGTTCGATAAACAGGCTGGTGTTGCGGATGTCGTGACGAAACGCGTCGTCGATCAGATGACGGTTTTCCCGCAGCAGGCGGATGGTGTCGGCGCGCACGCCTTTGATTTCCGGCTGCTGGGCCATCAACACGAAGATTTCCAGCATGGCGAACGGCGTGCGGCGGAACACGTTGTCGTTGCGCGCCTCGATATAGCCATCATGCAGCTGGAAGCGTGCGTTGATCGGCTGCGGCGGCGCTTCGTCTTCGGGCGCCAGGATCACTTCTTCGAAGTGCTGGATGATCAGGTCGCTGAGCTGGGCGATGCTCATCACCACCCGGTAATACTGCTGCATGAAGCTTTCGATGCTGGTCTTCGCATCTTCGCCTTCAAAACCCAGCAGGGTGGCGATGGAGCGCTGATGGTCGAACAGCAGGCGGTCCTCGGAGCGCCCGGCAAGCATGTGCAGGGCGTAGCGCACCTTCCACAGGAACTCCTGGGACGAGGCCAGCAGGGTGTTTTCGCTCTCCACCAGAAAACCCTCGCCGGCCAGGGCGCGCAGGTTCAGGGTGCCGTACTGACGACGGGCCACCCACAAAATCGTCTGGATATCGCGCAGCCCGCCCGGCGAACCCTTGACGTTGGGTTCCAGGTTGTATTCGGTATCGTTATATTTGTGGTGCCGTGCCTTTTGCTCGGCGCGCTTGGCCAGGAAAAACTCCTTGCTTGGCCACATGTGCGCGGTGCTGGTGACTTCGAGCATGCGCTGGCGCAGGCGCTCGGGGCCACAGATGGTGCGGCTTTCCATCAGGTTGGTGACAACCGTCAAGTCGGCGCGGGCCTCTTCGGCGCACTCTTCGACCGAGCGCACGCTCTGGCCGACTTCCAGGCCGATGTCCCACAACAGGGTCAGAAAACGCTCGATGGAATCGCGAAACAACTCATGGTCGGCGCTGTCCAGCAGGATCAGCAGGTCGATGTCGGAGTAGGGGTGCAACTCCCCGCGCCCGTAGCCGCCGACCGCCACCAGGGCGATATCCGCCTCGGTGCTCCAGTCGAACTGTTCCCAGGCTTTTTGCAGGATATTATCGACGAACCAGGCACGGTCCTCGATCAGCCGGCGAATGTCGCGGCCACTGCGAAAGCGCGCATCGAGCACGTCGCGCGCCTGGCGGATCGCCTTCTTGAACGCAGCGATGGGGCTTGCCTTCAACGCCAGTTCGGCCTGGAACTGGCCACGGTCGAAGAGTTCTGGATCCACCTGGGGCATCGATCGGCTTTCCTTTCTATCTGTCAGTCAGTCATTACACCGTTGGGAAAACCTGCCCGGCCTTTACGCCGATACGCGTGGAATCGTGTCATCGGCGCGCAGGGTAAAGATCTCGTAGCCGGTCTCGGTGACCAGCAGGGTGTGTTCCCACTGCGCCGAGAGCTTGCGGTCCTTGGTGATGGCGGTCCAGCCGTCGCCCAGCACCTTGGTATCGGCCTTGCCCTGGTTGATCATCGGCTCGATGGTAAAGGTCATGCCGGCCTTGAGTTCCATGCCGGTGCCGGCGCGGCCGTAGTGCAGGATCTGCGGTTCTTCGTGGAACACGGTGCCGATGCCGTGGCCGCAGAATTCGCGTACCACCGAGAAACCGTTCTTTTCGGCGTGCTTCTGGATCACTTCGCCGATATCGCCCAGGCGGCAGCCAGGCTTGACGATCTCGATGGCCTTGTACATGCATTCCTGGGTCACCTGGGACAGGCGCTCGGCCCACGGCGCCACGGTGCCGACATGGAACATGCGGCTGGTGTCGCCGAAGTAACGGTCCTTGATCACGGTGACGTCGATGTTCAGGGTGTCGCCATCCTTCAGCGGCTTGTCACCCGGAATCCCGTGGCAGACCACGTGGTTGACCGAGGTGCAGATCGACTTGGGGAAGCCCTTGTAGTTCAGCGGCGCAGGGATGGCGCCTTGCACGTTGACTATATAGTCGTGGCAGATCTGGTTCAGTGTCTCGGTGGTGACGCCGGGCTTGACGTGCTCGGCGATCATTTCCAGCACGTCGGCAGCCAGTTTTCCGGCAATGCGCATGCCGGCGATGTCTTCGGCGGTTTTCAAACTCACGGTCATACAGGCTCTCTCTAGCGCAATACGCTGAAATCAATTCGGTTGACGGGCGTGCGACAAAAGGTTGCGAAATTCGCACAAGCCACAAAAAACGCGATTCTAGCAGACGATGGTGTCAAATCATGAGCCTCTGATGATCGCTTCTCTCTATAAGGTAGGGGTAGGTCGGCTCTATTCAAGGGGTTACGTGAGCGCGTCGCGCGGCAAACGTGAATGCGTGTTCCGTTTTTGCCGATGCTGTGGTATAAAATGCGCCGCTTTCCGGGGATACCCCGCAGAGCTTAAATCCACACACGTGTCGACACGATGACCTGGGTGCCGGAGGCCTTGAAGCCGCTGGTTGGTCATTGGGATACGTGGAGGCCAAACCCGACTTATTAAGGAACTATCATGTCCCAAGTCAACATGCGCGATATGCTGAAGGCCGGTGTGCACTTCGGTCACCAGACCCGTTACTGGAACCCGAAAATGGGTAAGTACATTTTCGGCGCACGTAACAAGATCCACATTATCAACCTTGAAAAAACCCTGCCAATGTTCAACGAAGCGCTGACCTTCGTAGAGCGCCTGGCTCAGGGCAAAAACAAGATTCTGTTCGTCGGCACCAAGCGTTCCGCTGGCAAGATCGTTGCTGAAGAAGCAGCACGTTGCGGTTCGCCGTACGTCGATCACCGCTGGTTGGGCGGCATGCTGACCAACTTCAAAACCATCCGTGCTTCCATCAAGCGTCTGCGTGACCTTGAAGTGCAAGCCGAAGACGGTACTTTCGCCAAGCTGACCAAGAAAGAGGCGCTGATGCGCACTCGCGACCTGGAAAAGCTCGATCGTTCCCTGGGTGGTATCAAGGACATGGGCGGTCTGCCTGACGCACTGTTCGTTATCGACGTTGATCACGAGCGCATCGCGATCACCGAAGCCAACAAGCTGGGCATCCCGGTTATCGGCGTAGTCGATACCAACAGCAGCCCGGAAGGCGTTGACTACATCATCCCAGGCAACGATGACGCAATCCGCGCTATCCAGCTGTACATGGGTTCGATGGCTGACGCTGTAATCCGTGGTCGCAACCACGTTGCTGGTGGTACCGAGCAGTTCGTTGAAGAAGCTCCGGTCGCTGCCGCTGAGTAACTGACGCCCTGGCGTTGACTCAGTAAGCAAAAAGGGGGCTTGGCCCCCTTTTTGCCACCTCGAAAACCGTTTGTCGGCGCCCACTTGTGGCAGCGCAACATGGCAACTGTAACGTGCAGCGGCCTACAACGGTGGTTCGGGAAGAATTGATCCCCCGTTCGATCGGGTGGAATGGTTGAAAACCTATCCAAGAGGAATTTGAAAATGGCAGCAATTACTGCAGCGTTGGTTAAAGAACTGCGTGAGCGTACCGGCGAAGGCATGATGGATTGCAAGAAAGCCCTGGAAAAGGCTGACGGCGACATTGAAAAAGCCATTGATGACATGCGTGCTTCCGGCGCGATCAAGGCTGCCAAGAAAGCAGGCAACGTAGCTGCTGAAGGCGCTATCGCTCTGAAAGAAGACGGCAAATCCGCCGTTCTGCTGGAAGTGAACTCGCAGACCGACTTCCTGGCTCTGCAGGACGACTTCAAGGCATTTGTTGCTGCCAGCGTTGATAAAGCGTTCGCCGACAAGCTGACTGACGTCGCTCCGCTGATCGAAGCTCAGGAAGCTGCACGCCTGGTACTGGTCGGCAAGGTTGGCGAAAACGTCAACATCCGTCGCCTGACCCGTGTGGAAGGTGATGTTGTTGGTGGTTACCTGCACGGCAACAAAATCGGTGTAGCGGTTGTTCTGAAAGGCGGCGACGTTGAGCTGGCTAAAGACATCGCCATGCACGTTGCCGCGAGCAACCCTGAGTTCCTGCTGCCTTCGGAAGTGTCCGCCGAAGCGATCGAGCGTGAAAAAGCTGTGTTCCTGCAGCTGAACGAAGAAAAAATCAAAGGCAAGCCGGAAAACATTGTTGAAAATATGGTCAAGGGCCGTATCAGCAAGTTCCTGGCTGAAGCAAGCCTGGTTGAGCAGGCGTTCGTCAAGAACCCTGAAATCAAGGTGGGCGAACTGGCCAAGAAAGCCGGTGCTGAAATCGTTTCCTTCACCTACTTCAAAGTAGGCGACGGCATCGAGAAGCCGGTCGACAACTTCGCTGAAGAAGTTGCTGCCCAGCTGGCTGCCGCCAAGCAATAAGACAGTTTTCAACTGTCGCCCGAAAGAGGCTGCCCGCTCACGCGCGCAGCCTCTTTTCAAATGGGAACGCTAATTTTATTTGGCTTCCCCTCGGAACTGGCTTACAAAGCCGTGTTCCGATGGCGCTGTGATAGCGTCCAGCTAGAGTGAACGCAAGCCGTAAACGGCTCGCCAAGAATTTTTTAGAACATACGCCGCAGGAGAGATTCGCAATGGCTCAGCAGGGCAGTGGTTATCAGGCTCGCTATAAACGCATTCTACTCAAGCTCAGCGGCGAGGCCCTGATGGGCTCGGAAGAGTTCGGGATCGACCCCAAGGTGCTTGACCGCATGGCGCTCGAAGTCGGCCAATTGGTCGGTATCGGTGTTCAGGTGGGCCTGGTGATCGGCGGTGGCAACCTGTTCCGCGGTGCGGCACTGAGTGCTGCGGGCATGGATCGGGTCACCGGCGACCACATGGGCATGCTGGCCACTGTGATGAACGCCCTGGCCATGCGCGACGCCCTGGAGCGCGCCAACATCTCGGCCATCGTGATGTCGGCGATTTCCATGGTCGGCGTGACCGATCACTACGATCGCCGCAAAGCCATGCGCCACCTGAACGCCAAGGAAGTGGTGATTTTTGCCGCAGGCACCGGCAACCCGTTCTTCACCACCGATTCGGCCGCGTGCCTGCGCGCTATCGAAATCGACGCCGACGTGGTGCTGAAGGCGACCAAGGTGGATGGCGTATACACTGCAGATCCATTCAAAGACCCGCATGCCGAGAAGTTCGATCATCTGACCTACGATGAAGTGCTGGATCGCAAGCTGGGTGTGATGGACCTGACGGCTATCTGCCTGTGCCGCGACCACAAGATGCCGCTGCGCGTATTTAACATGAACAAGCCCGGCGCCCTGCTGAATATCGTACACGGCGGCGCGGAAGGGACTCTGATCGAGGAAGGCCAACAATGATCAACGAAATCAAGAAAGACGCTCAAGAGCGTATGCACAAATCCCTGGAGTCTCTGAACCATGCGTTCGGCCAGATTCGTACCGGCAAGGCGCACCCGAGCATCCTGGGCAGCGTGATGGTGCCGTACTACGGCACGGACACGTCCATCACCCAGGTGGCCAACATCACCGTAAAAGACTCGCGCACCCTGCAAGTCGTGGCCTTCGAGCGCAACATGCTCGGTGCTGTCGACAAAGCCATCCAGAGCGCCGGCCTGAACCTCAACCCGACCAACCTGGGCGAGTTGCTGCTGATTTCCATGCCTGCCCTGACCGAAGAAACCCGCAAGGGCTTCACCAAGCAGGCGCGCAGCGCGGCTGAAGATGCACGCGTGGCCGTGCGCAATATCCGTCGCGATGCCTTGGGTGATCTGAAGAAGCTGGTCAAGGACAAGGAAATCAGCGAAGACGAAGAGCGTCGCGCCGTCGCCGATATCGATAAGCTGACCAAGGATGCGGAGGCCCAGATCACCAAGGCCACCGAGGAAAAAGAAAAGGACCTGATGGCCGTATAAGGGGTCAGGACGCCTTCATGGAAAAGACCAAGCAGACTGTGCCCTCTGTGGTGCCGCGCCATGTCGCGATCATCATGGATGGGAATAATCGCTGGGCGAAAAAACGCTTTATGCCGGGTGTTGCCGGGCATAAAGCGGGTGTCGATGCGGTGCGCGCTGTCATCGAAGTGTGTGCCGAAGCCAAGGTTGAAGTGCTGACGCTGTTTGCCTTTTCCAGTGAGAACTGGCAACGGCCCGCCGAAGAGGTCAGCGCCTTGATGGACCTGTTCTTCAAGGCGCTGCGTCGCGAGGCCAAGCGCCTCAATGACAACAACATCAGCCTGCGTATCATTGGTGACCGCTCCCGCTTCCACCCGGAGTTGCAGGCGGCCATGCGTGAAGCCGAGGCCATCACTGCCGGCAGCAACCGTTTTGTGCTGCAGATCGCAGCCAATTACGGCGGCCAGTGGGACATTGCCCAGGCTGCGCAGCGACTGGCCCGCGAAGTGCAGGCCGGTCATCTGCGGCCCGACGACATTACGCCCGAACTGTTGCAGACCTGCCTGGTAACCGGCGACCTGCCGTTGCCGGACTTGTGCATTCGTACCGGTGGTGAGCACCGCATCAGCAATTTCCTGCTGTGGCAGCTGGCCTATACCGAGCTGTACTTCTCCGACCTGTTCTGGCCGGACTTCAAACACGATGCCATGCGCAATGCGCTGGCCGATTTCGCTTCCCGTCAGCGTCGCTTCGGTAAAACGAGCGAGCAGATCGAAGCTGGAGCCCGGGTTTAAATGCTTAAACAACGAATCATCACGGCACTGATCCTGCTGCCGATTGCCTTGTGCGGTTTTTTCCTGCTTGAAGGTTCCGGTTTTGCGCTGTTCATCGGCCTGGTCGTCATGCTCGGAGCATGGGAGTGGGCGCGTCTGGCGGGGTTCAGCGACCAATTGCAACGTATGGCCTACGCCGCCATCGTCGCGCTGTTGCTGTTCCTGATGTACATCCTGCCCGATATCGCGCCCTGGGTGCTGGGTGCGGCGGTACTGTGGTGGGCCACGGCGACGTTCCTGGTGCTCACCTATCCACGGACCAGCGGCCAGTGGTCCAGTGTGGCGTGCAAGCTGGTAATTGGTTTGCTGATCCTGCTGCCGGCCTGGCAAGGGCTGGTGGAAATCAAGCGTTTCCCCAACGGCAACGAATTGATCCTGGCCGTCATGGTGCTGGTCTGGGGGGCTGACATCGGCGCCTACTTTTCCGGCCGTGCTTTTGGCAAGCGTAAGCTGGCGCCGGCCGTCAGCCCGGGCAAGAGCTGGGAAGGCGTATACGGCGGTCTGGCGTTTACGCTGCTGATTACGTTGGTGGTCGGTGTGCTGCGTGACTGGTCGGTGAAGCAGATCTTCCTGGCCTTGCTGGGGACCGCCGTGGTCGTATTCATTTCGGTGGTGGGCGACCTCACCGAAAGCATGTTCAAGCGTCAGGCCGGGATCAAGGACAGCAGTAACCTGCTGCCGGGTCACGGTGGTGTGCTGGACCGTATCGATAGTCTCACCGCTGCATTGCCGATCTTTGCCGTGTTGCTGTGGATGATCGCTTCGTGAGCCGCCTGCAACAGGTCACGGTGCTGGGCGCAACGGGCTCGGTCGGGCTGAGCAGCCTGGATGTGATCGCCCGTCATCCTGATCGTTATCAAGTGTTTGCCCTGACTGGCTTCACGCGTATGAGCGAGCTGCTGGCGCTGTGCGTGCGCCACTCGCCGCGTTTTGCGGTGGTGCCGCAGGCAGTTGCCGCACGTGGCCTGCAGGATGATCTGCGCGCTGCCGGTCTCGCCACCCAGGTGTTGGTGGGTGAGGAGGGGCTGTGCCAGGTGTCGGCGGATGCCGAGGTGGATACGGTGGTGGCGGCGATCGTCGGGGCAGCGGGTTTGCGTCCCACGCTTGCCGCAGTCGATGCGGGCAAAAAGATCCTGCTGGCCAATAAAGAAGCCTTGGTCATGTCCGGTGCGCTCTTCATGCAGGCCGTGCGCAAGAGCGGTGCGGTCCTGTTGCCCCTCGACAGCGAGCACAACGCGATCTTCCAGTGCATGCCCGTCGATTTTGCCCGTGGCTTGAGCCAGGTGGGTGTGCGCCGGATTTTGCTCACGGCTTCCGGTGGCCCCTTCCGGCAAACGCCGCTGGATGAACTGGAGCATGTATCGCCGGACCAGGCGTGTGCGCATCCCAATTGGTCCATGGGGCGCAAAATCTCCGTGGATTCGGCAAGCATGATGAACAAGGGGCTGGAGCTGATCGAGGCGTGCTGGTTGTTCGATGCGCGGCCTGACCAGGTGGAAGTGGTGATTCACCCACAAAGTGTGATTCATTCCCTGGTCGATTACGTGGACGGCTCGGTGCTGGCGCAATTGGGTAACCCCGATATGCGCACGCCGATCGCCAATGCCCTGGCGTGGCCGGAACGGATTGACTCCGGTGTGGCGCCGTTGGACCTGTTTGCGATTGCGCGCCTGGATTTTCAAGCACCGGACGAGCAGCGCTTTCCATGCCTGCGTCTGGCCCGGCAGGCGGCCGAGGCGGGTAACAGCGCGCCAGCCATGCTTAATGCAGCCAATGAAGTCGCCGTGGCGGCGTTTCTCGAACGGCGCATCCGCTTTCCGCAGATCGCGAGTATCATCGAGGACGTCCTGAATCTTGAGCCGGTAGTGGCTGTGAATGATCTGGGAGCCGTGTTCGAAGCGGATACCAAGGCCCGGGCCCTGGCCGAGCAATGGCTGGACCGCAACGCGCGTCAGGCTGTGGGCGGGTGAGCGCCTTCAGGCATCGGATTGAAATGCGGAGAAATTAGATGAGTGCGCTCTACATGATTGTCGGCACCCTGGTTGCTCTGGGTGTGCTGGTTACCTTCCACGAATTCGGCCACTTCTGGGTGGCGCGTCGTTGCGGCGTCAAGGTACTGCGCTTTTCCGTCGGTTTCGGCATGCCGCTGGTTCGCTGGCATGATCGTCGAGGCACCGAGTTCGTGATCGCAGCCATCCCGTTGGGTGGCTACGTGAAGATGCTCGACGAGCGCGAAGGCGAAGTGCCTGCGGATCAGTTGGACCAATCCTTCAACCGCAAGACCGTTCGTCAGCGTATCGCCATCGTGGCCGCCGGCCCGATTGCCAACTTCCTGTTGGCGATGGTGTTCTTCTGGGTGCTCGCCATGATGGGCAGCCAGCAGGTGCGCCCGGTCATCGGCGCGGTCGAGTCAGGCAGTATTGCGGCCAAGGCCGGGCTGGTGGCAGGGCAGGAAATTGTTTCCATTGATGGCGAGCCCACCACCGGTTGGGGCGCGGTCAATTTGCAGCTGGTGCGTCGACTGGGTGAAAGCGGTACCGTCAATGTGGTGGTGCGCGAGCAGGACTCCAGCGCCGAAAGCCCGCGTGAGCTGGCTTTGGACCGTTGGCTGCAAGGTGCTGACGAGCCGGATCCGATCAAATCCCTGGGTATTCGTCCCTGGCGTCCGGCGCTGCCGCCGGTATTGGCCGAGCTGGACCCGAAAGGTCCGGCGCAGGCCGCAGGCCTTAAAACCGGTGATCGGCTGTTGGCCCTCGATGGACAGGCACTGGGTGACTGGCAGCAAGTGGTCGACCTGGTGCGTGTACGTCCTGATACCAAAATTGTGCTGAAAGTTGAGCGTGAAGGTGCTCAAATCGACGTCCCTGTGACCTTGTCGGTTCGTGGGGAGGCCAAGGCCGCCGGGGGTTACCTGGGTGCCGGGGTCAAAGGTGTCGATTGGCCGCCATCGATGGTGAGAGAGGTCAGCTTCGGGCCGTTGGCCGCGATTGGCGAGGGTACCAGGCGCACTTGGACCATGAGCGTGCTGACCCTCGAATCCCTCAAGAAAATGTTGTTCGGCGAGCTCTCGGTAAAAAACTTGAGTGGACCGATAACCATTGCTAAAGTGGCGGGCGCTTCTGCCCAGTCGGGTGTCGCGGATTTCCTGAATTTCCTGGCTTATCTGAGTATCAGCCTTGGAGTTCTGAATTTGCTGCCCATTCCTGTATTGGATGGGGGGCATCTGCTGTTTTATCTGGTCGAGTGGGTGCGTGGTCGCCCCTTGTCGGATCGGGTGCAGGGTTGGGGGATACAGATCGGTATCAGTTTGGTGGTCGGAGTGATGTTGTTAGCTCTGGTCAACGATCTGGGACGACTGTAACGCTTCGCTGAATTGCGAATCTGCCGCATTTTGCGGCAGTTTGTTTATTGCCAGTTGGAATAAGAAAGGACTTCATGAAACGTCTGCTGCTAACTGCGGTTCTCACCGTATTGATGATCGCCGAAGTTCACGCCGAGTCCTTCACCATCTCCGATATTCGCGTCAACGGCCTCCAGCGGGTTTCCGCGGGTAGCGTCTTTGGTGCCTTGCCGTTGAACGTCGGGGAACAGGCTGATGATCGTCGCCTGGTGGAATCCACTCGTGCGCTGTTCAAAACCGGGTTCTTTCAAGATATCCAACTGGGTCGCGAAGGCAATGTCCTGGTCATCACCGTCGTCGAGCGGCCTTCGGTTGCGAGTATCACGATCGAGGGCAACAAGGCCATCTCCACTGAAGACCTGATGAAAGGGTTGAAGCAGTCGGGCCTGGCCGAGGGCGAGATCTTCCAGCGCGCCACCCTTGAAGGTGTGCGTAACGAACTGCAACGCCAGTACGTTGCCCAGGGCCGCTACTCGGCGAGCGTGGACACGGAAGTGATTCCGCAGCCGCGTAACCGGGTAGGCCTGAAGGTCAACATCAACGAAGGCACCGTGGCGGCCATCCAGCACATCAACGTGGTGGGCAACACCAAGTTCGCTGATGAAGACCTGATCGGCCTGTTCGAACTGAAGACCACCAACTGGTTGTCATTCTTCAAGAATGATGACAAGTACGCCCGTGAGAAATTGTCCGGCGACCTGGAACGCCTGCGCTCCTACTACCTGGACCGTGGCTACATCAATATGGACATCGCATCGACCCAGGTGTCCATCACCCCGGACAAGAAGCACGTCTACATCACTGTCAACGTCAACGAAGGCGAGAAGTACAAGGTTCGTGACGTCAAGCTCAGCGGTGACTTGAAAGTACCTGAAGACCAGGTCAAGTCCCTGTTGCTCGTCCAGAAGGACCAGGTGTTCTCGCGCAAGCTGATGACCACCACGTCCGAGCTGATCACCCGTCGCCTGGGTAACGAAGGCTACACCTTCGCCAACGTCAACGGCGTGCCGACCCCGAACGATGAAGACCACACCGTGGACATCACGTTCGTCGTGGATCCGGGCAAGCGTGCCTATGTCAACCGCATCAACTTCCGTGGCAATACCAAGTCCTCGGACGAAGTGCTGCGTCGTGAAATGCGCCAGATGGAAGGTGGCTGGGCGTCGACTTACCTGATCGACCAATCCAAGACCCGACTCGAGCGCCTGGGCTTCTTCAAGGAAGTCAACGTTGAAACCCCGGCCGTACCGGGTGTGGATGACCAGGTCGACGTGAACTACGCCGTTGAAGAACAAGCCTCGGGCTCGATTACCGCCAGCGTCGGTTTCGCACAGAGCGCCGGTTTGATCCTGGGCGGTTCCATCACCCAAAACAACTTCCTCGGTACCGGTAACCGTGTCTCCATCGGCCTGACCCGAAGCGAATACCAGAGCCGATACAACTTCGGCTATACCGACCCCTACTGGACTGCAGACGGTGTGAGCCTGGGCTACAACGCCTTCTATCGCACCACCGACTACAAAGACCTCGACGTTGACGTTGCAAGCTACGCGATCGACAGCCTCGGCGCCGGTGTGAACGTGGGTTACCCGATCAGCGAGACCTCGCGTCTCACCTTCGGCCTGACCGCGCAGCAGGATGAGATCAAGACCGGTGTGTACACCGTGGACGAGATCTTCGACTTCACCCGCCGTGAAGGCGACAAGTTCCTGAACTTCAAGGCGTCTGCCGGCTGGTCCGAGTCGACCCTGAACAAGGGCGTACTGGCAACCCGTGGCCATTCCCAGAGCCTGACCGCGGAAGTCACCACGCCGGGCAGCGACCTGTCGTTCTTCAAACTCGATTATCGCGGCCAGTTGTTCCAGCCGTTGAGCGACAACTACACCATGCGCCTGCACACCGAGCTGGGCTATGGCGACGGTTATGGTTCGACCGATGGCTTGCCGTTCTATGAAAACTATTACGCGGGTGGTTTCAACTCGGTACGTGGCTTCAAGGACAGCACCCTGGGTCCGCGTGGTACGCCGAGCCGTGGCCAGGACTTTACGGGTAACCAGGGCACGCGAGTGGACTCCGACAACAAGCCGCTGCCATTTGGCGGTAACGTTCTGATCCAGGGCGGTGCAGAAATTCTGTTCCCGCTGCCATTCGTGAAAGATCAACGTTCCCTGCGTACTTCGGTCTTCTGGGATGTGGGTAACGTGTTCGACTCCAAATGTGAGCAGATCACCAACCCGAACGGTTCGCGGTCCAACACCCAGTGTAACGACGTGAGTCTCAGCAATCTGGCGAGCTCCGTGGGTGTGGGTGTGACCTGGGTGACCGCGCTGGGCCCATTGAGCTTTGCTCTGGCCATGCCGATCAAGAAACCGGATAACGCTGAAACCCAGATTTTCCAATTCTCCCTTGGCCAGACGTTCTAAGCGTCTGACCTAAGATAACGACAACGGATTCTGTAGGAGTACATCGTGCGTAAGTTGACTCAATTGGTCCTGCTGGCCACTGTGCTGGTAACCACCCCGGCCTTCGCCGAAATGAAAATTGCCGTGCTGAACTATCAGATGGCCCTTCTGGAATCTGACGCGGCCAAGCGTTACGCCGTGGATGCTGAGAAGAAATTCGGTCCGCAACTGACCAAGCTCAAGACTCTGGAAAGCAGCGCCAAGGGCATCCAGGACCGTCTGGTTGCCGGTGGCGACAAGATGCAGCAAGGCGAGCGCGAACGTCTGGAGCTTGAGTTCAAGCAAAAGGCCCGTGACTACCAGTTCCAGTCCAAGGAGCTGAACGAAGCCAAGGCGGTTGCCGACCGCGAAATGCTCAAGCAGCTCAAGCCCAAGCTCGACAGCGCCGTGGAAGAAGTCATCAAGAAGGGTGCCTTTGACCTGGTGTTCGAACGTGGCGCCGTGATTGACGTCAAGCCTCAATACGACATCACCCGCCAGGTGATCGAGCGCATGAACCAGCTGAAGTAAACCATGACTGCGACTATCAAGCTCGGCGAGTTGGCCGAGTTCCTGGGGGCCACCTTGCGTGGCTCCAAGGAGAAGGAAATCACTGGGCTAGCCACCTTGCAGGAGGCTGGCCCAGCTCAGTTGAGCTTCCTGGCGAAGCCCCAATACCGTAAGTATCTGGTCGACTGCCAAGCCGGCGCCGTGTTGCTTACGGCCGTCGATGCCGAAGGGTTTACTGGGGACGCGCTGGTGGTGGCTGACCCTTACCTGGCTTTTGCCCGGGCGTCGCACCTGTTCGCTCCAAAATCCAAGGCCAGCGCTGGTATTCATCCGTCTGCGGTGATCGCCGATGATGCCCAGGTTGATCCCTCGGCCAGCATTGGTGCCTTTGCGGTGATCGAGAACGGCGCACGTATTGGCGCGGGTGTAACGGTCGGCGCTCATTGCTTTATCGGCGCGCGTTGTGAAATCGGTGTCGATGGCTGGCTTGCTCCTCGCGTGACCCTTTACCACGACGTGCGTATCGGTGAGCGGGTGGTTCTGCAGTCGGGCGCTGTGATCGGTGGTGAAGGTTTTGGTTTTGCCAATTCCAAAGGTATTTGGCACAAGGTTGCCCACGTCGGCGGCGTATTGATCGGCGATGACGTGGAAATCGGCGTGAATACTGCCGTTGATCGTGGAGCCTTGGCCGATACCGTCATAGGCAACGGCGTGAAGCTCGACAACCAGATCCATATCGCTCACAACGTGCAGATTGGCGACCACACCGCCATGGCGGCATGCGTGGGCATTTCCGGCAGTACCAAAATCGGCAAGCATTGCATGCTCGCCGGTGGCGTCGGGCTGGTGGGGCATATCGATATTTGCGACAACGTCTTCATCACCGGCATGACCATGGTCACCCACTCGATTACCGAGCCGGGTTCCTATTCTTCCGGTACCGCCATGCAGCCCTCGGCTGAATGGCGCAAGAGTGCAGCACGCTTGCGGCAGATCGACGACATGGCTCGACGTCTCAAACAGCTGGAAAAGCGTGTTGGGGACGTGACCCCTGGCGGTGATGCTTCATCAGAAGGCTGATACCATTTCCATATCAAGTGTGCACAGCCGATAGACTGCCTCCTTGATTTGCTAGCGGGGCGTGCTTTTAGTCCGCCCGCCCCCAATCTTTATTACAGGCTTCCCCCCGAAATGATGGACATCAACGAGATTCGCGAATACCTGCCTCACCGTTATCCGTTCCTGCTGGTGGATCGTGTAGTGGACCTCAATGTTGAGGAAAAGCGCATTCGTGCCTACAAGAATGTCAGCATCAACGAACCGTTTTTCAATGGTCACTTTCCTGCGCATCCCATCATGCCGGGCGTGTTGATCATCGAAGCAATGGCCCAGGCTGCCGGTATCCTTGGTTTCAAAATGCTTGACCTCAAGCCTGCCGACGGCACGCTTTACTATTTCGTGGGTTCCGACAAGTTGCGTTTCCGCAATCCGGTCACTCCGGGTGACCAGTTGATCCTGGAAGCCAAGTTCATCAGCTGCAAGCGCCAGATCTGGAAGTTCGAATGCCAGGCTTCGGTGGATGGCAAGCCGGTGTGCTCAGCCGAGATCATCTGTGCGGAACGCAAACTATGAGTTTGATTGACCCTCGCGCAATCATCGATCCGTCGGCCGTACTGGCCGCCGACGTTGAGGTCGGCCCCTGGTCGATCGTCGGCGCAGGTGTGGAAATCGGCGAGGGGACTGTCATCGGGCCACACGTGATCCTCAAGGGTCCGACCCGCATTGGCAAACACAATCGTATCTACCAGTTTTCCTCGGTAGGCGAAGACACCCCGGACATGAAGTACAAGGGTGAAGAAACACGGCTGGTCATCGGTGACCACAACATCATCCGTGAAGGCGTGACCATTCACCGTGGCACTGTGCAGGACCGCGCCGAGACCACGCTGGGTGATCACAACCTGGTGATGGCCTACGCGCATATCGGCCACGACAGCGTGATTGGCAACCACTGCATCCTGGTCAATAACACCGCGTTGGCCGGGCATGTGCATGTGGATGACTGGGCAATCCTGTCCGGTTTCACCCTGGTTCATCAATACTGCCATATCGGCGCCCACAGCTTTTCCGGCATGGGCACCGCCATCGGCAAGGATGTCCCTGCATTCGTCACGGTGTTCGGCAACCCTGCCGAAGCGCGCAGCATGAATTTCGAAGGCATGCGCCGTCGCGGTTTCAGCGACGACGCAATCCAGGCCCTGCGCCGCGCCTACAAGACGGTTTACCGTCAAGGGCTGACGGTTGAGCAGGCCTTGATCGAACTGACCGAGCCGGCAGCGTCGTTCCCGGAAGTCGCGGTGTTCCGTGACTCGATCCAGGCGTCGACTCGCGGCATTACTCGCTGATCATGGCCAAGTTGCGTATCGCATTGGTCGCCGGGGAAGCTTCCGGCGATATTCTCGGCGCCGGCCTGATGCGGGCGCTGAAAGCCCGGCACCCGGCCATCGAGTTTATCGGCGTCGGCGGCCCCTTGATGCAGGCTGAAGGCCTTACCTCCTACTTTCCGATGGAGCGCCTGTCGGTCATGGGGTTGGTCGAAGTGCTGGGGCGCCTGCGTGAATTGCTCGCGCGGCGCAAGTTGCTGATCAAGACGCTGATCGACGAAAGGCCCGACGTCTTTATCGGTATCGATGCCCCGGATTTCACCCTCAACATCGAACTCAAGCTGCGCCAGGCCGGGATCAAGACCGTGCACTATGTCAGCCCGTCCGTATGGGCGTGGCGGCAAAAGCGTGTGCTCAAGATTCGCGAAGGCTGCGACTTGATGCTGACCCTGCTGCCGTTCGAGGCCAGATTCTACGAAGAGAAGGGCGTGCCGGTGCGGTTCGTCGGCCATACCCTGGCCGATGCCATTCCTTTGCAGGCTGACCGTGACGCGGCGCGTACCGAACTGGGGCTGGTTGCCGGCCCGCTGGTCGCACTGATGCCGGGTAGCCGAGGGGGCGAGGTCGGACGACTGGGCAGCCTGTTTTTTGATGCCGCCGAACGTCTGCAGGCACTCAAGCCAGGCGTTCGTTTTGTGCTGCCGTGCGCCAGCCCGCAGCGCCGCGCGCAAATTGAAACACTGCTGCAAGGGCGCAACCTGCCGCTGACCCTGCTCGACGGTCAGTCCCATCTGGCCCTGGCCGCTTGCGACGCCGTATTGATCGCGTCGGGTACCGCGACCCTGGAAGCCCTGCTGTACAAGCGTCCGATGGTAGTGGCCTATCGCCTGGCTCCGCTGACTTTCTGGATTCTCAAGCGGATGGTCAAGAGCCCGTATATTTCATTGCCCAATCTGCTGGCCCAACGGTTGCTGGTGCCGGAGTTGTTGCAGGACGATGCTACGCCCGAAGCGCTGGCGCAAACTCTACTACCCTTGATTGACGGCGGCGCCGAGCAGACCCGTGGTTTCGACGCTATTCACCGCACCTTGCGCCGTGATGCCTCGAACCAGGCGGCGGATGCTGTGCTGGAGCTGATCGGCCACAAACAGGAAGCCTTATGAGCACGCAGATGGGCCTGGATTTCAGCCTGGTTGCACAAGCCCACGAATTGGTGGCGGGTGTCGACGAAGTCGGACGCGGCCCGTTGTGCGGTGCGGTCGTGACGGCGGCGGTGATCCTCGACCCGAGCCGTCCGATCCTGGGCCTGAATGACTCGAAAAAACTCACTGAAGCCCGTCGTGAAAAACTCTATGACGAGATCTGTGAAAAGGCTTTGAGCTGGCATATCGCCCGGGCGGAAGTCGAAGAAATCGACGAGTTGAACATCCTGCACGCCACCATGCTTGCCATGCAGCGCGCGGTTGAAGGGCTGCATATCACGCCCAGGCTGGCGATGATTGACGGTAACCGTTGCCCCAAACTGGCGATGCGCGCCGAGGCCGTGGTCCAGGGCGACAGCAAGGTGCCGGCGATTGCGGCGGCGTCGATTCTGGCCAAGGTCAGCCGCGACCGCGAAATGGCGGCTTTCGATCTGGTTTACCCGGGCTACGGCATGGGCGGCCATAAAGGCTACCCGACGCCCGTTCATCTGGAAGCCCTGGCGCGACTCGGTCCTACGCCGATCCACCGCCGCTCGTTCGCCCCGGTGCGCCAGGCTTATGAGCTGCGCGAGAGCCTCAGCGAGGTGTAGTCGCGAGGCTGATGTTTTGCTCCAGGCCCGGTACAATCCCGGGCCTTGTCGTTTCCAAGTTATTGCACAGGATCACTATGCCGGCTTCATTCGTTCATCTACGCCTGCACACTGAATACTCCCTGGTCGACGGCCTGGTACGGATCAAGCCGCTGGTCAAGACCCTGGTGGGCATGAACATGCCGGCGGTGGCGGTTACCGACCAGAACAACATGTGCTCCCTGGTCAAGTTCTACAAAAACGCCATGGGCGCAGGTATCAAGCCGATCTGCGGCGCCGACCTGTGGTTGTCCAACAAGGACCCGGATAACCCGCTGAGCCGCATCAGCCTGCTGGCGATGAACGGCGTGGGTTATCGCAACCTGACCGAGCTGATTTCCCGTGGATTTATCGATGGTCAGCGAAATGGCTCGATCATCATCGAGCGCGAGTGGGTGGCCGAAGCCAGCGAAGGCGTGATCATGCTCTCGGCCGCCAAGGAGGGCGAGATCGGTATCGCGCTGCTGGGTGGCAATCCGCAGGAAGCCGAAGTGCTGGCCCGCGAATGGATGCAAGTCTTCCCTGACCGCTTCTACCTCGAAGTGCAACGCACCAATCGTCCCAACGATGAAGAGCATCTGCACGCCGCCGTGGCCCTGGCCGACAAGCTGGGCGCACCGCTGGTGGCGACCAACGATGTGCGCTTTATCAAGAAGGAAGATTTCGAAGCCCACGAAACGCGCGTGTGCATCGGCGAAGGCCGCGCCCTGGATGACCCGCGCCGCTCGAAGAACTACAGCGAAGAGCAGTACCTCAAAAGCGCCGAGGAAATGGCCGAACTGTTCAGCGACTTGCCCGAGGCCCTGGAAAACTCGGTCGAAATCGCCAAGCGCTGCAACATCGAAGTGAAGCTGGGCAAGCACTTTTTGCCCAACTTCCCGATTCCCGATGGCATGACCATTGATGAGTACTTCCGCAAGGTGTCGTTCGACGGCCTTGAGGATCGCCTGCGCGTCCTGTTGCCCAAAGACACTACTGAAGACTACGAAGCCAAACGCCAGGTCTACGTCGACCGGCTGAATTTCGAGCTGGATATCATTATCCAGATGGGGTTCCCCGGCTACTTCCTGATCGTGATGGACTTTATCCAGTGGGCCAAGAACAACGGCGTACCGGTAGGTCCGGGCCGGGGGTCAGGTGCGGGCTCGTTGGTGGCCTACGTGCAGAAGATCACCGACCTTGACCCGTTGGAATATGACCTGCTGTTCGAACGCTTCCTGAACCCGGAGCGGGTATCCATGCCCGACTTCGACGTCGACTTCTGCATGGACGGTCGCGATCGGGTGATCGAATACGTGGCCGAGAAGTACGGCCGCAATGCGGTGAGCCAGATCATCACCTTCGGTTCCATGGCCGCCAAGGCGGTAATCCGCGACGTGGCCCGGGTGCAGGGCAAGTCCTACGGCCTGGCCGACCGCCTGTCGAAGATGATCCCGTTCGAAGTCGGCATGACCCTGGAAAAAGCCTACGAGCAGGAAGAAATCCTGCGCGACTTCATCAAGGTCGATGAAGAAGCCGCCGAAATCTGGGACATGGCGCGCAAGCTCGAAGGCGTGGTGCGTAACGTCGGTAAACACGCCGGTGGCGTGGTGATCGCGCCGACCAAGCTGACTGACTTCTCGCCGATCTACTGCGACGAAGAAGGTGACGGCCTGGTTACCCAGTTCGACAAGGATGACGTGGAGGCGGCCGGCCTGGTGAAGTTCGACTTCCTCGGCCTGCGCACCCTGACGATCATCGACTGGGCGCTCAAGACCATCAACCGCGACCGCGCCAAGGTGGGCGAGGAGCCGCTGGATATCGCGTTCATCCCGCTGGATGACAAACCGACCTACAGCCTGCTGCAAAAAGCCGAAACCACGGCAGTGTTCCAGCTTGAATCCCGGGGCATGAAGGAGCTGATCAAAAAGCTCAAGCCCGACTGCCTGGAAGACTTGATCGCACTGGTGGCCCTGTTCCGTCCTGGGCCGTTGCAGTCCGGCATGGTGGATGACTTCATCAACCGTAAGCACGGCCGCGCCGAACTGGCGTACCCGCATTCGGACTATCAGTACGAAGGCCTCAAGCCGGTACTGGCGCCGACCTACGGCATCATCCTGTATCAGGAACAGGTGATGCAGATTGCCCAGGTCATGGCGGGCTACACCCTCGGCGGTGCGGACATGTTGCGTCGCGCCATGGGTAAAAAGAAACCCGAGGAAATGGCCAAGCAGCGCGGCGGTTTCATTGAGGGCTGCGCCACCAACAATATTGACGCTGACCTGGCGGGTAACATCTTCGACCTGGTGGAGAAGTTCGCCGGTTACGGCTTCAACAAATCCCACTCCGCCGCCTATGGCCTGGTGTCGTACCAGACCGCCTGGCTGAAAGCCCACTATCCGGCGCCGTTCATGGCGGCGGTACTCTCGGCGGATATGCACAACACCGATAAGGTCGTGACCTTGATCGAGGAAGTGCGCACCATGAAGCTGCGCCTCGACGCGCCGGACGTGAACGCCTCGGAGTTCAAGTTCACGGTGAACGACGAAGGCCGCATCATTTATGGCCTCGGCGCGATCAAGGGAGTCGGTGAAGGCCCGGTGGAAGCCATCACCGAAGCGCGCCAGGACGGGCCCTTCAAGGACCTGTTCGACTTCTGCGCGCGGGTCGACCTCAAGCGTATCAACAAGCGTACCCTCGACGGCCTGATCCGCAGCGGCGCGCTGGACCGTCTTGGCCCGTACTTCCATGACGAGCCGAAGGCCTACCAGGCCAATATCGACCGCAATCGCGCGGTGTTGCTCACCGCCATGGAAGAAGCGATCAAGGCTGCCGAACAGACCGCCCGTACCCATGACAGCGGCCACGCCGACCTGTTTGGCGGGTTGTTCGTCGAAGAAGACGCGGATGTGTATGCCAACCACCGCAAGGCCAAGGATCTGACCCTCAAGGAACGTCTCAAGGGCGAGAAAGACACCTTGGGCCTGTACCTCACCGGTCACCCGATTGACGAGTACGAAGGCGAAATCCGCCGTTTTGCCCGCCAGCGCATCATCGACCTGAAACCGGCGCGCGATACCCAGACCGTCGCCGGCATGATCATCGCCCTGCGTGTGATGAAAAATAAGAAAGGCGACAAGATGGGCTTCATCACCCTCGATGACCGCTCGGGCCGGATCGAAGCCTCGCTGTTTGCCGACGCGTTCCACTCCGCCCAGTCGCTGCTGCAGACCGACGCCATGGTGGTGGTGGAAGGGGAGGTCAGCAACGACGACTTCTCCGGTGGCCTGCGCCTGCGCATCAAGCGGGTGATGAGCATGGAAGATGCACGCACAAACCTGGCCGAAAGCCTGCGCCTGAAGGTCAAGACCGAGGCACTCAAGGGCGATCAGCTACGCTGGTTGGGTGACCTGCTCAAGCGTCACCGTGGCGCGTGCCCGGTGACCATGGAGTACACCGGCAATGACGCCAAGGCCATGCTGCAGTTTGGCGAGACCTGGCGAATTGATCCGGCTGACGGCTTGATTCAAGCTTTGCGTGACCAGTTCGGGCGAGACAACGTCTTCCTCCAATACCGTTGACGGTCAGCACCCCTGACCTCGGCTGAACATTTAATCTCGACCTAACCGCGCCTCTCCCTTAAGGTAGGGCGCGAATAGACAACCGGCTGGCCAGGCACCCCTTGGCCGTCGACCCAAGACGGACGCTTATGAACCCGAATTTTCTTGATTTCGAACAGCCGATCGCTGACCTGCAAGCCAAGATCGAAGAGCTGCGCCTGGTCGGCAACGATAATTCGCTGAATATCGGCGATGAGATCGCCCGCCTGCAAGACAAGAGCAGCACGCTCACCGAAGACATCTTCGGCAAGCTGACCAGCTGGCAGATCGCGCGCCTGGCCCGCCACCCGCGCCGTCCGTACACCCTGGATTACATTCAGCACATCTTCACCGAATTCGACGAGCTGCATGGCGACCGCCACTTCTCGGACGACGCGGCCATCGTGGGCGGTATCGCTCGCCTGGACGACCAGCCGGTGATGGTGATCGGTCATCAGAAAGGCCGTGAAGTGCGCGAAAAAGTGCGTCGCAACTTCGGCATGCCGCGTCCGGAAGGCTACCGCAAGGCGTGCCGCCTGATGGAAATGGCCGAGCGCTTCAAGATGCCGATCCTGACGTTCATCGACACGCCGGGTGCCTACCCTGGGATCGACGCCGAAGAGCGCAACCAGAGCGAGGCGATTGCCTGGAACCTGCGCGTCATGGCGCGCCTGAAAACCCCGATCATCGCGACTGTGATCGGTGAAGGCGGTTCCGGCGGTGCACTGGCCATTGGCGTCTGCGACCAGTTGAACATGCTGCAATATTCGACCTACGCGGTGATTTCGCCGGAAGGTTGCGCCTCGATCCTGTGGAAAACCGCCGAAAAGGCGCCGGACGCTGCTGAAGCGATGGGCATCACTGCTGACCGCCTCAAAGGCCTGGGGATCGTGGACAAAGTGATCGCCGAGCCACTGGGCGGCGCACACCGTGACCCGGCTGCCGCTGCCGCCACCATCCGCGCCGAACTGGGCGCGCAACTGGCGATGCTCAAGAAGCTCGATAACGAAGCGCTGCTGGCCCGTCGTTATGAGCGCCTGATGAGCTACGGCCTCTAAGCCGACGCCGTCACTTAATGTGGGAGGAGGCTTGCTCCCGATTGCTGAGTGTCAGTCACAACATCTGTTGACTGGCCCACTGCTATCGGGGGCAAGCCCCCTCCCACATTTGCTTTGTGTATGCTTGACGGACGTATTTCAGATTTGCGGCGGTAACCTGTGATGAAATCAATCCTGCCGGCCCGACTTCTGAAAACCCTGGCCCCCTGGCGCAATGCCCCGGCCTGGCACATCGCGTTCTCTGGTGGGCTCGATTCCACCGTGCTGCTGCATCTTCTGGCCACCCTGGCAAAGTCCGAAACATTACCGCCCCTCTGCGCCGTGCATGTTCATCATGGCCTGCAAGCGGCCGCCGATGCGTGGCCCGCTCATTGCCAGTCGGTCTGCGACAGCCTGGGCGTGCGCTTGCGCATCCTGCGCGTGCAAGTACCACCCGGTGCCAGCCTTGAGCGCGCGGCTCGTGACGCACGTTATCTGGCCTTCGCCGGGGTGATCGGGGCAGGGGAGGTGTTGCTCACCGGCCAGCATCGCGACGATCAGGCCGAAACCCTGTTGTTCCGCCTGCTGCGCGGTGCGGGTGTGCGCGGGCTTGCCGCAATGCCTGCGCATCGTACGTTGGCGGCGGGGCATCTGGTGCGGCCGCTGCTGGAGGTGGCCCGTGGCGAGCTGCAAGCTTACGCCCACCAACATCACTTGAAGTGGATCGAAGACCCTTCGAACGCTGATCCACGCTTCTCCCGTAATTATCTGCGCCATCAAGTATTTCCATTGCTTACGCAGCGCTGGCCCCAGGCAGCCTCAAGTCTGGCCCGTACTGCCGAACACCTCAACGAAGCCCAGGGGCTGCTCGATGAGCTGGCGCACATGGACCTGAACCTCGCCGATCAGCCTTCAGCGTTTCCCTGGTTGCTTTTGCCATCCTTGGCCCTGGCGCCCTTGCGCGAGCTTTCCGACGCCCGCCAGCGCAACGCCCTGCGTCACTGGCTGAACCCACTGACCCGCCTGCCCGACAGCGATCACTGGGCCGGCTGGTGTTCCCTGCGCGATGCCAAGGGCGATGCACAGCCCGTATGGCGCCTGGCCGACGGCGAGTTACACCGTTGCGGCGAGCGCATCTGGTGGTTGCCTTCTATTTGGTCCGAATTCTCCGACGCATCGGTAAGCTGGCCCGATCCGCGAAACCCACTGGAGTTACCTGGCAATGGTCAGCTTCGATTTGTCGGCGAGGCACCTTCAGGTTCTTTGGTGATCCGTTATCGGCAGGGCGGCGAAGTCATCGACGTGCCGGGGCGAGGTCGTCGCGACCTCAAGCGCCTGCTCAACGAAAGTGGCGTGCCCGGCTTCGTCCGTGGCAGATTGCCGCTGGTCTACCGGGGTGAGCAATTGCTGGCTGTCCCAACCATCGCGGGGCCATGGGCCGGGTCGGCAGATCACGGGCAATTAGATTGGTTGCCGCAGACCTGCGATCAAGGTTTGAGCTGATAGCGCCTTTCCGGTAGACTACGCTCCCTTCTTGATACAACTTCTGTGGATTCGCCTGAATCGCAGCAGTTGCCGATTACCAAGCAGTCTTTGCTGGGCGATTCCAAAAAATGTGTAGCGATCAACGTACCGGTGTTCCATTGCTGGTCTGTCACAACGCGGCGGTTTTTTTGAAAGGTGCACTGTGATTAATGCAGGTGATCGGGGGCTTCGGCCTCTCTTCGCTTTCCCCGGCGGCTCGGACCGCTTTAACGCAGACTTCTAGGGTTTTTCATGACGCGCTACATATTCGTCACGGGCGGTGTTGTTTCTTCATTGGGGAAAGGCATTGCCTCCGCTTCATTGGCGGCCATCCTGGAGGCGCGGGGGCTTAAAGTCACCATGCTCAAGCTGGACCCGTACATCAACGTCGACCCGGGCACCATGAGCCCGTTCCAGCACGGTGAAGTGTTCGTCACGCATGACGGCGCCGAGACCGACCTGGACCTGGGCCACTACGAGCGGTTCATCCGCACGACCATGACCCAGAACAACAACTTCACCACCGGCCGCGTCTACGAGCACGTGCTGCGCAAGGAGCGCCGTGGTGACTACCTGGGTGCAACCATCCAGGTGATCCCGCACATCACCGACGAAATCAAGCGCCGCATCATCAAGGGTGCGGGCGATGCCGACGTGGCGATGGTCGAGATTGGTGGCACCGTGGGTGACATCGAATCCCAACCGTTCCTCGAAGCCATCCGCCAGTTGCGTTTCGAAGTCGGCGCCAAGCGCGCAATGCTGATGCACCTGACCTTGGTGCCCTACATCGCGACCGCCGGCGAAACCAAAACCAAGCCTACCCAGCACTCGGTCAAGGAACTGCGTTCCATCGGCCTGCAGCCGGACGTGCTGGTATGCCGCTCCGATCACCCGATCGACATTTCCTCGCGTCGCAAGATCGCGCAATTCACCAACGTTGAAGAACGTGCGGTGATTGCCCTGGAAGACGCCGACACCATCTACAAGATCCCGGGCATCCTGCATTCGCAAGGCCTGGACGATTTTGTGGTCGAGCGTTTCGGCCTGCAATGCAATTGCGCGGACCTGTCCGAGTGGGAAGCGGTGGTCGATGCCAAGCTCAACCCTGAGCACGAAGTCACCATCGCCATGGTCGGCAAGTACATGGAACTGCTGGATGCGTACAAGTCGCTGATCGAAGCGATGAGTCACGCCGGCATCAGCAACCGTACCAAGGTCAACCTGCGCTACATCGATTCCGAAGACATCGAGAACCAGGGCACCGCGCTGCTTGAAGGCGTGGATGCGATCCTGGTTCCCGGCGGTTTCGGCCTGCGTGGCGTGGAAGGCAAGATCACTGCCGTGCAATACGCTCGCGAGAACAAGGTGCCTTACCTGGGTATCTGCCTGGGCATGCAAGTGGCCGTTATCGAGTTCGCCCGTAACGTGATGGGCTGGAAAGACGCCAACTCCACCGAGTTCGATCACACCAGCGGCCATCCGGTCGTGGGCCTGATCACCGAGTGGGAAGACGCCACCGGCGCCGTCGAAACCCGTACCGAAAGCTCCGACCTGGGCGGCACCATGCGCCTTGGTGCGCAGGATTGCCTGCTGGAGCCGGGTTCGCTGGTTCACGATTGCTATGGCAAGGACGTGATCGTCGAGCGTCACCGTCATCGCTACGAAGTGAACAACAACCTGCTGCCGCAAATCAAAGAGGCCGGCCTGAAAATCTCCGGTCGCTCCGGCGATGGCGCGTTGGTTGAAGTGGTCGAGGCGCCGGATCACCCGTGGTTCGTGGCCTGCCAGTTCCACCCTGAGTTCACCTCGACGCCGCGCGACGGTCATCCGTTGTTCAGCGGTTTCGTCAAAGCTGCACTGACGCAACATCAGAAGAAGGCATAACCCTGATGGCCCAGAAGATCATTCGCGTAGGCGACATCGAAATTGCCAACGACAAGCCCATGGTGCTGTTCGGCGGCATGAACGTACTGGAAAGCCGCGACATGGCGATGCAGGTCTGTGAAGAGTACGTGCGGGTTACCCAGAAACTGGGGATCCCTTATGTGTTCAAGGCCAGCTTCGACAAGGCCAACCGTTCGTCCGTGACCTCCTATCGCGGCCCGGGCCTTGAAGAAGGCATGCGGATCTTCCAGGACATCAAGCAAGCCTTCGGCGTGCCGATCATCACCGACGTCCACGAGCCTGAGCAGGCTGCCGTGGTTGCCGAGGTGTGCGACATCATCCAACTGCCGGCCTTCCTGTCGCGCCAGACCGACCTCGTTGTCGCGATGGCCAGGACCGGCGCTGTGATCAATATCAAGAAAGCCCAGTTCCTCGCACCCCAGGAAATGAAGCATATCCTGAGCAAGTGCGTGGAAGCCGGTAACGACCAGTTGATCCTCTGCGAGCGTGGCTCGAGCTTCGGCTACAACAACCTCGTGGTGGACATGCTCGGTTTCGGCATCATGAAACAGTTCGAATACCCGGTGTTCTTCGACGTGACCCACGCGCTGCAAATGCCCGGTGGTCGCTCGGACTCCGCCGGTGGGCGTCGTGCCCAGGTCACCGACCTGGCCAAAGCGGGCATGAGCCAGTCCCTGGCCGGCCTGTTCCTGGAAGCCCACCCGGACCCGGACAACGCCAAGTGCGACGGCCCTTGTGCCCTGCGCCTGGACAAGCTGGAGCCGTTCCTGGCCCAGCTCAAGCAGTTGGACGAGCTGGTCAAGAGTTTTCCGACGGTAGAGACCGCGTAAGCGGCGTTTCTCCGGTAGAATTTCCCACGCTTTATGCTCAGGCCCCAGGCCTGGGCCTTGTCGTCTGCAAGCCTGCCCTGTTGTTCCACCCTTGCGGTCGGTCAAAAGATTTCCTTCAGCTGCGTCGTTTTCGTCAACTTTGGAGTGTTTACAACAATGGCAAAAATCGTCGACATCAAAGGTCGTGAAGTTCTCGACTCCCGTGGCAACCCCACCGTCGAAGCCGATGTGCTTCTCGATAACGGCATCATCGGCAGCGCCTGCGCGCCGTCCGGTGCTTCCACAGGTTCCCGTGAAGCGCTGGAACTGCGTGATGGCGACAAGAGCCGTTACCTGGGCAAGGGTGTACTCAAGGCAGTAGCCAACATCAACGGCCCGATCCGTGATCTGTTGCTGGGCAAGGACCCGCTGGACCAGAAAGCCCTGGACCACGCGATGATCAAGCTCGACGGCACCGAAAACAAAGGCAGCCTCGGCGCCAATGCGATCCTCGCCGTATCCCTGGCCGCTGCCAAGGCGGCTGCCCAGGATCAGGACCTGCCGTTGTACGCGCACATCGCCAACCTGAACGGCACTCCGGGTGTTTACTCGATGCCGGTCCCGATGATGAACATCATCAACGGTGGCGAGCACGCTGATAACAACGTCGACATCCAGGAATTCATGGTGCAGCCAGTGGGCGCCAAGACCTTCTCCGAAGGCCTGCGCATGGGCACCGAGATTTTCCATCACCTCAAGGCTGTACTGAAGGCCCGTGGCCTGAGCACTGCGGTGGGTGACGAAGGTGGTTTCGCGCCCAACCTGGCGTCCAACGAAGATGCACTGAAAGTGATCTCCGAAGCCGTGGCCAACGCCGGCTACAAGCTGGGCACCGACGTGACCCTGGCCCTGGACTGCGCCGCCAGCGAATTCTATGAAGACGGCCAATACAACCTGTCCGGCGAAGGCCAGGTGTTCAACTCCGAAGGTTTTGCCGACTACCTCAAGGGCCTGACCGAGCGCTACCCGATCATCTCGATCGAAGACGGCCTGGACGAGTCCGACTGGGACGGCTGGAAAATCCTCACCGACAAGATCGGCGAGAAAATCCAGTTGGTAGGCGACGACCTGTTCGTGACCAACACCAAGATCCTGAAAGAGGGCATCGACAAGAAGATCGCCAACTCGATCCTGATCAAGTTCAACCAGATCGGCACCCTGACCGAAACCCTGGAAGCCATCCAGATGGCCAAGGCTGCCGGCTACACTGCCGTGATCTCCCACCGCTCCGGCGAAACCGAAGATTCCACCATTGCCGACCTGGCCGTGGGTACCTCGGCGGGCCAGATCAAGACCGGTTCCCTGTGCCGTTCGGACCGTGTGTCCAAGTACAACCAATTGCTGCGCATCGAAGAGCAATTGGCGGGTAAAGCCAAGTACAACGGTCGCGGCGAGTTTCGCGGCTGAGCAGTAAATGGTAAAAAGTCGGCGGATTGCGTCGGAAATCTCACGACAGTGGGCATTTCGGCGCTAATCTGCTGACTGACAAGCACAAGCCTGGTTTTTCCAGGCTTCGTGCTATCAGTTGCTGCAAAAGGTTTGCATGACGGTCTTTTTTCACTGGATACCCGGATTTCGATGCGCAGTCCCAATTGGTTGTTCCTCGTCTTGCTCTTGTTGCTGGCTGGCCTGCAGTACCGCCTATGGGTCGGTAATGGCAGCTTTGCGCAGGTGGAAGAGCTGACCCAGCAAATTGCCGACCAGCACGCCGAAAACGAACGCCTGCTGGAGCGCAACCGCGTCCTCGATGCTGAAGTGCTGGAGCTGAAAAAAGGTACGGAGACCGTTGAAGAGCGGGCTCGCCATGAGTTGGGCATGGTCAAGGAGGGCGAGACCCTCTACCAGTTGGCCCAATGAACGCTGATTTACCGGCCTTCTGGGCCGTGATTCCTGCCGCGGGCGTCGGTGCCCGTATGGCCGCGGACCGTCCCAAGCAATACCTGCAACTGGGCGGGCGCACTATTCTCGAACACAGCCTCGGCTGTTTTCTCGACCATCCCTCGCTCAAGGGCCTGGTGGTCAGTCTGGCTGTCGATGATCCCTATTGGCCCACCCTGTCGTGCGCCACCGACCCGCGTATCCAGCGTGCGGACGGTGGCTCGGAACGCTCGGGCTCGGTGCTCAACGCGCTGCTGCATCTCAACGCCCTGGGCGCCAGTGATGACGACTGGGTGTTGGTGCACGATGCCGCGCGGCCCAATCTGAACCGTGACGACCTCGACAAGCTGTTGGCTGAACTGGCGGACGACCCGGTGGGCGGTCTGCTGGCGGTGCCCGCTCGCGACACCTTAAAGCGTGTCGACAAGCAGGGCCGCGTGGTGGAAACCGTCGACCGTCGCCTGATCTGGCAGGCGTACACGCCGCAGATGTTCCGCCTGGGTGCCTTGCACCGCGCCCTGGCCGACAGCCTGGTCGCCGACGCCATGATCACCGACGAAGCCTCGGCCATGGAATGGTCCGGCCAGGCGCCGCGGCTGGTCGAAGGGCGTGCGGACAACATCAAGGTCACCCGCCCCGAAGACCTCGAATGGCTGCGTCAGCGCCGGGGTTATCAAGGGTCCTGACCCTTAGCGGTAGACTTGCCGCATCCCGGGCTGGGTTCTCAGCTCGCTGACCAATGCCTCAATGCTGTCGAATGGCTTCTGGTCGATAGACCAGCCGGACGCCTCGATGAAGTACCTACCCGCCTGGCTATTGATCCTGATATTGCGCAGTTCCCCACGTCGGGAGCGATAGTCAATGTGGCTGGCCTCGCGGAGCATGAATTGGCCCGGCTGCATCAGCAATGTCTCGGCCGACGACACCACGCGACTGTGCGAAGGGCCGGGCTGGGGTTCCATCGAGTGCTGCAGGGCGGCAGGGTCAACGCGCAACACCAGGTTGGCTTTGACTGTGCCTTCCCCTTTATTGAGGCCCAGGCTGGCAGTGCGCCCCGGGTCGACTTCGATGCCTAAAGGTTGGGCGCCCACTCTATCTTCTATCCGCAGGCCGATGCTGCCGGTGAGTTCTGCCAGCCCAGGGATACCCTTGAAGGTATTGGTATGGGTATCGCCCACCAGTGCGATCCATTTTCCTGGTCTGCGCTTGAAGGTCTGGACCCACTGGATCACCTCGGTGGCGTAATAGTTCATCATCCGCTGGCGCAGGGTGCCCGTGCTGTCGCGGATATCGCGAAGTATGTAGCTCACGATGCAGTCGATCGGCTGAACCTTGATCCCGGCGTCTCGGGCTGTGCTCACGACGTGTCTGAATGAGTAATAACGGTTTTGGGGCAATGGGTAGATCCCGTTCAGAAAATTTGTCAGCTCCTCGGTCATTGGTGCGTTCTTGGACCGGTAAAACGCCCTCAGCATCGGAATATGCACATCCGTCAGCAGATGTTCGAAGTAGAGGCGTTTGACGCCCTGGCTGGCGAGTAGCTGCATGTTGTCGATCAGAAAGGCTTTGCTCGATTCGGCGCTGTGGCTTTCGCCGATCACGAGGCCATCACTGGCGCGCAGCAATTTCTCGATAATGCTTTGCTGCGGCTCGTTCAAGCTCAAGCGCGGGAGTATTGGCTGCAGGGGTGAATAGGGCAGGCGGTTAAAGAAGATCGCCGAATCGCGGTTTAATTGGCTTCTTTTCTCGAAAAACAGTTTCCGGGTGCTGTTGATCGATTGTGCAGCCGTGCCGACGGGTTCGAAGTCTTCCGAAAACAAGCTGGTGTCAGTGAGCATTTCCACGAGCGTCTCGCGAACGTGCGCAGGCATCTCGTAGAGGCTGAAGAAGCTTGCGTTCTCGGCGCCGCCGAACAGTGTGTAAACCCGTTGCCAGGCATTGCGAAATGCCCCGCCTCCGGCCAGCCCGGCACGTCGCCATTGCAGGTCGGCGCTTTGAATCGCGTAGAGACCGGTGGATTGGATCTTTTCCGGGGCTTCTGGATTGTTTACGAATAACTCGAAAAGGCCCCCGGCATTCGGTTTTTTGTAGGTCAGGAAGGTCTCGCCCTGAATCCTGACGCTCTGCAAGCCACTGGGGGCGGTCGTAGCGATCAGGGGGCGAGTCTCGGTTTCGGCCGACGCGGGGGCTTCAGTCATGACCCGGACACTGATCTGGCCTTCCTCTGCCCGCGTGGCCTGGCCAAGCCCAGGTCGCAACGTCTCAAAATTGCTCACCCCTTTACCGATGCCGTGGATAACCACCGGGAGCGCGTTCAAGGCGCCGAACACAATGCGCTCGACGGCGTGGGTTTTGTCTTTGATCACGTCATCGGCGCCGATGGCCATTGCAGTCAAGCCCGATGTCACGAAGCAAAACTCCGCCAGCAACGCCGTGCCCATGGTCAGCGCCACGGGGATCGCCAGCAGGCAGGCCTTTTCCAGAACGTCGAGGGTATCGGCCTTGAACGTGTCCAGGGGCGAGACAATGGTTTTTGCCGCCAGCTTGGCAATGCGAGTGCGGATCTGGCGTGCGATGAACGCAAATGGGTCACTTCTGAGCGCCGGATACAGCGGGTTATTGATGTATTGCTTCGGGTCCCAATAGCCGTTGTGCAGCAAACTGTTGAAAAAACCGGGAGGGCTGGAGGATTTCGGGTACATCGCCATGCCGATCAATGCTTCCTCGACACCCCTGTAGAGCAGGCCGGAGTCAACCGAGTCGGGTTCAAAGTGGTTGGTCAGGGCTTTGCGCAGGGTCGGATCCCCGGCCAGTTTCACCAGCGCACTGCGCATGTCCTTCGGGGTATTGAAACCATGGATGGGCGAGGAGTTTCCCGAGATGTACGCCAGCGTGATCAGGCTCTGGTTGTCGGTAATCGTGAGGATGTCGGTGGCTTCGAATTGATGGATGCGCAGCACCCGTACGGTCAGGTTTGCATCCGGTGAGTAAGGCGCCTGGAAGTCTTCGAGGGTCAGGTTGCCGGCGTCCTTGTCGACGCCGATACCTGCCGCTCGGGCGGCGAGCTGCCGTTCTGCCAGGGTGAGGGTGAATTCTGCGTACTGATGGAGGTAGGCCTTGGTAAATGCGATGCGCATCAGGGTGGTGTAGTTGTCCCGATGCTCGTCCCAGAACAGTGTGACGGCCTTGTCGTAGGTGTGTTCGAAGTGGCTTGAATCGATGACCCTCCTGAGAACGGCAGGCGCAATCGCCAATTGGGTAGTCGGATCGTAGACCTGAGGGTCGCTTTGCCGGTAGAGCGCTTCATAACGCCTGGGCGGTATCCAGCCGGACGTAATGAACTCTTCGTTGAACATTTGCGGTATGCGGTTATCCATCAGGCGCGGCAGTTCGGTCACGATCGTGAAGTAAGGCGCGGTGGTGGAAAAACCCGTGGTGTTGATCATGCCGCCTGGGGCATGGGGGGCATTGCAGATCATGGCCTCGGTCAGGCTCATGGATTGGACGATCTGTGCGTTGTACGCCGCGTTGGGGTGGTCGGTGTTGTATTCAAGCGTGGTCAGGAATGTGGTGTCCGGATCCAGTGTTTCCTGGCTGAACGGTTGCAGATGCTCACACAGCAATTGAGCGGCGATGGCGCTGGGCACTGGAAAGTCCGCCAGGACCTTGCGGACAAAGTGATTGATATGCTGAAGCTGTTGGGCGTTGGACTTCATCGGCTTGCCTGGTTTGTGCAGTCAAAGCGGCTATTGAGCGCTAACCAGGCAATACACGGGCGGTAATTGTTTATGCTCGATAAACCGGATGGTCACCCAAGCCTTCCTTGAGAAAATCCACCAGCTTCCTGACTTTCGGCGACAAATGCCGTTGCTGCGGGTACAGCGCCCACACCGCGGTATTTGGCGGTTGGTGGGCCTCGAGCAACGACACCAGCGTCCCGTGTTGCAAATGCTCCAGCACGTAATAGTCCGGCAACTGGCATAACCCCACACCTTGCAGCGCTGCATCCAGCACCGCCTGCCCACTGTTGCAGCGCCAGTTGCCCTGCACCCGCTGGGAAAATTCGCGTCCGTCCTGGGCCAGTTGCCAGATATCCGAACTGCCGATCAGGCAGTTGTGCCGACTCAGTTCCGACAAGCTATGTGGCCGACCATACCGTTCGAGGTAGGAAGGTGACGCGCACAGGTACATGCGCCGAGGGGCCAGGCGACTGGCGACCATGCGCGAGTCTTGCAGGCGCCCGAGGCGAATCGCCAGGTCGAGCCCTTCGTGCACCAGGTCCAGCGGGCGGTTGCTCAGCTCGATATCGACCCGCAACTGCGGATAGAGCGCCATGAACCTTGTGACGAGGGGCACGATAAAACGTTCGCCATAGGCCACCGCGCAGGTCATGCGCAACATGCCCTTGGGTTCGCTGGTCAGGTCGCCCACTGCACGCAGGGCTTCTTCGCGACCGTCCTGCAAACGTTGACAGTGGTGCAGGAAGGTCTGGCCCGCTTCGGTCAGCGTCACCTTGCGCGTACTGCGATACAGCAGTCGCGTTTGCAGGCGTTCTTCCAGGCGCGCCACCTGGCGGCTGATATGGGACGACGACACCCCCAGGCGCTCGGCCGCTGCCGTGAATTGGCTGCATTCGGCCACGGCGACGAACTCATCGATGCCTTCCCAGCGGTTTTCCAACACGTTGATTGTCCCCATATGGCAATAATGTTTTGCTTTTGCCTGGATTATTAATCAATAAGCCATGGTTTACACTCATTCCATCAATGTTCAACTCCATGGAGAAACCCGGATGATCAAGTCCCGCGCCGCCGTAGCCTTCGAAGCCAATAAACCTCTCGAGATCGTGGAAGTCGATGTCGCCATGCCCAAGGCGGGTGAAGTGCTGTTGCGCGTGGTCGCCTCCGGCGTGTGTCACACCGACGCCTACACGCTGTCGGGCGCGGACCCGGAAGGCATCTTCCCGTCGATTCTGGGTCATGAAGGCGGTGCAGTGGTCGAGGCCATTGGTGAAGGCGTGACCTCGGTTGCCGTTGGCGACCATGTGATCCCGCTGTACACCCCGGAATGCGGCAAGTGCAAATTCTGTCTGTCAGGCAAGACCAACCTCTGCCAGGCCATCCGTGCCACTCAGGGCAAAGGCTTGATGCCTGACGGCACCACGCGTTTCTCCTACAAAGGCGAGCCGATTTTCCACTACATGGGCACCTCGACGTTTTCCGAGTACACCGTGCTGCCGGAAATTTCGGTGGCCAAGATTTCTAAAGACGCGCCGCTGGAAAAAGTCTGCCTGCTCGGTTGCGGCGTCACCACCGGTATCGGTGCGGTGCTCAACACCGCCAAGGTCAAGCCGGGCGACACCGTGGCCATCTTCGGTCTGGGCGGTATCGGTCTGTCGGCGGTGATTGGCGCGGTGAAAGCCAAGGCGGGTCGCATCATTGCCATCGACATCAACCCGGCCAAATTCGAAATCGCCAAGCAACTGGGTGCTACCGACTGCATCAACCCGAAAGACTACGACCGCCCGATCCAGGACGTGATTGTCGATTTGACCGATGGCGGCGTGGACTTTTCCTTCGAATGCATCGGCAATGTTCAACTGATGCGTGCGGCCCTGGAGTGCTGCCACAAAGGCTGGGGTGAGTCAGTGATCATCGGCGTGGCCGGCGCCGGCCAGGAAATTTCCACCCGTCCTTTCCAACTGGTGACCGGTCGCGTCTGGCGCGGGTCGGCATTCGGCGGCGTACGCGGACGCAGCGAATTGCCAAGCTACGTGGACATGGCCCAGACCGGCGAGATTCCGCTGGACACCTTCATCACCCACACCATGGGCCTGGAAGACATCAACAAAGCGTTTGACCTGATGCATGAAGGCAAGAGCATTCGTACCGTCATCCATTTCTGAGGTCGGCCATGAGTCTGGAAAACCTGTCCTGCCAGAAAAGCTTCGGCGGCTGGCACAAACGCTATAAGCATCACTCCGATGTGCTCGATTGCGACATGACCTTCGCGGTCTACCTGCCGCCGCAAGCGGAGCAGGGCGGCAAGCTGCCGGTGCTGTATTGGCTGTCCGGCCTGACCTGCACCGACGAGAACTTCATGCAGAAGGCCGGCGCCCAGCGCATGGCCGCCGAGCTGGGCTTGATCATCGTGGCACCGGATACCAGCCCGCGCGGCCCCGGTGTTGCCGATGACCCGGACAATGCCTGGGACTTCGGCCTCGGCGCGGGTTTTTACCTCAATGCCACCCAGCAACCCTGGGCCAGGCATTATCGGATGCATGACTACGTGGTGCAGGAATTGCCGGCGCTGGTGGAAGCGCACTTCCCGGCTTCGGACAAGCGCGGCATCAGCGGTCACTCGATGGGCGGCCACGGTGCGTTGGTCTGTGCGCTGCGCAACCCCGGGCGTTACCAGTCAGTGTCGGCGTTTTCGCCGATCAGCAATCCGATGGATTGTCCCTGGGGCCAGAAAGCCTTTTCCCATTACCTGGGAGAGGAGCGCTCGAAGTGGCGTGAATGGGATGCCTGCGTACTGATCAGCGAAGCCTCGGAACAGTTGCCGCTGCTGGTGGACCAGGGCGATCGCGACGATTTCCTCGCCGTGCAGCTCAAGCCCGAGGCCCTGCAGCAAGCGGCCAAGGCCGCCGGCCATCCGCTGGAACTGCGCCTGCAACCTGGCTATGACCACAGCTACTTCTTTATCGCCAGCTTCATCGATGACCATTTGCGCCATCATGGTCGTGCTTTGCTCGGTTAATGTGAGGCAAAAGTAGGTAGAATCACGCCCTGAATTAAATCGGGGCGTTTTTTTATGCGTATTGGCCACGGCTACGATGTGCACCGTTTCGCTGAAGGCGATTTCATCACTTTGGGCGGCGTGCGTATCGCGCATCATCATGGGCTGCTGGCTCATTCCGACGGCGACGTTGTCCTGCACGCCTTGAGCGATGCATTGCTCGGCGCAGCGGCGTTGGGTGATATCGGCAAGCATTTTCCGGACACCGATCCAACCTTCAAGGGCGCGGACAGTCGTGTCCTGCTGCGCCATGTCGTGGGTTTGATCCATGCCAGGGGCTGGAAAGTCGGTAACGTTGATAACACCATCGTGGCCCAGGCGCCAAAAATGGCCCCGCACATCGAATCCATGCGTGCCCTGATTGCCGCAGACCTGCAAATAGAATTGGACCAAGTCAACGTGAAAGCCACCACCACCGAAAAGCTCGGGTTCACCGGTCGTGAAGAGGGCATCGCCGTGCACTCCGTCGCCTTGTTGCTGCGCGCATGAACGAATTTGAATTACTCGGCCCGCGAGCCTATGGCGAGGCCTTGGGCAGCGCGGTGCTGAAGGCCACTGCCGAAGATTTCCAGGTAGACGAAGTGCTCGACATCCCGCTGACCGGCGAGGGCGAACACTTGTGGTTGTGGGTGGAGAAGCGCGGCCTGAATACCGAGGAAGCGGCGCGGCGTATCGCCAAGGCGGCGGGCGTGCCGTTGCGCACCGTCAGCTATGCCGGGCTCAAGGATCGCCAGGCGTTGACCCGCCAGTGGTTCAGCGTGCAACTGCCCGGCAAGGCCGACCCGGACATGAGTGCCGCCGAGAACGACACCCTCAGGATCCTGAAAACCGCCCGGCACAAACGCAAGCTGCAGCGCGGCGCCCATGCCGCCAACGGCTTCACCTTGCGCCTGACCCAGTTGGCCGGTGATACCGCCGCCCTTGATGCGCGCTTGCAATTGATTGCCCGGCACGGCATTCCCAACTATTTCGGCGCCCAGCGCTTTGGCCACAACGGCGGCAATGTCGTCGATGCCCGTGACTGGGCTGCGCGCAAGGCCTTGCCGGAACAGCGCAATGTACGGTCGCGGCTGCTGTCCACCGCCCGAAGCTTTCTGTTCAACAAAGTGTTGGCGGCACGCGTCGCTGACGGCTCGTGGCAACGCGCCCAGGTCGGCGACCTGCTCGCCTTCACCGACAGCCGCAGCTTTTTCCCGGCCGGGGAGGCTGAATGCAGCGATCCGCGCCTGGCGATCCTGGACCTGCACCCCACCGGCCCGCAGTGGGGCGAGGGTGAGTCGCCGGCGAAGGGTCCTACGTACGAACTGGAACAATCTGTCGCCGCCGCAGAAGCTGACCTGCGTGATTGGCTAGTGAATGCGGGCATGAGCCAAGAACGTCGCATTCTGCGACTGCCCATTGGCGGGTTGACGTGGCATTATCCCGGGCCTGACATTCTGCAATTGGAATTCGTCCTGCCGGCCGGATGCTTTGCCACTGTATTGGTGCGCGAGCTTGTTGATCTGGTGCCGGTGGGGCCGACGGACAACCCATGCGTATTCTGATATCAAACGATGACGGTGCCACCGCACCCGGTCTCGCCGCGCTTCATGCTGCGCTGGCGGATTACGCCGAGTGCGTGGTGGTTGCCCCCGACCAGGACAAGAGCGGCGCCAGCAGTTCGCTGACGCTCGACCGTCCGTTGCACCCCAAGGTCCTGGCCAATGGCTTTATCAGCGTGAACGGCACGCCCACCGACTGCGTGCACCTGGCGATCAACAGCCTGCTGGAACACGCGCCGGACCTGGTGGTGTCGGGCATCAACCTCGGCGCGAACCTGGGCGACGATGTGCTGTATTCCGGCACCGTGGCGGCAGCCCTCGAAGGGCGCTTTCTGGGTGGGATCGGGTTCGCGTTTTCCTTCGCCTCCCGGCAACTGGATAACTTGGCCACGGCGGCGTATTACGCGCGCAAGCTGGTGGAGGCGCACGGTTCCCTGGACCTGCCGCCGCGCACCGTGCTCAACGTCAATATTCCCAACCTGCCTCTGGACCATATTCGCGGCATCCAGCTGACGCGGCTGGGGCACCGTGCCCGTGCGGCGGCCCCCTTGAAGGTGGTCGACCCGCGTGGCAGGGAAGGCTATTGGATCGCGGCGGCCGGCGACGCCGAGGATGGTGGTGAGGGCACGGACTTTCATGCGGTGATGCAAGGTTATGTATCGATTACCCCGTTGCAATTCGATCGCACCTTCAGTGATGCCTTCAGTGGTCTGGATGGCTGGCTGGAGGGACTGCGCTGATGGCTCGTGAACAAGACGACCTGCTGCGCCGTGGCATCGGGATGACCTCCCAGCGCACCCGCGAGCGTTTGATCCAGCGTCTGTACGAAGAAGGCCTGTCCAATGCGCAGGTGCTGGAAGTGATACGGCGCACGCCTCGGCACCTGTTTGTCGACGAAGCCCTGGCACACCGCGCCTACGAAGACACCGCGCTGCCGATCGGCCACAACCAGACCATCTCCCAGCCCTATATGGTCGCGCGCATGAGCGAACTGTTGCTGGCCGCAGGGCCATTGGACAAGGTGCTGGAAATCGGCACCGGATCCGGCTACCAGACCGCCGTGTTGTCCCAGTTGGTCGAGCGGGTGTTCTCGGTTGAGCGCATCAAGGTGCTGCAGGACCGCGCCAAGGAGCGCCTGGTGGAGCTGAACCTGCGTAACGTGGTGTTTCGTTGGGGGGATGGCTGGGAAGGCTGGCCTGCATTGGCGCCCTACAACGGCATCATCGTGACTGCAGTGGCCACCGATGTGCCGCAAGCGTTGCTGGACCAGTTGGCGCCTGGCGGCCGACTGGTCATCCCGGTGGGCTCCGGCGAAGTGCAACAATTGATGCTCATCATTCGAGAGGACGACGGCTTTTCCCGGCATGTACTTGGCGCCGTGCGGTTCGTGCCGTTGCTCAATGGCCCGCTGGCCTGACATTTATTCCCTGTTAGTGAATTCCATAGACGCGGATGTGTCTTACAGCGGGGTCTATAGATTCAACAAGGGTGAGAGCCGGCATTAAACACGATGAATTTTTCGTTTCATCCGTGTGCCGGTAAAAAGCCAGTGCCCAGTTATACTTGCGTCATATTTCAAGCCTGATACGGGCGTTAATGTTCAGCCACCACAAAGGGAGCGGCGGGTGAGTCTCACAGGTCCTGCGCAGCGAATGAGTAAAACAAGCTTTCAGCGACTGGTGCTTGGCCTTGTCTTGAGTTCCTTACTGGCCGCCTGTTCGAGCACGCCATCCGGTGGTGCGCGGGTGGTCGACCGCACGAATGCGGCACCGCAAAAGCCGATGGTGACCACGGGCCAGTACGTTGTACGCAAGGGCGACACGTTGTTCTCGATTGCCTTCCGTTACGGTTGGGATTACAAGGCGCTTGCAGCTCGTAACAACATTCCCCTGCCTTATACGATACATCCGGGGCAGACGATTCGTTTTGACGGTCGCACCGGTTCGGCCCCTACGGCAGTTGTGACAAAGTCCGGTTCTTCGTCTTCCTCCTCGAGCAAAACCACCGTATTCACACGGCCGGCCGGCACCGCCTCGCCTTCGGTGGCGAGCAAGCCGGCACCCGCGCCATTGCCTCCTGCGGGGCCTGCGCCGACCGGATGGGGATGGCCCTCAAACGGTGTGTTGATTGGAAAATTCTCTTCAAACGGCAGTTTGAATAAAGGCATTGATATCGCCGGGGATTTGGGACAGCCTGTTTTGGCTGCGTCTGATGGGACAGTGGTGTACGCCGGGAGTGGTCTACGGGGCTACGGCGAGCTGGTCATCATCAAACACAGCGATACCTACGTCAGTGCCTACGGTCATAACCGCAGGTTGTTGGTTCGGGAGGGGCAGCAGGTCAAGGTCGGACAGACGATTGCCGAAATGGGTTCAACGGGGACAGACCGGGTGAAACTGCACTTTGAGATTCGCCGTCAGGGCAAACCTGTAGATCCACTGCAATTCCTACCCCGTCGTTGATGTGTTGCCAGCCTGTTCCCTCACGTAGAAGGAACAGGCTCCAGCGTTGCCAAGGATAAAGGCGTCGCTTGAGCTTGAGGTCGAACTCACCAAAGGACTATAACAATGGCTCTCAGTAAAGAAGCGCCGGAGTTTGACATCGACGATGAGGTTCTCCTTATGGAGACCGGCATCGCTACGGAAACGATGTCAGATAATGAGAGGGCTTCACCCCCCTCGGTTCGCACCAAATCCAAGAACTCCTCCGCGTTAAAGCAACACAAGTACATCGACTACACCCGGGCGCTCGATGCGACCCAGTTGTACCTCAATGAAATCGGCTTTTCCCCTCTGCTCACCCCCGAAGAAGAAGTCCATTTTGCGCGTCTGTCGCAGAAGGGTGATCCGGCTGGGCGCAAACGCATGATTGAAAGCAACCTGCGCCTGGTGGTTAAAATCGCCCGACGCTACGTCAATCGCGGATTGTCGCTGCTGGACTTGATCGAGGAGGGCAACCTGGGCTTGATCCGGGCGGTGGAGAAGTTCGACCCTGAGCGGGGCTTTCGCTTCTCGACCTACGCCACCTGGTGGATTCGCCAGACCATCGAACGGGCGATCATGAATCAGACCCGCACGATCCGGTTGCCGATCCATGTGGTCAAGGAGCTCAACGTCTACCTGCGGGCAGCACGGGAGCTGACACAGAAACTCGATCATGAACCTTCGCCCGAAGAAATCGCCAACCTGCTGGAAAAACCGGTAGGGGAGGTCAAGCGCATGCTCGGCCTGAACGAGCGCGTGTCTTCGGTTGACGTCTCGCTGGGTCCGGATTCGGATAAAACCCTGCTGGACACCCTGACGGATGATCGTCCGACGGATCCTTGCGAACTGTTGCAGGACGACGATTTGTCCCAAAGCATCGACCAGTGGCTGTCGGAACTCACGGACAAGCAGCGTGAGGTGGTGATTCGCCGCTTCGGCCTGCGCGGCCATGAGAGCAGTACCCTGGAGGACGTAGGCCTGGAGATCGGCCTGACCCGTGAGCGGGTTCGGCAGATTCAGGTAGAAGGTCTCAAGCGCTTGCGCGAGATCCTGGAGAAGAACGGCTTGTCGAGTGAGTCGTTGTTTCAATAACGATCCTGCTTGAAGGCTTGAATGTGGGAGGGGGCTTGCCCCCGATGGCGGCGCTTCAGTCGATATAGGCTTCGACTGACACACCGCTATCGGGGGCAAGCCCCCTCCTACATTTTCCCAGGCATAAAAAAACCCCGCTTTTGAGGGCGGGGTCTTTTCGACTAAGTCAGTACAAGTTAGATAACTTGAACTTCTTCAGCTTGCATGCCTTTCTGACCGCGGGTAGCGATGAAAGAAACCTGTTGGCCTTCTTTCAGGCTTTTGAAGCCGTCGGATTGGATAGCTTTGAAGTGAACGAACAGGTCGTCACCGGATTGTGGAGTGATGAAGCCGAAGCCTTTTTCATCGTTGAACCACTTAACGGTACCAGTTTGGCGATTAGACATGGTGTAACTCCTTGAACAAAGTTAACTGCGACTCAGGAAAAGCCCTGGCCGAGACTGAGTGCAAAGAGCAGGAAAAATTCTTGGAGATGGTTGGATCGAAATTCAACATATCGTGTAGAGATTCTCAGTGACACAAGCAACACAGTGACGCCACCTTAACCCTTTTTCCGGAACGTGCCAATGGTATTTCCGCAGGTTTCTCTAATTTCGTCACTGGCGGTGGTATTTATTGTCCCGTAAAACTGCGCCAGGAGCCCCGGCCCCGTTGGCTGGGGGTTATGGACACCGGTGCATTCGTCATTAAAAGCGGTGCGCCCTTTGAACCCCACCGCCGGCCCCGGTAAGATGCCCCACAGAATTTTTCCACCTCGCTATTCAGGACACCGCCATGAGCATCAAATCGGACAAGTGGATTCGCCGCATGGCGCAGGAACACGGCATGATCGAACCGTTCGTCGAGCGCCAGATTCGTGGCGAAGGTGACGAACGCGTGATTTCGTACGGGGTTTCCAGCTATGGCTACGACGTGCGTTGCGCCGATGAATTCAAGGTGTTCACCAATATCAACTCGGCGATCGTCGATCCGAAGAACTTCGACGAAAAAAGCTTCGTCGACGTCAAGAGCGACGTATGCATCATCCCGCCAAACTCCTTCGCCCTGGCCCGCACCGTGGAGTTTTTCCGTATTCCACGGGACGTATTGACCATCTGCCTGGGTAAAAGCACTTATGCCCGTTGCGGCATCATCGTCAACGTCACGCCGCTGGAACCCGAGTGGGAAGGCCACGTGACCCTGGAGTTCTCCAACACCACCACTTTGCCGGCGAAAATCTACGCCAACGAAGGCGTGGCACAGATGCTGTTCCTGCAGTCCGACGAGGCATGTGAAGTGTCCTACAAGGACCGTGCGGGCAAGTACCAGGGCCAGCGCGGCGTTACTCTCCCACGCGCTTGATAGAAAGCTCCTACGCTTAAAGGGAATTAGTCTGCAGAAAGTGACTCTATCTAGGTGTACTGCCTCGGCGCGTGTGAAACGCGTCGAGCCACGCTTGAGGAGTGCCTTATGAAGATCAACCCGCGAATCAGCGCAGAACTTGCCCGGCTTGAACCCAACCAGATTGGTGTTCTGGCCTGGTCCTTGATGGCCGACCCTGCTTATGCGGGCGGCATCCCCGGTCAACCTGAGCCGGACTATCCGCAACCTACCGAACCTGGTGAGCCGACCCTGCCGGATGAGCCACCACCCGCGCCCGTGGCCTGATCCACGCACGCCCAACCGGCGTTCACTGAACGGGCCATACCTGGTGATCGCCGATCACGAAGATTCGGCGCTCACTGTCCTGTTCCACTGCATACCCTCCGGTAAATGCGCCAAACGCCGGCAGCAGGCTGACGCGATCGCCTATCTGGAAGCACGGCAGGCGCAGGCTCTGCCGACCTCTGCCGCGCAAGCGATACACCGGATGGACATGCCCGGCCAGCACATGATGGCTGGGGTGGGCGTCCGGTTCGTGCTGCAGCGCGAACGGGCCCATTAAGAGAGGCTCGGAAACGACCTCAATGCCCAAGTCGGCAGGCGGATCGCCAGCGCGTTGATCGTGGTTGCCGCGAATCAACGTGATGGGCAACTCGGCATGCCGCGCTCGCCAGGCCCTCAGCGCGCCCAGGGTGCCGCTGGCGTGGGAGCCGGGGCCGTGGAGGAAGTCGCCGAGAAAGATCACCTCATTGCAGGGAAACGCCGCCAGCAGCCGGTCCAGGCGCTGCAGGTTTTCGCTTGTGGTGCCCTGGGGGACCGGTTGCCCGAGGCTGCGGTAGGCCGAAGCCTTGCCAAAGTGAGCGTCGGCGATCAACAGGCTTTGGCGCGCCGGCCAGTACACCGCCTTGTCCGCCAGCAACCACAACTGCTCACCCTCAAGCGTTATCGAACAAGCCATTAACCGTTTCCTTTGTCCGCAATTTTTTCCAGGTCCTTGACCATCCGCGCAATGCGCTCCGAGAGTTTTTCCGAACTCAGGCTTTCGCGCATCCGCTCCACCAGCAGGGGGAAGGCCAGCGGCGTAGGCCGTTGGATCACATGCAGGTCCAATTGCAGCGCCGACAAGCGCAGCAATGTCTCCTCCAGGCGCTGAATGTCCAGTTCGTTGCGCAGGACTTCTTCCCCCGCCTGGGCCAGCAACAGGTTCTGCGGGTCGTATTGCTTGAACACTTCGAAGAACAGCCCGCTGGAAGCCTGCACCTGGCGAGTACTTTTCGGCGCACCGGGATAGCCGGCGAACACCAGCCCGGCAATGCGCGCGATTTCGCGAAAGCGGCGCAACGCCAGTTCACCGGCATTGAGGCTTTCTGCCACATCCGTCAGCAGGTCCTGCGGGCTGAGCAGTGCCTCGTTGAAGATATCCGGCCAGTGCACCTCGGTGGCGCTCAGCAGTTCCAGCCCGTAATCATTGACCGCAATGGAAAAGGTTACGGGCTGCCGCCGGCTGACGCGCCACGCCAGCAAACTTGCCAGCCCCAGATGCACCTGACGCCCCGCGAAGGGGTAGAGAAACAGGTGCCAGCCCTCGCGTGACTTGAGAAACTCCGCCAGCAAGTGGTCGCGGGTCGGCAGTCCGGACCAGCGCAATTGCGTCTGCAACAACGGCTGTACCGCGCGCATTTCCGGCCCCTCGAAGCGACCCTGAGCCGCCGCGTCGAAGCGCTCGATCACCGCCTGCGCCAATTCATTGGAAAGGGGCATGCGCCCGCCATTCCAGCGCGGCACGGCGGCTTTTTTCGCGGTGCTGCGGCGGACATAGGCGGTCATGTTTTCCACGCGCACCAACTCCAGCAGGCGCCCGGCGAACAGAAAGCCATCCCCCGGCTTGAGCCGTGCAATAAAGCCTTCCTCGACACTGCCCAGGTTCTTGCCGCCGCCGCCCTTGCTCCAGTACTTCAGATGAATACTCGCATCGCTGACGATGGTGCCCACGCTCATGCGATGGCGGCGTGCCAGGCGCGCATCGGGGACGCGCCAGATGCCCTGTTCGTCGGGCTCGACGCGGCGGTAATCCGGATAGGCGGTGAGCGACAGCCCGCCATGGCGCACGAAGGCCAGGGCCCAGGCCCAATCGGCGTCGGTCAGGTCGCGGTAGGCCCAGGCACCGCGTACCTCCGCCAGCAGCGCGTCGGGAGTAAACCCACCGCCCAGGGCCATGCTGACCAGATGCTGCACCAGCACATCCAAGGGTTTGTGCGGCGATTCGCGGGCTTCGATGCGCCGCTGGGCAATCGCATCCTGGGCGGCGGCGGCTTCCACCAGCTCCAGGCTGTGGGTCGGTACCAATGTCACCCGTGACGGCCGCCCCGGTGCATGCCCCGAGCGGCCGGCGCGTTGCATCAGGCGCGCCACACCCTTGGCCGAACCGATCTGCAGCACTCGTTCCACCGGCAGAAAGTCCACGCCCAGGTCCAGGCTTGAGGTACACACCACCGCCTTGAGTTGGCCTTCTTTCAACGCACGCTCCACCCAGTCACGGGTTTCCCGCGACAGCGAACCGTGATGCAGCGCAATCAGGCCGGCCCAGTCCGGCCTGGCCTCGAGCAGCGCCTGATACCAGATTTCCGATTGCGCGCGGGTGTTGGTGAATACCAGGCAGCTGCTGCTTGAATCCACTTCAGCCACGACTTGGGGCAGCATCTTCAAACCGATATGTCCGGCCCAGGGAAAGCGTTCGGCGGTGGGCGGCAGCAGTGTGTCCACTTGTAGCTGTTTGGCGGTTTGCCCCTGCACGTTTATCCCGCCACCCTGTGGGACCAACACCTCCAGCGCGTGCGCCTGATTACCCAGGGTTGCGGAAATACCCCACACCAGCAAATCCGGGTGCCAGCGCCGCAGCCGCGCCAACGCCAATTGCAGTTGCACGCCGCGTTTATTGCCGATCAGTTCGTGCCACTCATCCACCACCACCATGCGCAGATGCCCCAGGCTGATCTCGCTGTCGGCGCGCGCAAGCATCAGCGTCAGGCTTTCCGGCGTGGTGATCAGCGTGGTGGGCTGGCGGCGGGTCTGGCGCGCACGTTCGCTGCTGCTGGTGTCGCCCGTGCGCAGGCCAACGCTCCAGGGGATCTGCAATGCCGCCAACGGCGCCTCGAGGGCGCGCGCGGTGTCGGCGGCCAACGCACGCATCGGCGTGATCCACAGCACGGTCAGGGGTTCGGCCGCAGGCTTGCGCTTGCCGGTAGCGGGTGGGCGCGTTACGGCGAAACGATTGAGGGCTGCGAACCACAGCGCGTAGGTTTTACCCGCGCCGGTACTGGCATGCAATAAGCCTGACTGACCCTCCTTGACGGCCTTCCACACGTCTTTCTGAAAGGCGAACGGGCGCCAGCCGCGGGTGGCAAACCATTGTTTGGCGAAGTCGACGGGTTTTGCCATGCGGCAGCGGACGCTCTGGAGGCTCTAATGCACAGACCCCCCAGGCGCCCCAAAGGTTTACTTCAAGTTGCCGCTCAGGAATTGCTGCAGACGCTCGCTCTTCGGATTGCCCAATACGTCCGCCGGCGCGCCTTGCTCTTCCACGCGGCCCTGGTGCAGGAACAGCACCTGGCTTGAGACTTTGCGCGCGAAGCTCATTTCATGGGTCACCATGATCATGGTGCGGCCTTCTTCGGCCAGGCCCTGGATCACTTTCAACACTTCACCCACCAACTCCGGGTCCAGCGCCGAGGTGGGTTCATCGAACAGCATCACCTCTGGCTCCATCGCCAAGGCGCGGGCAATCGCGACCCGTTGCTGCTGGCCGCCGGAGAGGAACGCCGGGTATTGATCAGCCACCCGCGCGGGCAGGCCGACTTTATCCAGGTAGCGGCGGGCGCGGTCTTCGGCGTCTTTCCTGCTGCACCCCAGCACGCGGCGCGGGGCCATGGTGATGTTTTCCAGCACGCTCATGTGGCTCCACAGGTTGAAGTGCTGGAATACCATAGCCAGCCGCGTGCGCAAACGTTGCAACTCGGCATCGTCGGCCACGCGCATGCCGTGGCGGTCGCTGATCATGCGGATCACTTGACCATCCAGGGTCATGGCGCCGTCATTGGGGGTTTCCAGGAAGTTGATGCAGCGCAGGAACGTGCTCTTGCCCGAGCCGCTGGCGCCGATCAGGCTGATCACGTCGCCGGTTTTGGCCTTGAGCGAGACACCTTTGAGCACTTCATTGTCGCCATAGCTTTTATGCAGGCCTTCAACGGTCAATTTGTACATGGGGCGTGCATCCTCAAGGCGAAAGTAGGTAGCCGCTGCGGTAGGCCTCTGCGCCGGCGACATGGCTGATCACCATCCCGGCGGTGGCCATGCGTCGCAGCGAACGCGCGTAAAGCAGGCCGGCATTGCGGCAATGCACGGGCGTTACGCGGTCGGTGATAGGGTCGATGATTTCGGCGATAAGCTGCCCGGCCTCCAGGTATTCCCCCGGCAAGGCGTGGAACACCAGCAAGCCGCCCACCGCTGTGGTCACAGGCTCCACGCCCGCCAGGGGCGTGGCCGGGTAGGGCAGTGCGGGCTGTGCTGGCGCGTCCCCTTCAATCGCGCCGAGGTGGGTCAGGTAATTGATGATCGCCTGGCAGTCCAGGGCCGCCAGGCCGTGGTTGACATCGCCTTGGCCGCGCAATTCGACGGTCACGGAAAAGCTGCCCATGGGGATCGGGAAGCGCGTGCCGAAGCGTTGCTGCAACTGCCACCACACCAGGGTGAAACATTCATCAAAGGACTGCCCGCCGGAATCGGTGGCCAGCAGGTTGGCCTCCGACCCCAGGTAACGCGCCAGCGGCTCCACCTGCGGCCAGGCCTCGGGCGTGGTGTAGAGGTGCGCCACGGCTTCGAAGTCACAGTGCAGGTCCAGCACCACGTCGGCATCGCACGCCAGGCGCTGCAGCACCAGGCGCTGGGATTGCAGTTGAGTCGACGCGGTTTGCGCGGCCAGGGCGGCGGATAACGCGGTGCGGATCAACCGCGCGTTGTGTTGGGGATCATTGCCCAGCAAGTCTTCAACCTGATCGCCGACCGCGTCGCTGAGGTCGACAAACAGACGATTGAAGTTCTGTCCGCTTTCCAGCTCGTAGCGGCCCAGGGGGACGTCCATCAGCACCTGTTCCAGCCCCACTGGGTTGGCGACCGGCACCAGGACGATTTCGCTGCGCACGCGCCCGGTCGCCGCCAACTGTGCCAGGCGCGCCTTCAAGTGCCAGGCCACCAGCATGCCCGGCAGTTCATCGGCGTGCAGTGATGATTGGATGTAGACCTTGCTTTGCGCCTGCTCCGGGCCGAAGTGGAAACTGTGAATCTGTCGCGCCGTGCCGGGCACCGGCGCAATCAGGTCATGTTGCTGATGACGCATGAGCGCTCCTTAATGGCTCGGCCCGAGAAAGGCCAGCCAGCGGCGTTCCGCCAGCCGAAACAGGCCGACCAGGGCAAAGGTCACGGCCAGGTAGATCAATGCCGCGATGCCGAATGATTGAAAAGTCATGAAGGTGGCCGAGTTGGCGTCCCTGGCGACTTTGAGGATATCCGGAATGGTCGCGGTAAACGCCACCGTGGTCGAATGCAGCATCAGGATCACCTCGTTGCTGTAGTAGGGCAACGAACGGCGCAGTGCCGACGGCATGATCACATAGGCGTACAGCTTCCAGCCGCTGAGGCCGTAGGCCTTGGCCGCTTCGACTTCGCCGTGGGCCATGCTGCGGATCGCCCCGGCGAAAATTTCCGTGGTGTAGGCGCAGGTGTTGAGGGCGAAGGCCAGGATGGTGCAGTTCATCGCATCGCGAAAGAACCCATCGAGTACCGGTTGCGCACGCACGGCGGCAAGGCTGTAGATGCCGGTGTAGCAAATCAGCAACTGGATATACAGCGGCGTGCCGCGAAACAGGTAGGTGTAGAACTGCACCGGCCAGCGCACCAGGCGCCTGCGCGATACCCGGGCGATAGACAGTGGAATCGACACCAGGAAGCCGATCACCAATGCCGCGCTGAGCAGCCACAGGGTCATGGCCAGGCCGGTGATGTGCTGGCCGTCGCTATAAAGGAACGGGCGCCAGTATTCCTGCAAAAGCTCGATCATCGCACGGCCTCCCGTGAACCTGCGGCGTAGCGACGTTCAAGACGGCGCAAGACAAAATTGGATGCGCTGGTGATCAACAGGTAGATCAGCGCGGCCAGTACCAGGAAGTAGAACAGTTGATAGGTGCTCTTGCCGGCATCCTGGGCTGCTTTCACCAGATCGGCCAGGCCGATGATCGACACCAGCGCGGTCGCCTTGAGCATCACCATCCAGTTATTGCCGATGCCCGGCAGGGCAAACCGCATCATTTGCGGGAAGGTCACGTAGCGAAACCGTTGCCCGCGCTTGAGCCCGTAGGCGGTGGCGGCTTCCAGCTGGCCACGGGGCACGGCCAGGATCGCGCCTCGAAAGGTCTCGGTGAAATAAGCACCGTAGATAAAGCCCAGGGTGATGACCCCGGCGCTGAATGGGTCGATCTCGATGTATTCCCATTCCATGAAGTCGGTGAGGCCGGTCAGCCAGGTTTGCAGGCTGTAGAAAATCAGCAGCATCAGCACCAGGTCGGGGACGCCGCGAATCAATGTGGTGTAGAGCTGGGCGGGGATACGCAGCACGGGCAGGCTGGACAGTTTGGCGCTGGCGCCGAGCAGGCCCAGCAACACGCTGACGGCCAGGGACAGCACCGACAACTTGATTGTCATCCAGGTGCCTTGCAGCAACAGCGGGCCGAAACCCTTCAAGCTGAACGCGCTCAGCCCGAGGGTTTGCAACAGATCTTCGAACATAAATCAGGACCTATGGCGATAAAAAAGCGCCCCTTGAAAAAGGGGCGCCCCAGGCATTATTTGCCGCTGTACAGGTTCAGATCGCCAAAGTGTTTTTTCTGGATGGTGGCGTAGGTGCCATCATCGTGTAACGCTTTGATACCTTTATCCAAAAGCGCCTTGAGCTCAGTGTTACCTTTTTTGATACCGATCGCGGTTTTCGAAGGCAGCAGTGGGTCGTCGATGGCGGCGCTGACTTCGTAACCGGCACCGGCCGGCGACTTGAGGAAGCCCAGTTCGGCTTGCAGCATGTCCTGCACGGAAGCGTCGAGGCGCCCGGACGTCAAGTCGGCATACACCTGGTCCTGGTTGGCGTAGGCCTTGGTGGTCACACCGGCCTTGTCCAGCACGGCCTTGGCGTAGGCTTCCTGGATGGTGCCTTGCTCATAGCCCACGGATTTGCCCTTGAGCGATTCAGGCGTCGAATACCCTGCACCTTTTTTGAACACCAGCGAAGTAGGGCCCGAGAACAGCTCGTTGGAGAAGTCGATTGCCTTCTCGCGCACCGGGGTCACGGTCATGGAAGAAATCACACCGTCGAACTTGTTGGCTTTGAGGCCCGGAATCATGCCGTCAAAGTCGCTTTCAACCCATTTGCACTTGACCTTCAGCTCCGCGCAAATGGCATTGCCCAGGTCAATATCGAAGCCCACCAGGCTGCCGTCGGCGGCCTTGGATTCGAACGGTGCGTAGGAAGGATCGACACCGAAACGCAATTCCTTGTATTCCTTGGCGGTTGCAACACCTGCAGCCATGCACAGAGCCAGTGCAGAAAGGGTCAGCAATGCTTTTTTCATTATGTGTTCCCTGAAAACCAAGATAAGCGCTTGTGGCGCGTTTAGGACTGTTACTGAACGGTGTCAGACGCAGCACAAGTAGCAATTTCTGCACCATAGTTCCGAATGATCGTTTTAAAAGGTGGGATAAGGGATTTATAAGTGTAGGAAATGCCCACTAGTGTGCATTGAAAGAGTAGCGCACCATTTCAGGTCGAGCGTAAATCCAAATGTGGGAGGGGGCTTGCCCCCGATGGCGGTGTGTCAGTCAGAGCATCTGTGTCTGACCCTCCGCTATCGGGGGCAAGCCCCCTCCCACAGTTGATTTGTGTCAGGCCAACAAGTCCTGCAGCGTGGCGAGACTGTCGGCTTCCTCCACCGGCTTATCCTGGCGCCAGCGCAACATCCGCGGAAAGCGCACCGCAATGCCGCTCTTGTGCCGCTTTGACAGGGCGATCCCTTCAAAGCCCAACTCAAACACCATGCTCGGCGTGACGCTGCTGACCGGGCCGAATTTTTCCACGGTGGTCTTGCGCACGATCGCATCGACCTTGCGCATTTCTTCGTCAGTCAGCCCCGAATAGGCCTTGGCGAACGGCACCAGGGTGCGCTCGCTGCCCGGCGGGCCATCCCAGACCGCGAAGGTGTAATCGCTGTACAGGCTCGCGCGCCGGCCATGGCCGCGCTGGGCGTAGATCAGCACGGCGTCGATGCTGAACGGGTCCACCTTCCACTTCCACCACAGGCCCATGTCCTTGGTGCGGCCCACGCCGTAAAGGCCTTTGCGATCCTTGATCATCATGCCTTCGACGCCGAGGCTGCGGGAGGCTTCGCGTTGCACGGCCAACGCTTCCCAGGTTTGCCCCTCGAGCAGTGGCGAGGGCAGCAGCGCGGGTTGGTTGCACTGCGCGATCACGCGTTCCAGCTGCGTACGGCGTTCAGCCAAGGTGTGGTTGCGCCAGTCGTCGCCCTGGTATTCGAGCAGGTCGTAGGCGAGCACCGCCACCGGTGCATCCTCCAGCACTTTTTTACTCAATGTCTTGCGGCCGATCCGCTGCTGCAGCAGGGCGAAGGGTTGCACCGCCTCTTTCCAGACCACAATTTCACCGTCGATCACCGTGCCGTCGGGCAAGCCGCTGACCAGGCTGTGAAGCTCGGGGAACCGCTCGGTCACCAGTTCTTCACCGCGCGACCAGACCCACAAGCGGCCCTCACGCTTGACCAACTGCGCGCGAATGCCATCAAACTTCCATTCCACTTGCCAGTCGGCGGGAGAGCCGAGCAGGGCGTCAAACTGCTCCACTGGTTGCGCCAGGCCATGGGCGAGAAAAAACGGATACGGCTGCCCGCCGCGTTGCGCATGCTCGTCGGATGATTCGGCGGCAATCAGCTTGAGATAGCCTGCGGCCGTAGGGCGATTGGACAGGTCGGTGTAGCCCACCAGCCGTTGGGCCACGCGCTTGCTGTCGAGCCCGGCCATGGCGGCAAGCGCACGGGTCACCAGCAGTTTGGACACGCCCACGCGAAAGCTGCCGGTGATCAACTTGATGCACACCATCAGGCTCGGTTGATCCAGTTGCACCCACAGCGCCGGCAGGCGCTCGGCCAGTTCAAGCGGCGCAAGGCCACGCAGCGGTAACAGTTTGTCTTCCAGCCACACCGCCAGGCCATCTTCAGAGGTGTAGGTGGATTCGGGTAACAGCAAGGAAATGGTCTCGGCCAGATCGCCGACGGACTGGTAGCTTTCTTCGAACAACCACGGCTCGATGTTCGCCGCTTGCGTCGCCATGTCCCTGAGCAGGCGGGTCGGCACCAATTGCCGCGGGCGCCCGCCGGAGAGGAAGTACACCGCCCAGGCCGCATCCTCTGGCGGTGCCTGTCGGAAATACGCTTGCAGTGCCGCCAGCTTGGCGTTGCTGGAGGTCGTGGCATCGAGGTTGGCGTACAGCTCGGCGAAGGCTTTCATGCGCTGGCCTCTTCTTCGTCGTCGCCGTATTCGGTGCTGAAACCTTGGGCATCCAGGCCTTTCTCGCGCAGATGGCGCACCAGCACGCCGACCGAACCGTGGGTGACCATCACCCGCTCGGCGCCGGTCTGCTCAATCGCCCACAACAGCCCGGGCCAATCGGCATGGTCCGACAGCACAAAGCCGCGATCGACCCCGCGCCGCCGCCGCGTGCCGCGCAGGCGCATCCAACCGCTGGCGAAGGCGTCGCTGTAGTCGCCAAAGCGACGTATCCAGGTGCTGCCACCGGTGGAGGGCGGGGCGATGATCAGGGCCTGGCGCAGCAGCGGGTCGTTTTTTTTGAAGTCGCCGGCGTATAGCGTCTCGGGGATGTAGATACCCGCTTCGCGGTAGACCCTGTTCAATGGCTCGACGGCGCCATGGCTGAGGATCGGACCGATGCTGGCATCGATACCGTGCAGAATGCGTTGTGCCTTGCCGAAGGAATAGCAGAACAACACGCTGGCTTTGCCGGCGGCGATATTGGCCTGCCACCAGTCGTTGATACCGGAAAAAATCTGCGCCTGCGGCTGCCAGCGGTAGATCGGCAGGCCAAAGGTGGATTCGGTGATAAAGGTGTGGCAGCGCACCGGTTCGAAAGGCGCGCAGGTGCCATCGGGCTCGACCTTGTAATCGCCGGACGCGACCCAGACCTCGCCCTGGTATTCCAGACGCACCTGGGCCGAACCGAGCACATGCCCGGCCGGGTGGAAACTCAATGTGACGCCGTGGTGCACGAGTTTTTCGCCGTAGGCCAGCGTCTGCAAGTTGATGTCCTGGCCCAGGCGCGAGCGCAGGATGCCTTCGCCGGGCGCGGCGGCCAGGTAATGCTCGTTGCCGGTGCGGGCGTGGTCGCCGTGGGCGTGGGTGATGACGGAGCGTTCCACCGGGCGCCAGGGATCAATGTAGAAATCCCCGGCGGGGCAATAGAGGCCTTCGGGTCGGGCGATGACGAGGTCCATGGGGTGACCGGGGAGATGGGCTTGTTATTTAGGAGGATGGGACGGTGAGAGAAGTTCTATCAGAATGCATGGGGTCCAAATGTGGGAGGGGGCTTGCCCCCGATAGCGGTGTGGCAGTCAACACATTCATTGACTGAAATACTGCTATCGGGAGCAAGCCCCCTCCCACATTTGGATTCGGTTTCTTCTGAGAAAACCGGGTTATTTGCCAGGTGTGAGGGTTAGCCGGCTTTTGCCATACACCTTGTCAAAGTTCTGCGGCTGCATCGGGAAGCTCAGGTATTGCGCCTTGAGCGACGGATCGATGCCGTTGGCATAGTTCGGGCTGGCCGGGTTGCCGGACTGGCCGGTGCCGCCCTGGCCCATCATCGGTTCGGGCTGGCCGAAGTCGACAATCATGCGCAGCGCTGACGTCCGGGCCACATTGAAATCCTGCCCCCAGTGGTACGGTGCCGGGTTCAGGGTGTTGTGGTCGCCACCACTGGCGAAAGGCCCGCGGATAACCTGGCCGCTGGCGTTTTTCCAGGCGGTGGTGTGCAGCTTGCCCCATTGCCAGGCCTTGTGATCGGCGCCCAGCAAGCTGTCGCCGCTGCTGATCGCAGCGGCCAGGGTGCGTGCGAGAATCGCCGGCTTGTCTTCTTTTTGCGGTGTGCGCGTGTCATCCCAGAGCGGGCTGTCTTCACGGCCCAGCAAATGGTCTGCGATGGCGGTGTAGGACAGGCTGGCGTTGCTGACAAAGGCTTTCCAGCTGGCGCTGTGTTCCGGGCCGAGTTTGTCGAGGAAGATCTGCCTGGCGCTTTCCTGCAGGAACAGTTCGTAGACCGCCGCGTCGGCGGACGTCGGTGCAAGGCGACCATCAAAGGCCATGAGGCGGCCCAGTGCTTCACGCGCCTTGGCCTGTTCGGCGGCGGGCAGCGCATCGATTGCCTGTTTCAGCGGCTGGGCCATGCCCGGCGCCTGGAACATCCCCTTGAGTTTGGCGGCAAACAGGGTGGTCTGGTCGTATTGCATGGCGATCAGGCTGCGGCTGTCGTGCTTGCCGGCGTTGGCCAGTTGCGCCAGGCGCTCGCTGCGCTCCGGCGCGTCCCAGGAATTGGACAGTTGCATGCCATAGCCACGCGGGGCTGTGCGCTGGTTGGCGGTGCCGATCCAGCCTTGAGCCGGGTCCTGGTCATAGGGGTGCAGCATGGCGTCGGCGTAACCGTCCCAGTCAAAGCGCGTGTCCCAGCCCGGCGAGGGCAGCAGGCCTTGGCCTTCGCGGCGGTTGGGGAAGCGGCCGGTGACTTGCCAGCCAATGTTGCTGGCGTCGGCGAAGATCATGTTCAGCGCAATGGCGCGAATTTCGCGGGTAGCGTCCGAGGCCTTGCCGGCGTTCTGCGCGCGGGACAGGTCGAAGAACGCATCCAGGCTCTTGTCGTCCTTCAAATCGGCGGTTTGCAGGGCCAGGCCAAAACCGCTGGTGAGCGCCTGGCTGCTGTTGAGCAAGGCGCCGTGGCGGGTTTCGTACACCACGTCGCGAATCGAGCGTTGGCCTTTGATGAAGAAGGTCTCGTTACGCACGCCGGCCGGTAGCCATTTGCCGTTGTTCTCGTAGTACAGCGCGCTGCCCTGGCGTTTGACCTTTTCCAGGAACAGGTCCTGGGTGTCGCCCTTGACCGCGCTCATGCTCCACGCCACCTTGCCGTTGAAACCCGACAGCAGGGTCGGCAGGCCGGCGATCGACGCGCCGACCGCCTGATATTTCGGCGCACGGATCTGCACGTAGCTCCAGGGCGTTGGTGCTTGCGGCTGCGCGGCGATGTCGTTGGCCAGCAGGCTTTTGCCGCTGCGGCTGCGTTGCGGCCCGATGGCCCAGTTGCTCGACGTGGTCACGCCCAGGGCATTGAGGCTGTTGAGTTGCTGGCTGACGGTGTCCAACCCGGCAAGACCGGTGATCTGGCTCAGGTTCACGCCCTTGAGCTTGTCGGCCTCGGCCAGCGGGATCGCTTCGTCCGGCGCGCTGGGGATAAGCCAGGCGAGCTTGTCGACGCCGACTTTTTGCGCCAGCACCAGCGATGAGATTTCTTCCTGCAGGTTGCTCGACTCACTGAAGTTCAGCAGGCAGAACAGCAGCGCCGAATCTTCCGGTTTCCAGTATTCGGGTTTGTAGCCGGTCTGGGCCAGGTCGGTCGGCAGCTTGTCGCGGTAGCGGAACAGGTAGGCGTTGACGCCCCGCGCGTAGACTTCAAAGAAACGCTTGAGCCGCGGCGACGAAGCGTTGTACAGCTCGCCTGCGCTCTTTTTAAGGTTGACTGCGCGCATGAAGCGGTCGACATCAAGGACCTCGGGCCCGGACATTTCCGCCAGGCGGCCTTGGGCCAGCAGCCGCAGAGTGACCATCTGGGTGATCCGGTCGCTGGCATGCACATAGCCGAGGCTGAACAACGCGTCGTGGAAGGTGTTGCTTTCGATCAGCGGCATGCCCTGGGCATTGCGGCGTATCGACACGTTTTGCGCCAGGCCCTTGATCGGCTCTACGCCGGCTGCGGGGGGCAGGGTGTCCTGGGTGTTCTGGAGCTGGCAACCGGACAGGCTCAACGCACTGACCACTGCCGCGGCAACGCCGAACCGGGGAAGAAAATGTGTAAGGGCTGGCGAGGCCATGGCAAAGCTCCTGCGGGGGGTAGCGTCATTAAAGGCGCTACGTTAGTGAGCGCGGCGAAACGACGCAAGCGGGAGTTGTGTAATTGCATGAGTACTCATGTAGGAGGGGGCTTGCCCCCGATAGCGGTGGGTCAGTAACAGATAGGCTGACTGGCACACCGTATCGGGAGCAAGCCCCCTCCCGCATTGAGTGTCGAGTGGCTTAAGCGCCGTGGCACTTCTTGAATTTCTTCGCGCTGCCGCATGGGCAAGGATCGTTGCGACCCACGTCTTTCAACGCATTGCGCACCGGCTCCTGGTGAGCGTGGCCGCAGTTCGGGCCGTGGACATGGCCGTGGTCGTGATCCTGGTGATCGTGATCGTGGTTGCAGTCGGGACCATGGACATGGGGTTGCTGAGTCATCGATGTCGCTCCGGAATAAAATCGCCGGGGATTATCTCGCCATTGTGAGCCACCTGCACGTCATTACCGATGAATAATCCGGTTTTCAACTCGCCTTCAAGACGATAGGGCACGGGGCGCTCGGGGTTTTTCAGCATTTGCACCACATCGCGTATTCGCGGCCACAGGTTGGTCCGTACCGACACCCGGAAGTATTTATGGCCGCGCGGCGGTACGGTCAGCCATTCGTTGGACTCACCTTCGGTCAGTACCAGGTCGCCGAGGGTGACCTTGTAGATCAGGCCGCGCACGGTCAGGTCGGCGTCGTCGCGGTTATCCACGCGAAAGTAGAGCTTGAACTTCTGCTCCAGCAACTTGGCACGCACCACTTCGACCTTCACCAGTGATACATGGGGCGGCGGCGAATCGTCCTCGAACCAGGAGGCGCAGCCGCTCAGGCCCAGGGTTAACGCCAGCATCAGGCTGAATCTGCGAAGCATTGGCGTTATCCCTGTCAGGTCGTTAAAAATAGCTGGAACAGCACTTCTTGAACTTCTGCCCGCTGCCGCACAGGCATGGGTCATTGCGCCCGGCCTTCACGTCCACCGTCGGGTCGATGAAGTACCAGCGCCCCTCATTCTGTACGAAAGAAGACCGCTCGCGGTGGCTATGTTCACCACTGCTGTCGTGCCAGCGCGCCGTGAAGGTCACGAAGGCATGTTCCGGTTGGCCGCCGAAGAGCTCGGAATTTTCCACCTCCAGCCCAAGCCAGGTGCTCTGCGCACTCCAGGCGCTAATGGCCTCGCGGTCCAGGCCTGCCTGCTGCGCCGGCAAGGTGGTTGCCACCAGATAGTCGACCAGGCCCAGCACATAGGCGCTGTAGCGCGAGCGCATCAATGCGCTGGCACACGGCGCGGGATGGCCGGCGTGGTAATGGCCGCAGCAGGCATCCAGCAGATTGCCACTGCCGCAGGGGCAAATGGATGTACTCATTGTGTTACCACCAATACTTGCCAAAATTTTCCGGGTTGGCCCAGAAACGGGCGTTGAGCCAGTCGGGTACTTGTTTATAGTCAAGCAGATCATAGGTAAACAGCGTCAGCACCTGCTCATCGCGCTGAAAGCGTTCGCCGGCCTGCAGGGCCAGGGAGAAAAAATCGGTGTCCTTCCAGTCGCAGGCGCCCAGGTCCACCAGCACCGCGATGCGGCTGGCATTGAGGTTGCGAATGCCGCCCAGCAACGTCAGACCCTGGGATTTGGGCAGGTGTTCAAGGCAATCGACCACCAGCGCCAGGTCAAAACGCTGCGCCGCCAGTTCCGCGGGCAGCGGTCCGGGTGGGGCAATGCTGACACGCACATCGGGATGCGCCGTTTTAAACGCATCCAGTGCGGGAAACTGGCTGGCGCCCAACAGCAACAGGCGTTTGGGGGCGTGCAGGTCCAGCAACGCGGCCAGCGCTTGCTGGGGTGTACGGGAAGAAAATCCAGCGGTCATTTAAGATCCTCACATCAGGACCCTAGAGACTAGCGCGGCTGGGCGTGCTGGCCTAGCGCCTCAGTGCCGATAGCGCCGGTGCCTGAGCCGGGCCTTCTGAAGTTTTTTGATCCTTCACTGGCAAATCGCCTGTAGAAGTCGTTACTGTGCGTCCAAAGAAAAATTCGGAAACACTCGGGAGCCCCATGATGCGTAAGGTTTTTCTGCTGGCCCTGTTGGTCAGCCCCATTGCCCTGGCCCAGAGTGTCAGCGTCGAAACCCATTCGTTGATGCGCCTGCCCAGCAGTACCAGCGTGTTGCAGCTCGAGCGCCTGGACGTGGCGGACTACGGCACCCTGTTGATTCCGGCCACCATCAGTCAGATCGCGGTGGAGGAGCTGCATCTGGGGCGTGAAGCACGTATCGCCATCGTCCCCGGCACTACCGCGCTGCAGCTGCAGGTGCGCCAGGCTCAACTGGATCAGGGCAGCCAGATCACCTCTCGCGGCGCGCCCGGCACCCATGAAAGACCAGCCAAGCCGGGGCGCGACTTGACCTTGCGTATCGAGTCGCTGACTGCAGAAGCACTGTCGGTGGATGCCCGCGGTGGCGCCGGTGCCCAGGGTTATGCCGGCCTGGATGGCGCCAATGGCGTCGATCCGGGGTGCACCTGGGGTTCTGCCGGGCGTGGGTTCAATGGCGATAACGGCGGCGATGGGTTGCCGGGTGCGTCGGGTGCGCTAGTGCGCGTGGAGTTGCCGCAGAGTTTCCCGGCTGATCAGATCAAGGTCTTGGTGGACGGCGGGCCTGGGGGCTTGGCCGGTGTTGCGGGTAAGCCCGGCAAGGGCGGTCAGTCCAAGGGCTGCCTGGTGTACCGCGCCGATGGCGGTGAAAAAGGCCGCTCGGGGTTGGAAGGGCAACCGGGGCCGGCGGGGCCTGCGGGGGCGGTGACCATTCAGCGGCTTTGAGTCGCTTGTTCTGACGCCATCGGGGGCAAGTCGAATCGTCGCACCGCCCCTCCCACATTGGAATGCATTCCAATGTGGGAGGGAGCTTGCCCCCGATAGCGATGTAAGAGTCGCCTTACAACATCGGCCGAGCCGACGCCACGGCCACCACCACCAACCCGACAATCAAGTTAATCCCTACCAACTTACGAATCTGCCCCAGTGTAGCCGCGCCTGCCGGCCAATCCTCAGCCGCCACCGCCGCCTTCAACGCCGGAAACTTCAACGCCTGGATGCGGATAAACAGCGCCGTCATCACCAGATACAAACCCATCATCACCTGCACATAGCGCGGCGCCGTTTCAAAACCGTTGAAGCGCAGGTGCAGCAGGCCTACGCCGCTGATCGGCAAAATCAACACCGCCACCCACACCCATACAAAAAAACGTTGAAACACATTTGCCCACAACTTGAGCCGGGCAGGGCCCTCAAGGGCCGCCATGGCGGCGGGGCGCAGGATCATCCAGGCGAAAAACATGCCGCCGACCCAGATCAGGGCGGCCAATACATGCAGGGTGTAAGCGAGGCTAAACGCGGTCATTGTGGTACTCCGTTCTGCGCGGGATTAATTAGCGGGGTATGATAGCGGCCGATCCGAACCACTGAAAATTTATCCAGCGTTTTTTGCGCCCGACTATCCATGATCAGCACTGAACTCAAAACCACGATCCAGGGCGCCTACTCGCGTTTTCTCGAAGCCAAGAGCTTGAAACCGCGTTACGGCCAACGCCTGATGATCGCCGAAGTGGCCAAGGTCCTCGGGGATATCGACACCGACGACGAAGGGCGGCGCAGCGGCGACCCTGCGGTCGTGGCCGTCGAAGCCGGCACCGGTACCGGCAAGACCGTGGCCTACAGCCTGGCGGCGATCCCCACCGCCAAGGCCGCCGGCAAACGCCTGGTGATTGCCACCGCTACGGTCGCCCTGCAGGAGCAGATTGTCTACAAGGACCTGCCTGACCTGATGCGCAACAGCGGGCTGAACTTCACGTTCGCGCTGGCCAAGGGCCGTGGCCGTTACATGTGCCTGTCCAAGCTTGACGTGCTGCTGCAGGAAGGCCACGCGCAGACCGCCACGGCTTCGTTGTTCGAAGAGGAAGGCTTCAAGATCGAAGTCGACGAAGTCAGCCAGAAACTGTTTACCAGCATGATCGAAAAACTGGCCGGTAATAAATGGGACGGCGACCGCGACAGCTGGCCCACCGCCCTGGAAGACTCCGACTGGGCGCGCCTGACCACCGACCACAGTCAATGCACCAACCGCCATTGCCCCAACTTCGGTCAGTGCGCCTTCTACAAGGCCCGCGAAGGCATGGGCAAGGTCGACGTGATCGTCACCAACCACGACATGGTGCTGGCCGACCTGGCCCTGGGCGGCGGCGCCGTACTGCCGGACCCGCGCGACACCCTGTATGTGTTCGACGAAGGTCACCACCTGCCGGACAAGGCCATCGGCCACTTCGCCCATTACACGCGCTTGCGCTCTACCGCCGATTGGCTGGAAACCACCGCCAAGAACCTCACCAAGCTGCTGGCCCAGCATCCGCTGCCCGGTGACCTGGGTAAGCTGATCGAACAGGTGCCTGAGCTGGCGCGGGAGATCAAGACCCAGCAGCAGTTTATGTTCAGCGCCTGCGAGCAGGTGGCCGACTTCAAGCCCGGCGAAGACGTGGAAGGCCGTGAGCGGCCGCGTCACCGTTTTGTCGGTGGGATGATTCCCGAGCATATGCGTGAAATGGGCATTGAACTGAAGAAGGGCTTTTCCCGCCTGACCGACCTGTTCACCCGTCTCACCGACTTGCTCAAGGAAGGCATGGATGGCGAGGTCAATATCGGCATCGCCAGTAACCAGGCCGAAGAATGGTACCCGCTGTTCGGCAGCCTGCTGTCCCGCGCCCAGGGCAACTGGGAGTTGTGGACGGCCTTTACCGTCGAAGACCCGGAAGACAACCCGCCGATGGCGCGCTGGTTGACCTTGGCGGAAAGCGGTGCGCTGTTCGATATCGAGGTCAATGCCAGCCCGATCCTCGCCGCCGAGATGCTGCGCCGCAACCTGTGGAACGTGGCCTACGGCTGCCTGGTGACCTCGGCCACGCTGACGGCGCTGGGCACCTTCGACCGCTTCCGCATGCGCGCCGGCCTGCCGAAAAAGGCCGTCACTGCAGTGGTGCCAAGCCCGTTTCATCACGCCGACGCCGGCGTCCTGCGGGTGCCCGACCTCAAGGCCGACCCAAGGGACGCGGCGGCGCACACGGCGGCGATCATCCGCGACCTGCCCGAACTGGTGGAAGGCTCGCGAGGCACCCTGGTGCTGTTTTCGTCGCGTAAACAGATGCAGGATGTGTTTGATGGCCTTGACCGCGACTGGCGTAAACAGGTGTTCATCCAGGGCAACCTGTCCAAGCAGGAAACCTTGAACAAACACAAGGCGCGGGTCGATGGCGGTGATTCCAGCGTGCTGTTCGGCCTGGCGAGCTTTGCCGAGGGCGTGGACTTGCCCGGCGCCTACTGCGAGCACGTGGTCATTGCCAAGATCCCGTTCTCGGTGCCGGATGATCCGGTCGAAGCGGCGCTGGCCGAATGGATCGAAGCCCGCGGCGGCAATCCTTTCATGGAAATCTCGGTACCCGATGCGTCGCTCAAGCTGGTGCAGGCCTGCGGACGCTTGCTGCGCACCGAGCAGGACCGGGGCACCATCACGTTGCTCGATCGCCGCCTGGTCACCCAGCGCTATGGCAAGGCAATCCTGAATGCCTTGCCGCCGTTCAGGCGCGAAATTTCTTAAGCCACCGTGGGCGAACTCGCCCACTTCGTGGTCTATCTCATGTATGTCATCAGGCCATTCACCGGCCGTCTGGGAGAACCTTGTTCGTATGATTCGCACGCTGCCCGCTCTTTTTGCCCTGCTGTTCGCCGCGCCCTTGATGGCCGCGCCGGCCGGGCAACAAACGCTGTTCAACTTCGTCCGGCCCGCCGATGTGGTCAAGGTGGCGACCCAGGACGCCAGCCTGCCGCAATACAACGCCGAACAAACCCCGGAGGGCGAAGTGCTGCGCCGCATCACCTTCAGCCCGGCGGCCGAGCCGAGCCTGGTGCTCAGCCCGCAAACCGGCGTGTGGGACTGGTCGCAATCGGGCGCCATGAGCCTGCGCATCCAGAGCGCGATGAGTTGGGCGTTGACCCTCTACGTGAAAGTACAAAGTGCCGACGGCAAGACCCTGGTCAGTCGCATCGACCTGCCGGCCGGCCCGGCCCAGACCTTGCTGGTGCCACTGCAAGCCAACTCGCCGCTGAGCCAGGGCATGAAGGCCGGCCCGCCGATGCCGATGACCGTGGACGGCCAGCGTGTGTTGCTGGCCGCCAGCACCGGGGAAGTCGACCGTAGCCAGGTGGTGTCGGTGACGCTGTCGATGATCAAACCCGATGCCGCCCAAAGCATCCTGCTGGAGCGCTTTGGCGTGCAGGACAGCGAGCCGGTGATGAAGGCCGCCTATAGCGAACTGGTGGACGCTTACGGTCAGTCCACCCGTGCACGCTGGCCGGAAAAAGTCAGCAGCGACGAGCAGCTCAAGGCCGCAGCCGCCAAGGAGCAGCAACAACTGAAGGGGTGGCTTGCCGAGCGTGACAAATCCGCCCTGGATCAATACGGCGGCTGGAACAAAGGCCCGGCGTTCGACGCCAGCGGCTTCTTCCGCACTGAAAAGCGCGATGGTCGCTGGTACTTGGTCACGCCGCAAGGCCATCCGTTCTACTCGCTGGGTGTCAACACCGTGGCGGCGGACAACAGCCAGACCTACGTGGCGGGGCGAGAGTGGATGTTTGCGGCGCTGCCCAAGGCCGGTGAACCCTTCGACAAGTATTACGGCAGTGGCGACAACCGTACCGGCAACGGCGCGGGCGAAGGTCGCGGTTTCGGTTCGGGACGCTGGTATGATTTTTATGGCGCCAACCTGCAGCGCACCTATGGCGGTGACGGCTTCGATCAGAAGCGCTGGGTGACCCATACCCTCGACCGCCTGCAAGCCTGGGGCTTCAACACCGTGGGCAACTGGAGCGATCCGGACCTGGCCACGGCTGACCGTGTGCCTTACACCTTGCCGCTGTCGATTGTGGGTGACTACGCCAGCATCAGCACCGGCACCGACTGGTGGGGCGGCATGCCTGACCCGTTCGACCCACGCTTTGCCATGGCCACTGAGCGCGCCGTGGCCATTGCCGCTCGCGATCATCGCGACGACCCGTGGCTGATCGGCTTCTTCGCCGACAACGAACTGGCCTGGGCCGGCCCTGGCGACGATGCAAAATCGCGCTATGCCCTGGCCTACGGCACCTTACGCATGACCACCGACGTACCGGCCAAGCGTGCTTTCCTCAAGCAACTGCGCGACAAGTACCGCAATGAAGACGGTCTGTCGAAAGCCTGGGGCATCCACCTGGCCGGCTGGGAGCTGATGGAAGACCCCGGCTTCGAGCCGCCGATGCCCAGCCCGGAACACCCGGAAATCGAGGCCGACTTCAAGTATTTCCAGAAGACCTTCGCCGATGCCTACTTCAAGACCATCTCCGACTCGCTGAAATGGCACGCGCCCAACCAACTGCTGCTGGGCGGGCGTTACGCCGTGAGCACCCCTGAAGCCGTGGCGTCCTGTGCACAGTATTGCGATGTGCTGAGCTTCAATATGTATACCCTCAAGCCCCAGGACGGTTATGACTTCGCCGCCCTGCGCGCACTCGACAAACCGGTATTGATCACCGAATTCAACTTCGGCTCGAGCGACCGTGGCCCATTCTGGGGCGGCGTGACGCAGTTGGCCCGTGAAGAAGAGCGGGGCGCGGCCTATGCCGCCTTCCTCAAGCAAGCCATGGCGGAGCCTTCGATTGTCGGCGTGCACTGGTTCCAGTACCTGGACCAGCCCGTGACCGGGCGCCTGCTGGACGGTGAAAACGGCCATTTCGGCCTGGTTGGCATCACTGACGTGCCCTTTCAGGGCTTTGTCGAGAGCGTGCGTAAAAGCAATCTCGCGGCGGTCGACCAACTGGGTAAGGAGGCTGAAAAAGCCAGGGCCGCCGGTGCGTCCCGCGAGAGTGAAGGCGGCCGCTCGGGCCAGGCCGGCAAAGGTGCGGGCCAGGGCGCCGGGCATGCTGGCGGGCACTCCGGAAATGGGCATTGATTCGCCGTTGACGGGTTCACAAATCCCTCAATGACTGGAACAATGTCGGCCACTTTTCATGCGGTTTTCTCGAGGTCGCTCCGGTGCAGATTCAGGGTCATTACACGCTCCAGTTCGAAGCGGTACGTGAAGCGTTTGCCGCATTGTTCGATGACCCTCAGGAGCGCGGTGCCGGGCTTTGCATCCAGGTCGGCGGCGAGACGGTTGTCGACCTGTGGGCCGGCACCGCCGATAAGGACGGGACCGAAGCCTGGCACAGTGACACGATCGTCAATCTGTTCTCCTGCACCAAGACCTTCACTGCCGTCACCGCCCTGCAGCTGGTGGCCGAAGGCAAGCTGAAGCTGGATGCGCCCGTGGCCGATTACTGGCCGGAATTTGCCGCAGCGGGCAAAGCGTCCATTACCTTGCGCCAGTTGCTCTGCCATCAGGCCGGGCTGCCGGCGATCCGCGAGATGCTGCCCATCGAAGCCCTGTACGACTGGCAACTGATGGTCGATACCCTGGCGGCCGAAGCGCCGTGGTGGACACCCGGCCAAGGCCATGGCTACGAGGCGATCACCTATGGCTGGCTGGTCGGTGAACTGTTGCGCCGTGCCGATGGGCGCGGGCCTGGAGAGTCTATCGTGGCGCGGGTGGCGCGGCCGTTGGGGCTGGATTTTCACGTGGGCCTGGCGGACGAAGAGTTTTACCGTGTCGCCCATATAGCCCGCAGCAAGGGCAATATGGGCGATGCTGCGGCACAACGGTTACTTCAAGTAATGATGCGTGAACCCACGGCAATGACTACACGTGCATTTGCCAATCCGCCGTCTATTCTGACCAGCACTAATAAACCCGAATGGCGGCGTATGCAGCAACCCGCGGCAAATGGTCACGGTAATGCACGCAGCCTGGCCGGCTTTTATAGTGGTTTATTGGACGGTAGTTTGCTGGAAAGCGACATGCTCGAACAATTGACCCGCGAGCACAGTATCGGGCCGGATAAAACCTTATTGACCCAAACCCGTTTTGGCCTGGGTTGCATGTTGGATCAACCGGAGTTGCCCAATGCTACGTTCGGCCTTGGTCCGCGCGCATTCGGGCATCCGGGGGCAGGGGGCTCGGTAGGGTTTGCCGACCCTGAGCATGATGTAGCCTTCGGTTTTGTGACTAATACCCTGGGGCCCTATGTACTTATGGACCCACGGGCTCAGAAGTTGGTCGGAATATTGGCCGGTTGTCTATAAACCCCTTGCTGTTTCACAATTTTTTGTTACAAAGGCACGTATAAGAAGACGCTGAACGCAATGATGTAACTTCAATGTTCTTTAAGCGTCTGGTTAACGGGGCATGTGGCCCCTTGGTTTTTTCTCATTTTGTGGATATCTCATGTTATCGAACAAGTCCTTGGCACTGGCGCTGTGCCTCACTATTACCGGCTGTGCACAAACTCCACAAAATGATGCCGAAGGTGGGCACTGGTGGTCATTTGGATCAGATAAGGCTGCTACCAAGGACGCAGTGACCCAGACCGACGCCAAGCCGGATGCCAAGCCCGCCGCCGATGCCAAGCCTGTTGCTGACGCCAAGCCCGCTGCCGACGCCAAGCCTGTCGCGCCTGTCGCCGCAGCGCCTGCTCCGGCAGCCAAGAGCGACACTGGCTTCAACTGGTGGCCATTCTCCGCCAAGAGCGCCGACGACAAGGCCGCCGAGGCCAAGGCCGACCTGAAAGCCGACCTCCAGGCCGCTACCCCGGCTCCCGTGGCCAAGACCGACACCGAAGCCCACTGGTGGTGGCCGTTCGATACCAAGCCCAAGCCACTGGCCAAGGTCGATGTGACCAACGTGCCGATGCCCGATCCAAAAATCACCCAGGCCTGGCTGGACGATTACGAGCCACGCCTGCGCGCCGCGATCAAAGACAGCAACCTGCAATTGGAACGTCGCGACAACGTACTGGTGGTGATTGCCCCGGTAGATGGCTCTTACAACCCGAAACGCCCGGCGATGCTGCTGCCGGTGACCCTGGGTCCGTTCACGCGCGTCGCCAAGGCCGTTGAAGCCGATCCAAAGACCGCCGTACTGGTTCTGGGCCACGTTGATGCCACCGGCAGCGCTCCGGCCAGCCAGGCGCTGAGCAAGGAACGTGCGCAGTCGATCGCTTCGATTTTCAGCCTCAGCGGTTTGAAGCAGGACCGCCTGATGCTGCGTGGCATGGGCGACCTGATGCCGCGTGCCGCCAATGACAGTTCCCAGGGCCGTGCGCTGAATCGTCGCATGGAAATCATGTTCACTCAGCGTACAACTATGTTGGCGCTGCTGAGCCAGTACAACTCGGGCAAGACTCCGCCTGTGGCTGAAATGGTCGCTGTGCAGGATGTTCCCGCACCGGCCCCGGCGGCAAAAGCCCCGGCCAAGAAAGCGCCGGCCAAGAAAGCCGCCGCCAAGCCGGCTGCCAAGTCAGCCGCTAAAAAGGCCCCGGCCAAGCCGGCTGCGAAGAAACCGGCTGCGACCAAAGCCAAGGCTGCTGCACCGGCGAGTAACGACCAGGCGAAAAACTGATCCGTTGAACCACAAGGATAAAGCCGCATGACCCAGGCACTGGCCGATATGCGCCGTGACTACACACGGGACGGTTTGAGCGAGGCCCAGGCCCCGGACGAGCCGTTGGCCTTGTTCCACCAGTGGTTCGCCGATGCGGTGAAAACCGAGCAGGCACCGGTGGAGGCCAATGCCATGACCCTGGCGACGGTTGACCAGGACGGTCGGCCGCACTGTCGCATCCTGTTGCTCAAGGGCCTGGATGCACAGGGCTTTACCTTCTTTACCAACTATCAGAGCGCCAAGGGTGAGCAACTGGCGGCGCGGCCGTTCGCGGCCATGACCTTTTTCTGGCCGACCCTCGAGCGCCAGGTGCGTATTGAAGGGCGCGTGGTCAAGGTCACGCCTGAGGAGTCGGATGCTTATTTTCAGGTGCGCCCCCTGGGCAGCCGCCTGGGTGCGTGGGCATCGCCGCAGAGCAAGGTCATTGGTGATCGCGAAGAACTGCAGCAACTGCTCAAGGCGACTGAACAACGTTTCAGCGACACCCAGCCCGATTGCCCCGAGCATTGGGGAGGCTATCGTTTGTTGCCGGAGCGCATCGAGTTCTGGCAAGGCCGCGCCAGCCGACTGCATGATCGCCTCAACTATCGGCTGCAAGGGGGCCAATGGACGCGCGAGCGTCTTGCGCCTTGAGCGTCGCCTTTCGTCATCTCATCTGAATCATGTCCTGTGCGCCGAAGTCTTTATGTACGAGATTTCGGCGTTTTCGGCTGTACGACTACACTGATCAACCAGGCTATGGCATGGTGCGGCTTAGCTACCGTTCGTCGAATCCTGTGGTACCGACAGTCTGTACTCAGGCTGAATGAAAGCACTTTTTTGCCTGGCTTGCCGTGACAGGCGCCAAGCCGCAGCGTTTAATGAATACCTGTCCTTTGGAGTTGATGCTATGCGTAAGTCTGTTTTACTAGTTGCCTGCTTTACTACCCTGTCCTTGCTGTTGGGTGGCTGCGCCTCGAGTCTGACCGGCGACTCCTACTCCCGTGACGAGGCGCGTCGCGTACAGACCGTTCGCATGGGCACCATCGAATCCCTGCGTCCGGTGAAAATCGAAGGCACCAAAACCCCAATCGGCGGCGCTGCGGGTGCAGTCATCGGCGGCGTTGGCGGCAGCGCCATCGGCGGCGGCCGTGGCAGTATCGTCACCGCTGTGATCGGCGCGGTGGCCGGCGGCCTGCTGGGTTCGGCCACCGAAGAAGGCCTGACCCGCACCCAGGGCGTGGAAATCACCGTTCGCGAAGACGACGGCAGCATGCGCTCCTACGTACAAGCCGTGCAGGAAAATGAAATTTTCCGCATTGGCGACCGCGTACGCATCATGACGGTTGACGGTACCAGCCGCGTTACCCGCTAAGCGGTCAGCGAAAGGCAAAGAAAAACCCCAACCGGGTGACTGGTTGGGGTTTTTTGTTTAATGGGCCGTGATCTTACCGTCTAAAAAATCCTAATTGCGCATAATAAAAAACCGCCTTAGTAGGGCGGTTTTTTATCGCAAGGCCATATCAAGCTAGCCTTGCAGGCTCACAGAACGCAATGACATGGTCGGAATATTACTGCCGGCTGCGGTATCTGGCAAGAAGCCGTTGTAAAGCAGCACTAGCGCTTCTGATACTTTTTTTGTCAGAAAGAAATTGAAAATAAATAACAAAATTCGCCGTGCGCTTGGTCACGCCTTCGGCGGGCCGCTCAGTTAGTATCGACGCCGTTCTACGTTCGTCATCCTGTGAGTAGGCCGGGTCAATGAGCAAGTTTTTGGACCCGCCGCCACGGGCTAGTAATCCGTGCCGGATTGATGCGGAGGGCCCGTCAACCCTGCCGCCTCATAGAACGCAATGACAGCATTCGAAGGCCCACGTGTTCCGGTAAGTGCGCTGGAGGTAAGGCCCAACGCTTGGAGGGCCGAGTATGTCTAAGTTTGCACGACGTACGTGGAACCTCGTAGTGAATGCCCTGCGTGTTTATCACGTATGGGTATTCCTGCGGGACAGCTTCGATGACCTGTAAGGTCTGAGAAGTGGAGCCGCCTCGATTCAGTTCGAGGCGGCTTTTTGCTGTTTGGATATCACCCGACTAGGCGGTGACGGCTTTCTTGCGACTCGCCATCGCCGTCACCGCATAACCGATACACGCCGCCAATATCGAACCGGTCAGAATCCCCATGCGATCCTCGCCGGCAAACTCGCTGACGCCCGGTACGAACGCCAGTGAGCCGACAAACAGGCTCATGGTAAAGCCGATACCACACAGTATCGCTACCCCCAGCACCTGGCCCCAGTTAGCGCCGCTGGGCAGTGAGGCGATGCCGGTCTTGATGGCCAGCCAGGTCAGGCCGAACACACCGATGGTCTTGCCGATCAACAGGCCGGCGGCAATGCCCATGGGCACGTGGTGGGTAAAGCTCTCGAGGCTGACGCCGGTGAGGGACACCCCGGCGTTGGCAAACGCGAACAGCGGCAGGATGGCGTAGGCCACCCACGGGTGCAGGGCATGCTCCAGGGTCAGCAGGGGCGAGGTTTCGGCATTACGGGTGCGCAGTGGAATGCAGAACGCCAGGGTCACCCCGGCCAACGTGGCGTGCACGCCGCTCTTGAGTACGCACACCCACAGGATCAGGCCGATGATCAGGTACGGCCCAAGCTTGACCACACCCAGGCGGTTCATCGCGATCAAGGCGATCAGGCAGGCCGCTGCGCCTGCCAGGGAAGCCCCGGACAGGTCGGCGGAATAGAACAGCGCAATGACGACAATGGCGCCCAGGTCGTCAATGATTGCCAGGGTCATCAGGAACAGTTTCAGCGACACCGGCACACGCTTGCCCAGCAGTGCCAGGACGCCCAGCGCAAAGGCGATATCCGTGGCCATCGGTATCGCCCATCCGGCGAGGGCCGCAGGGTTGTCCTTGTTCAATGCCCAGTAGATGAGCGCGGGTACGACCATGCCGCCGATCGCCGCCGCACCCGGAAGCACCACCTGCGACGGTTTGGACAGGTGACCGTCGAGCAGCTCGCGTTTGACCTCCAGACCGATCAGCAGGAAGAACAACGCCATCAGGCCATCATTGATCCACAACAAGGCGGGCTTGGCGATTTGCAGCGCGCCAACCTGGGCCACCACGGGCGTGTCGAGAAAGGCGCCGTACAGGTGCGACAAAGGTGAGTTGTTGATAATCAGCGCCAGGGCAGCGGCAGCGATCAGCAACAGACCGCTGGCGGCCTCCAGCTGGAAGAAACGGGTGAAAGTGCTACGCAGAGGCAAGGGATGCTCTCCAATCCAGGTTCAATAGGTGCGTACCCTAACCCGTACCGTTAGTTGTTAAAACAAAAGTTATATTCTTATTTGTTATAAGCATTCGGTAGAGCTGGCGTTGCGTCTAAGCCTAGCAATTGTGTGTCCAATTGAGTCGTTACTGTATCTGTGTGCAGTGTAGGAAACCCCCTAATATCAGGCCCAAATCCTTAGAGAAGTCTCGTCATGAGCGACCACCGTCCCTGGGCCCGCGAAGCCATTCGTATCATTGAAGCGGATTTTCAGCGCAGCGCCGACACCCACCTGATCCCGTTGCCATTGCCGGGCTTGCCGGGTATCGAGCTGTACTTCAAGGATGAGTCCAGCCACCCGACCGGCAGCCTGAAGCACCGGCTGGCGCGTTCGCTGTTCCTGTACGCGTTGTGCAACGGCTGGCTGAAGCCGGGTGCACCGGTGATCGAGGCTTCCAGCGGTTCGACGGCCATTTCCGAAGCCTATTTCGCGCGCCTGCTCGGCCTGCCGTTCATTGCCGTGATGCCCGCCACCACCTCCCAGGAAAAGATCGCCCAGATTGCCTTTTATGGCGGCAAGAGCCACCTGGTGCAGGACCCTACGCAGATCTATGCCGAGTCCGAACGCCTGGCGCAGGAAAGCGGCGGGCACTTCATGGACCAGTTCACCTACGCCGAGCGCGCCACCGACTGGCGCGCGAACAACAACATCGCCGAGTCGATCTTCCAGCAGTTGCGTTTCGAGCAACACCCGGAGCCCAGTTGGCTGATTTCCAGCCCCGGCACCGGCGGTACTACCGCGACCCTGGGACGCTATGTGCGCTATCGCCAGCATTGCACCCGCGTGCTGTGTGCCGATGCCGAACGTTCGGTGTTTTTCGATTATTACCTGAGCGGCGACGCCAGTCTGCGCCTGGACTGTGGCTCGCGGATCGAAGGCATTGGCCGGCCACGGGTCGAGGCCTCATTTTTGCCTGCAGTGATCGATGCGATGGTCAAGGTGCCGGATGCGCTGTCCCTGGCAGCCATGCATTACCTGGCCGAGCGGTTGGGGCGGCGAGTGGGGGGCTCCAGCGGGACGAACCTGATCGGTGCACTGGTGGCTGCGCAACAGATGAAAGCGGCGGGGGAGTCGGGGTCGATCGTGGCGATTCTATGTGATGGGGGAGAGCGCTATGCCACCACTTACTACGATCAGGCGTGGCTGGCGGGGCAGGGCTATGACTTGCAAGGGTTGATCGCGGCCGTTGCGGCAAGTGTCGAGCAGGGAGAGTCACTGCCCGACAGCATCCTGCGCGCCAATATCTGAAACACCGCAAACCAAATGTGGGAGGGGGCTTGCCCCCGATTGCGGTGTGTCAGTCAAAGAGGCTCCGACGGAACCACTGCTATCGGGGCATAGGTATCTACACAATTGTGGTGCGAAACCGCACCTGTGGCGAGGGAGCGGACGCGTATCTACCTGACGCTCCGAGGTCCAAATGTGGGAGGGGCGGTGCGACGATTCGACTTGCCCCCGATGGCGGCCTCTGGGCCGACCAGGATGTTGGATCAGATCGAGTACATATCCGTTTCTGCGGTCACGGCCACTTAGGGTTCCGCC
>NZ_CVTU01000090.1:114089-131350 GCF_900004965.1 Pseudomonas sp. 44 R 15
GCTAACCCGGCGTCCTGCCGGGTTGCCCACGGATTCAAGCCTGCGTTCGGCCAGCGTGGTTTAACGGGGCGCCTGAGATCAAGATCAAAAGCAGGTCAAGATCAAGAGCGACTCGCTTCGCATCGTGGTTACGGTTGAGCGCTACAGAGTTGTGTAGACACCTATGGCTATCGGGGGCCCCCTCCCACATGTTCTCAGGCTTCGATGCCCAGCATGTCCCGCGCCAGGGCCTCGGCAATCCGAATGCCATCGACGCCCGCCGACAGGATGCCCCCGGCATAACCCGCGCCTTCACCGGCCGGGAACAAGCCTTTCACGTTCAGGCTCTGCATCGATTCATTGCGGGTAATGCGCAGCGGCGATGAGGTGCGGGTCTCGATACCGGTCAAGACCGCGTCGTGCAGCGAGTAGCCTTTGATCTGCTTCTCGAATGCCGGCAAGGCTTCGCGGATGGCTTCGATGGCGAAGTCCGGCAGGGCCAGGGCCAAGTCACCCAGGGATACCCCCGGCTTGTAGGACGGTTCCACGCTGCCGATAGCCGTGGATGGCTTGCCTGCGATGAAATCGCCGACCAGCTGCGCCGGGGCCTCGTAATTGCTGCCGCCGAGCACGTAGGCATGGGACTCCAGGCGCTCCTGCAGTTCGATACCGGCGAGCGGTCCGCCCGGGTAGTCCACTTCGGGTGTGATGCCGACCACGATGCCTGAGTTGGCGTTGCGCTCATTACGCGAATATTGGCTCATGCCGTTGGTCACGACACGATTGGGCTCCGACGTCGCTGCCACCACGGTGCCGCCGGGGCACATGCAGAAGCTGTAGACCGAGCGACCGTTTTTGGCGTGGTGCACCAATTTGTAGTCGGCGGCACCGAGTTTCGGGTGCCCGGCGTATTTGCCCAGGCGTGCGGCGTCGATCAACGATTGCGGGTGCTCGATCCGGAAGCCCACCGAGAACGGCTTGGCCTCCATGTACACGCCACGGCTGTGAAGCATGCGGAAGGTGTCGCGGGCACTGTGGCCCAGGGCAAGGATCACGTGCCTGGAGAGGATGTGCTCGCCGCCATCGATGACCACGCCATTCAACTGGCCATCTTCGATCAGTACGTCGGTGACCCGCTGTTCGAAGCGTACTTCACCGCCCAGGGCGATGATCTGCTGGCGCATGTTTTCCACCACGCCGGTCAGGCGGAACGTGCCGATATGCGGTTTGCTGACATACAGAATCTCTTCCGGCGCACCGGCCTTGACGAACTCGTGCAGCACCTTGCGCCCGTGGAATTTCGGGTCCTTGATCTGGCTGTACAACTTGCCGTCGGAGAAGGTCCCGGCGCCGCCTTCGCCGAACTGCACGTTGGACTCGGGGTTGAGCACGCTTTTGCGCCACAGGCCCCAGGTGTCCTTGGTGCGTTGGCGCACTTCCTTGCCACGCTCGAGGATGATCGGCTTGAAACCCATCTGTGCCAGCAGCAGCCCGGCGAAGATTCCGCAGGGGCCGAAACCGACCACCACCGGCCGTTCGACCAGGCCTTGCGGTGCCTTGCCCACCACGTGGTAGCTGACATCCGGCGCCGGATTGACGTTGCGATCATCGGCAAACTTGAGCAGCAGGGCGGCTTCGTTCTTCACATTGAGGTCGACGGTGTAGATGAAGCACAGCTCCGAGGACTTCTTGCGGGCATCATAGCTGCGCTTGAACAGGGTGAAATCGAGCAGGTCATCACTGGCGATGCCCAGGCGCTGCACGATGGCAGGCCGCAGGTCCTCTTCGGGATGGTCGATGGGCAGCTTGAGTTCGGTGATTCGTAACATGACAGGATCCGGTAGGCGGCGGGCAACAAGGCCGGCTGTTTTGCAAACCGGCGATTATAAGCCCCAATAGGGTTTTTCCGTCAGGTTAAAACAGTGCGGGTGACGATCAGTCGTCCCGCGAGCCGCCAAATGCCGCGCAACCACGCTGTACCTGGCCGTTGACACGCAGCTCGGCGCTCATGTGTTGCAGGCTGCCGCTTACGCTGTCGACGCAGCGCTGCGGGGCGACCCACAATTCGATGTGCTGGTGATTGGCGTCGGTCATCAGGTTGAAGCGCCCATCGCCCAGTTGCTCTTCGACATAAGGCACCGCCAGAGGCGGCTGGCCTTCGCGCTCCAGCACCATGCCCTTGGCCGTGACGCTCATCGCCCAGGCCGGCTTATGGCCGTTTGCCCGCAGGATCATGCGTTTGAAGTCCGGGTCGTTGCAGGCCGATGTCGAGCGCTCGACACGGTACAGCTGTTGCAGGTCCACCGAGCCCTGGGTGCCGCTGGCGACGCCGGAAAACTTGCCACGCAAGTCGGCGAACAACGTGCCTTGCTGACCGGCCAGGGAGGCGGCTTCCTGCAGGATGCTGGTGCCTGCGGTATCGCTGACCACGTAGTTGCGCTGGTCCTGGCAGGGCTGGAACAACAGCTTGCCGTCAACCGCCGTCAGTTCGCCCTGCATGCGGGTCAGTCCGACAGTGGACAGCTTGGCCGGCTCGCTGTCGAACATCTGGCAAGCGGCGAACAAAGGGAACAGGGCGAGCAGGGTAAGGGTCGAGGCGGCACGCATTTTCGGTCTCCAGACAAGTGCCGTCACGTTACGCAGGCTCGCGCCGCATCACAAGCCCGCAGCCCAGCTTCAGGCGATTCTTACAAACCTGAAACTTAGCCCACGATAAACGTCTGACCGGTCTGCAAGCCCTCGACACTTTTTGCGTAGGCTAAAGCCACTTCGGCGCCGGCCACCGGTTTGAACCCACGGAAATAGGGTGCGTAGCTGCCCATGGCCTCCACCAGTACCGTCGGGCTCACGCTATTGATACGCAGCCCCCGGGGCAGTTCGATGGCCGCTGCCTTGACGAAGGCGTCCAGTGCGCCGTTGACCAGTGCCGCCGACGCGCCGGTGCGAATCGGATCACGGTTCAGAATGCCGCTGGTGAAGGTAAACGACGCGCCGTCATTGGCGAATTCCCGGCCGATCAACAACAAGTTGACCTGGCCCATCAGCTTGTCACGCAAGCCCAGTTCGAAGTCGGTTGCGCTCATCTCCGCCAACGCCACGAAGTTCACGCTGCCTGCCGCGCAGATCAGCGCGTCGAACGTGCCGGTCTGCTCGAACAGCTTGCGTATCGAGGCGCTGTCGCTGATATCGACCTGGAAGTCGCCGCTGTTGCGGCCGATGGCGATCACGTCGTGACGCTGCGCCAGCTCGGCCTTGACCGCCGAACCGATCGTGCCGCCGGCACCAATCAAAAGGATTTTCATCGTGCTGTTCCTCCAGGAGTGAGATGAAGGTTAAGTCTAGAGTGGCTTTTTCCGTGGATAAACGCGCTAATGGGCAACCGTTGGTTTTCAATTGGAAACAATCGATGAGCGAAATGGACGATCTGGCGGCTTTTGCCGTATTGATCGAAGCCGGCAGTTTCACCCTGGCGGCCGAGCAACTGGGCTGCAGCAAGGGGCAATTGTCCAAGCGGATCAGCCAGTTGGAAGCGCAGTTCGGCGTGGTGCTGTTGCATCGCACCACGCGCAAGCTGAGCCTTACCGCCGCGGGTGCGGCGCTGCTGCCCCAGGCACAGGCGCTGGTGGTGCAGGTGGAACGTGCGCGTCAGGCCTTGGCGCGGCTCAAGGATGACTTGGCCGGTCCAGTGCGTATGACGGTTCCGGTTTCCCTGGGAGAGACGTTCTTCGATGGCTTGTTGCTGGAGTTTTCCAGGCAGTATCCGCAGGTGCAGATCGAACTGGAACTGAACAACAGCTATCGAGACCTGGCACGGGACGGGTTCGATCTGGGCGTGCGCTCGGGGGCCATCGAGAACGAGCGCCTGGTGGTCAAGCCGCTTTTGGCCTGGCACGAGATGACCTGCGCCAGCCCGGCCTACCTGCAACAGCACGGCGAACCGCTGCGCCCGGCGGACCTGGCGGGCCACACCTGTCTGCTCAACAGCCACTACAGCGGCCGCGAAGAATGGCTGTATCACCAGCAGCATGAGCTGTTGCGTGTGCGGGTGAGCGGCACCTTCGCGTCCAACCACTACAACCTGTTGAAGAAGGCCGCATTGGTGGGCGCTGGTATCGCGCGGCTGCCGTCGTACCTGCTGCCGACGGAACTGGCCGAGGGCCGATTATGCGCGCTGTTGCGTGACTATCAGACGCGCAGCCAGCCGATGTACCTGGTGCATCCCTACCAAGGTGGCCTGCCGCGACGCACCCAGGTGTTGGCCGACTACCTGGTGGACTGGTTCAAGCGCAGCGGTGCAACCCTGGATCGCCTTCAGCGGTAGCGCCGAGCGATCCAGTGGTCGATGGACAACCGGCCCGGGCCCTTGGCCACCAACAGTAATAACAGCGCAATCCAGGTGCCATGGGTGGGGTAAGCGTCTGGATAGACGAACAACTGAATGGTCAGGGTCATGCCAATCAAGGCCAGGGCCGAGAATCGCGTGGCCAACCCCAGCAGGATCAGTACCGGGAAGAAGTGCTCGGCAAAGGCTGCCAGGTGCGCGGCGACTTCGGGGGACAACAGTGGGACGTGGTATTCGCTGCGAAACAAGGGCAAGGTCGAGGCGGCAAGCCGGGGTTCACCCAGTTCGAAGGTGCCGCTGATCAGGTCGATGGCAAAGCCTTCAACCTTGGTTTGCCCGGACTTCCAGAACACCGCCGCAATGGAGAAGCGTGCGATAAAGGCGATCAGGCTGTAGGGGATTTTTTCGAAAAGGGCGATGGCCTGGGTCAGCAGGCCAGCAGCGGAACGGTTCATGGCGATACCTTTTATTCGAGGTGCAGATGAGTGATGGCGTCATGGCTGATCAACAGCGTCAGGCATTGATGCAGGTCGAATTCGGATGAGGCCTGCAAGGCGTGCTCCACTGCCATTTCCAGCCCCGTGCCTTGGTTCAGGCAGTTGATAAAGCTCACCGAACCGCTGTCGATGGCGAACGTCTTGACCGCTAACCCCTGGCGCAACACCACTGCATTTTGCGCAGGCCAGGGGCTGAAACCGGTGACATCGCTGTCATTCTTGTGAGCGGCCCATATCGCCACCACCGCATAGGGAGAGCGCAAGGTGGCGAGCGATGGATGCAATTGCAGGCTCAACTGCCCCAGGTTTTCTTGACCCTGCAGGTGTTGAAGAATGTGCTGCTGGCACAGCGTCGGCGTGTCGGCTGCGTGATAGGCACGTATCCGCAGGCGCTCCAGCCGTGCGATATCCGCCAGGTAGGGCACGCTGTCGGCCGGTTCGAATGCCTGGATAAAATCGGCGAGTCTGCTGCCGTACTCGTTGATCAACGGGCTGGTAGGCGGGTTAGCCTGGACGAAAAGGCTGGCCATGGCGCGGAAGAATTCATCGCCCACCAGTTGCAATGTCACCGGGTAACTGGCTGCCAGCGCATTGATCAACGAGCCCTGGACATTGTTGCGGTACACCGCAAAGCGGCTGGCGGGTTCGGCGCCGTTGCTGCTGAACAGGCCATCCGGGCAGCTACCGTGTGCCGCGAGCAGCGCATCGGCGAACGCGCTCTGAACACTCATGACATCACCTGCGCCAGGCAACGTTCGGCTTGCCGTGACTCGGCGTACAGCACACTGAAGGCCGGCACCTGGTTATCACGCTCGATCAGTGTGGCCACCGGCCCCGTGCGTGTGAGCACCTGTTCGTAGAGCCGCCACACCGCATCGTCGATCGGCGCACCGTGATCATCGATGAGCAGTCGATCGCCCAGGCTGTCGGAATCTTCGGCAAAGCCGGCCAGATGTATCTCGCCGACGGCATGCAACGGTAGTGCATCGATGTAGGTCAGCGGGTCACGCTGGTGATTGACGCACGACACGTAGACGTTATTGACGTCCAGCAGCAACCCGCAGCCGGTGCGCCGGACGATTTCGCTGATGAAGTCGGTTTCGTCCAGGGTGGAGCGCTGAAACTGCACGTAAGTTGAAGGATTCTCCAGCAGCATTGGCCGCTTGAGCGTGCTTTGCAGCTGGTCTATGTGCGCGCATACCCGAGCCAGGGTTTGCGCATCGTAGGCCAGGGGCAGCAGGTCATTGAGAAATACCGGGCCGTGGCTGGACCAGGCCAGGTGTTCGGAAAACGAGTGGGGTTGATAGCGATCAATCAGCCTGACCAGTCGCGCCAGGTGCTCAGGGTCGAGTGGACCTTCGCCGCCGATGGAGAGCCCCACGCCGTGCAACGACAGCGGGTAGCCTTCGCGAATCAACCCCAGGTAGTGGTGAAAGGGGCCGCCGGCAACCATGTAGTTTTCGGCATGCACTTCAAAGAAACCAATGTCGGGTGAAGTTCCGAGCACCTCAGTGAAGTGCTCGTTCTTCAGTCCCAGTCCGGCCCGACGCGGCAGGCCGGGTACCTGAGCCTGGGAGACGGCTTGCAGGGATGAAAGGGTCATCATCAGTACTCAGGTTACGCGGGGTTTCAGGACTTTGCGGTGAAGGCTGCTTCCTGGCCGAAACCGGTCGGCGAGGTGGTGCTTGGGGTCTTGAGGCAGGTACCGGCTGGGACCAGTTTCCAGGCGTTGGCCTGGTCCTTGGTTTTGGACGTGCCGGCGCAGGAAGTGCCGGCGCCGGCGGCGCAGTCGTTCTTGCCGGCTTCGGCGACACCGAAGCATTTCTGCATGTCGTCAGCGGCGTGGGCGGTGGTGGTCAGGCCGGACAGGCTCAGGGCCGAACCGAGGGCAAGGACGAGGGTAGCGGCGGACAGTTTGGTGGTCATGGTGTGTCTCCAGCAGCGGGTTGAGGTGGCAGGCTTGATTGCTTGCTCACACCACTAGAGACGGTACGGAGAAATTCGTTACAACGGCGTAGGAGAAATCTTTTTAAATCGTCAATAAAAAAAGGAGTCGGTTTCCCGGCTCCTTTCATGGTCGTTACACTGCGAAGTCATCAACCGCCCAGATAGGCTTCACGCACCTTCGGATCCGTCAGCAACTGCTCGCCCGTGCCCTGCATCACCACCCGGCCGTTCTCCAGTACATAGGCGCGGTCGGCGATTTTCAGTGCCTGGTTGGCGTTCTGCTCCACCAAAAACACCGTCACGCCGTCCTTGCGCAGTTGTTCGATGATGTCGAAGATCTGCTGGATGATGATCGGTGCCAGGCCCAAAGATGGCTCGTCCAGCAGCAACAGCTTGGGCTTGCTCATCAACGCGCGGCCGATGGCGAGCATTTGCTGCTCGCCGCCGGACATGGTGCCGCCGCGCTGGCTGAAGCGTTCCTTGAGACGGGGGAACAGGTGCAGCACCTTGTCCATCTGCTCCTGGTAGTCGCCCTTGTCGGTAAAGAACCCGCCCATGGCCAGGTTCTCCTCCACGGTCAGGCGCGAGAACACGCGACGGCCTTCCGGTACCACCGCAATGCTCTTGCGCATGATTTCGGCGGAGTGCTTGCCCACCAGCTCTTCACCCATGTAGCGGATGCTGCCGCTGTGGGCCTGGGGCGAGCCGCACAGGGTCATCAGCAGGGTGGACTTGCCGGCACCGTTGGCGCCGATCAGGGTCACGATCTCTCCCTGGCGCACTTCCACGTTGACGCTGTGCAGGGCCTGGATCTTGCCGTAGAAAGTGCAAACGTTTTCGAATTGCAGCATTTTACGCTTCCCCCAGATAGGCTTTGATCACTTCGGGATTGTCGCGGATCTGCTCCGGCGTCCCGTCGGCCAGCGGCGTGCCCTGGTTGATCACCACGATATGGTCGGAAATGCTCATGACCAGTTTCATGTCGTGTTCGATCAACAGCACGGTGGCGTTGTTTTCCTCACGCAACACGCCGATCAGCGCCTTGAGGTCTTCGGTTTCCTTGGGGTTCAGGCCGGCCGCCGGTTCGTCGAGCATCAGGATCCGCGGGCGGGTCATCATGCAGCGGGCGATTTCCAGGCGGCGTTGCTGGCCGTAGGCGAGGGTGCCGGCCGGACGGTTGGCGAACTCGGTGAGATTGACCTTGTCCAGCCAGTATTCCGCGTACTCCATGGCCTCGCGCTCGCTCTTGCGGAACGCCGGGGTCTTGAACAGGCCTGCGAAGAAGTTGGTGTTCAGGTGACGGTGCTGGGCGATCAGCAGGTTCTCGACCGCCGTCATGTCCTTGAACAAACGCACGTTCTGGAAGGTTCGCACCACACCCTTGCGGGCGATTTCGTGACCGGCCAGGCCCTGGATCGGCTGACCGTCCAGCAGGATATTGCCGCCGCTCGGCTTGTAGAAACCGGTGAGGCAGTTGAACACCGTGGTCTTGCCGGCGCCGTTCGGGCCGATCAGCGCCACAACCTGTTTCTCCTTGACGGTCAGGGCAACGCCATTGACCGCCAGCAAGCCGCCGAAGCGCATGCTCAGATTTTCGACTTTCAGGATCTCGCGGCTCATTTGCGCAGCTCCATGTGTGGACGTTGCATGGGCAGCAGGCCTTGAGGGCGCCAGATCATCATCAGCACCATCATGGCGCCGAACATCAACATGCGGTATTCGCTGAACTCACGCATCATTTCCGGCAGCAGGATCATCACGATCGCCGCCAGGATCACGCCCAGTTGCGAGCCCATGCCACCCAATACGACGATGGCGAGAATGATCGCCGACTCGATAAAGGTGAACGACTCCGGGGTGACCAGGCCCTGGCGCGCGGCGAAGAAGCTGCCGGCAAAACCGGCGAACGCGGCGCCCAGGGTGAACGCGGAGAGCTTGATGATGGTCGGGTTCAGGCCCAGGGCGCGGCAGGCGATTTCATCTTCGCGCAAGGCTTCCCAGGCACGCCCGATGGGCATGCGCAGCAAGCGATTGATCACGAACAGTGCCGCCAGCGCCAGTAACAGGGCGACCAGGTACAGGAACACCACCTTGCTCACCGGGTTGTAGGCAATCCCGAAGTATTCGTGGAAGGTCTGCATGCCTTCGGCGGCGGTGCGGTCGAACGACAGTCCGAAGAACGTCGGCTTGGGGATGCTGCTGATGCCGTTGGGGCCGCCGGTGATGTCGGTGAGGTTACGCAGGAACAGACGGATGATTTCACCGAAGCCCAGAGTCACGATGGCCAAATAGTCACCGCGCAGACGCAGTACCGGGAAGCCCAGCAGGAACCCGAATGTGGCGGCTGCCATACCGGCCAGTGGCAGGCAGATCCAGAAGCTCCAACCCAGGTAATGCGAGAGCAGCGCGTAGGTGTAGGCACCCACCGCATAGAAGCCCACATAGCCCAGGTCGAGCAGTCCGGCCAGGCCCACCACAATGTTCAGGCCCAGGCCCAGCAACACGTAGATCAGGATCAGGGTGGCGATGTCGACCGCGCCGCGCGAGCCGAAGAACGGCCAGATCAAGGCGGCGATGATCAGGCCGATGATGATGTAGCGTTGGGTGCGCGGCAGGGTCAGGAATTGGCTGACCTTGGGCGACACTAACGGCGCACGATTGCCCTTGAACAGGGCGCCGACCTGCTGGGTGAACAGCACGCGCAGGAACATCAGCACCGAACACAGGGCGATGATGGTCAGGGTCACGGGCCCGGTGCCATGCACTTCCAGGTTGATCCCGACAATGCTCAGCTTGAGGCCGAGTACCGGAAAGGCCACGGCCCATACCAGCAAGGCGCTGAAAAACGCCGATTTAAGATATCTGCTCATACTTTCTCAACCTCCGGACGGCCCAGGATGCCGGTCGGACGGAACAACAACACCAGAACCAACAAGCCGAATGCCACGACGTCCTTGTACTGGTCACCGAAGATATCGGCGCCGAAGGCTTCGGCCACGCCCAGCACCAGCCCGCCGAGCATGGCGCCCGGGATGCTGCCGATGCCGCCCAGTACCGCCGCGGTGAAGGCCTTGAGGCCCACCAGGAAGCCGGCGTTGGGGTTGATCACGCCGTACTGCATGCTCAGTAACACGGCCGCGACGGCTGCGAGTGCGGCGCCGATCACGAAGGTCAGGGCGATGATGTTGTTGGTGTTGATGCCCAGCAGGTTGGCCATCTTGATGTCTTCGGCGCAGGCCCGGCAGGCGCGCCCCAGACGGGAGCGGGAAATGAACAGCGTGAGGCCGAGCATGGCCACCAGGGTGACGATGAAGACCAGGATCTGCATGTAGGAGATCAGCACTTCTTCCGCACCACCGGGACCGAAGGAAATGCTCCCCGGAATCAGGTTGGGAATCGACTTGTCCTTGGAGTCCTGGGACAGCAATACGGTGTTCTGCAGGAAAATCGACATGCCGATGGCGGAAATCAGCGGGATCAACCGGTTGCTGCCACGCAGGGGGCGGTAGGCAACACGCTCGATACTGTAGCCATAGGCACTGGTCACGACGATCGACGCAAGGAACGCAGCGGTCATCAACAGCGGCAGGGAGTGGATACCCATCATGGCCAGCCCGGCAAGGGCGATGAAGGCCACGTAGGAACCAATCATGTACACCTCGCCATGGGCGAAGTTAATCATTCCAATGATGCCGTAAACCATTGTGTAGCCAATGGCTATCAAGGCATAGGTGCTGCCAATGGTCAGGCCATTAACCAGCTGTTGGAAAAAATGATAGATCTCAGGCATTACAGCGCTCCTAAAAACCCGATACGCATTTCACTGGTGGAGTCATGTTCCGGCCCTGTGCTGTGTTCTGTGAGCACATTTGCACAAAGCGTTTGCCAGCGAACCGCTGGTGACGGTTTTAAGATTTTCAGGTGAGCCAGCGCCCGGATCGCGGGTGACAGGCCCATAAACCTCGTAAAACAAAGCCCACTGCTCTCACAGTGGGCTTGTTGGACCAGTAACGCCTGGCTTACTGAGGGGAAACTTCGGTTTTTGGTTTGCCGAAGTGCCATTCATAGACCACGAACTTGAAGTCCTTCAGGTCGCCCTTGGCGTCGAAGCTCAGTTCGCCGGTAGGGGTCTTGAAGGTACCGGCGTGGATGGCTTCGGCCACCTTGGCGGTGTCTTCGCTCTTGGCGGCCTTGATGCCGCCGGCGATCACTTCGATGGCCGAGTAGGCCGGGAACACGAACGGACCGGTCGGGTCCTGCTTGTTCTTGGCAAACTCTTCAACGATGGCTTTGTTGGCAGGGTCGGTGTCGAAGGATTTCGGCAGGGTCACCAGCAGGCCTTCGGAAGCGCCTTGGGCGATTTGCGAGATGGAGTCGTTGCCGACGCCTTCAGGGCCCATGAACTTGGCGTTCAGGCCTTTTTCCTTGGCTTGGCGCAGGATCAGGCCCAGCTCAGGGTGGTAGCCGCCGTAGTAGACGAAGTCGACGTTGGCTTGCTTGAGTTTCTGGATGATCGAGGAGAAGTCCTTGTCACCGGCGTTCAGGCCTTCGAAGACGGCAACTTTGACGCCTTTTTCTTCAAGGGTTTTCTTCACGGCGCTGGCGATGCCTTCACCGTATTGCTGCTTGTCGTGCAGTACGGCAACGATCTTCGGCTTCACGTGGTCGGCGATGTAGTTGCCGGCCGCCGGGCCTTGTGCGCTGTCCAGGCCGATGGTGCGGAAGATCAGCTTGTAGCCACGGGCGGTGATTTCCGGGCTGGTGGCTGCCGGGGTAATCATGATGACGCCTTCGTCTTCATAGATATCCGACGCGGGCTGAGTGGAGCTGGAGCAGAGGTGACCGACCACGAACTTGACGCCGTCATTGACCACTTTGTTGGCGACGGCAACGGCCTGTTTCGGATCGCAGGCGTCATCGTATTCCTTGGCTTCAAGCATTTTGCCGTCTACGCCGCCCTTGGCGTTGATGTCGGCGATGGCCTGCTTGGCACCCATGAATTGCATGTCGCCGTATTGCGTTACGGGACCGGTCTTGGGACCCGCGATACCGATCTTGATGGTATCGGCTGCGAACGAATGGCCGGCAACCCCAGCCAGGACCATAGCGGCAAACAGTTTGGAAATCTGCTTAGTAGCCTTATTCATAGTGCTCCACTCTTACTGTTGTATTTTTTATAGTTCTAGCGGCCTTGTGAGCTGCAGAACCGGATCAGATATCGCGGATATCCCCCCGGCATTGCCCTGGCAACTGTACCGGTACAGTGTAGAGCGCCGGTTGATCGCTTGAAAAGCTGGCTGTCGGGGGCAAAACCGGGTTGTGTCGCTTAAATGAAAGAAAAAGACAGAATTGCGCCGGGGTTATACCAGCCTTTCAAGCATTCCCTGGCTTTTCCGACGCTTTCAATCGCTACCTCATTTGCTACTGGGTTTTTCTGACTGAGCCACGACGCTATGATTGCGCCGATTTTTTACTCAGGTGAACTCCCATGACGCAAGAACCTAGCACCCTCTATGCCAAGCTGCTCGGTGAAACCGCCGAAATTTCCTGGAAGGAGCTCGAACCCTTCTTTGCCAAGGGTGCCCTATTGTGGGTCGATGCCGGGCTGGATTTGATCGAAGCGGCCGAGGCGATGGCCGAAGACAATCGCGATAAAGTCGCTGCCTGGCTGGCTGCGGGGAGCGTTGGCGAAGTGTCTGCGACGCGGGCGTTGGACCTGGTCGAGCGTGACCCGGGCCTGTGGGCGGTGGTGGTCTCGCCGTGGATTTTGATCCAGGAAAGGGCGGCATAAGAAAGTCGTGATCAAAAAGGGTGCACCGCTCGCGCTTGGGCAAGTGTGTAGCGGAGTAACCGCTTGGCCAGTGATGGCAACTTGCCGTAGAGAAAGGTCACAGCCTGACGGTGACGTTAACGTCACGGGAACAGTTGGGAAGCCGGGGTAAGTGCCGGGAAATTGTTTCAAGGTATTGGGCGTGGCCGCTTCAGCGAATGGGCCTCACCGTGGAAGGCGGGCTCACGCGCGCCGGTGCAGGTGCCTTGGGCGAAGCCGCGTCTTTATCGGCGGCTGCGCTGAACGTGTGCAGCGGGTTGCGTATCTGCATGCCCTGCATCACCCCGATGATTTCGCTGAAGGCCACCGCCGGGCTCAGCAGATAACCCTGAATGAAATCGCAGCCATGCTGCAGCAACAGTTCGAATTGCGCCTGGGTTTCCACCCCTTCGGTCACCACTTCCAGATGCAGCGTATGGGCCATGCCGATAATCGCCTGGACGATTTCGCTGTCGGCGGTGGACTTGGGAACATCCTGGATAAACGAGCGGTCGATCTTCAAGGTGGTGAGGGGCAGGCGCTTGAGATAGGCCAGCGATGAATAGCCAGTGCCGAAGTCATCGATGGCCAGGGACACGCCCAGGGCGCGGATCTGCCGCAACAAGGCCAGGGTGCTGCTGATATTGCCCATCAACGCGTTTTCGGTGACTTCCAGCTCCAGGCGATTGGCGGCAATGCTGGCAAAGCGCAGGGCGGCTTCGATTTCGTCCGCCAGTTCATCCCGGGCCAGGTTCAGGGCCGAGCAGTTCACGGACATGGTCAGCTCGGTGTAGCCGCGATCAGACAGCAGGCTCAGGTCATGACAGGCCTGGCGCAATACCCAGTGGTCCAGTTCGGCAATCAGCCCGTTGCTCTCGGCAATCCCGATAAACCGGTCCGGCGCCAGCAGGCCGTGCTGCGGATGCTGCCAGCGCACCAGGGCCTCCAGACGCGTGACCTTGCCGAGCTTCATGTCGAAGATCGGCTGATAGAACAGCACCAGCTCGTTACGCGTGCGCAGGGCGGCGCGCAGTTCTTCTTCCAGTTGCAGCTCCAGGAAGGCGCGGGTTTTGAGGTTGGAACTGAAGAAGTGCAGGCTGTTGCGCCCGGCGTCCTTGGATTGGTAAAGCGCAAGGTCAGCGGTTTTCAGCAGTTCTTCACAGGTCTGGCCATCGTCGGGAAACAGGCTGATGCCGATGCTGGTGGTCATGACCATGCGCCGGCCGGCCAGCTCGATGGGTTCTTTCATCTTTTGCATGATGCGCTGGGCCATGTGCCGCGCTTCGTCGCGATGATGGATGTTGATCAGGATGCAGAACTCATCCCCGCCAAAGCGCGCCACCACGTCGGCATGGCTGCGCACCGAGCTTTTGATATGGCTGGCCAGCACGGTGAGCAGTTGATCGCCGGCGTCGTGCCCAAGGCTGTCGTTGATACGCTTGAAATGGTCAATGTCGAGGAAGATCACCGCCATCATGCCGTTGGAGGCGGTTTTTTCAGCGACCTTTTCCGCAAAGATCTGGTTGAAGCCGCGCCGGTTGAGCAGGCTGGTCAGCGCGTCGTAATGGGCGACCTGCTGCAATGAGGCCCGAGCCTGGTCCAGTTCGCTGAGCAGCGCGTTGACCCGGCGCAGATCGCGTTCCTTGTGCTGCAGTTTTTTGTCCGCCAGGGCGGCGCTGATGCTGCTGCCGATCACCAGCAAGGTAATCACCGCCACCGACAGGCCCAGTTGCATGGGGTTGTTGTCCACCGGCAGTGACAGATTCACGCCGTTGGGTACCAGCAATTGCATGGCCGCCATGCCGGTGAAATGCATGCTCAGGATACCGGCGCCCAGCACCAGGCTGGCGGCGTATTTGAGCAGTTGGTGAAACACGCCGGCACCGTTGCGCAGGTAGCTCGACAGCAACAACGCCGCCAGGCTCGCGCCGATGGCAATCGCCACCGACGCCATGAACAGCCCGGATTCGAAGTACACCTGGGCCTGTGAGCGCATGGACGACATGCCGACGTAGTGCATCAGCGCGATGCCCAGTCCCATCCACACTGAGGCCAGCACGTACTGGTGCAAGCGCAGGCGCGCGTGACTGAGGGTCTGCATGGCGAACAGCGAAGCGATCAGAGCGATGACCAGCGAGACGAAGGTCATGAGCAATTCGTAATGAATGGCGATGGGCGCCTGGAATGCCAGCATGCTGATGAAATGCGTCGACCAGATACCGCCCGCCAGGCAACCCGCGCCCAACCAACGCCAGCGGCGGCGGGCGGTGGGGTCTTCCACATGGCCGACGCGTTCGGCCATATCCAGCGTGCCGAAGCCCGCCGCGCAGGCGACCAGATAAGCCAGCAGCACCAGAAAGGGGTTATGACTGCAATTGAGTAATAAGTGCCCGTTGTCTGGAAGCTCGGTGAAAAAGTGCAGCCCCAGCCATTCCATAGCGTGTCCCGTCATAGCGTCCCGTCACTGCCTCAGGCGGTGACCTATGAGATCGAGTATAGAAGCCTCGCGGGATTTGCCATGAATAATGGCACTTTGATTCAATTCTTTTTGCATGGCGCCCATAGCGTTTGATGCTAAGCGCTGATGGGCAGATCCAGTTCGAAAGGTCGTTCCTCGAGGGGCGCCAGACCGAAAGCGGCGCGGGCGGTATCGCAGTCGACGTTGTGCACGCCCTGGCTCCACGAGGCGTCGAATTCGCGACAGGGGCTTGAGCGCTGTTCATAAATGGAACAGCGCGTGCCTTTGCCCACTTCACCCTCGAGGCTGCAGCAGCGTGCGGGCTTCTGGTCGGTGCCGATCATTGCCACGCGGGTGGGGTTGATCTGCACCACCAGGTCGTCGGGCACCGTACCGCCCGATGAGGCGCATTCGCCCCAGAAGAAAGACACGCGAAAGTGTGAACAGCAGGCACCGCAATTCAGACACGGACTGGCTTCGGACATGGGCGTCATCGATTAAGAGTAGGGAAGGGGAACTGCGGGAAGGCTCGCCATTCTATCTGGGCCGTGGCCGTTGGGAAGGGGGCGCACAGATATATTTTCGTAGGGAAAGTCCCGTAATTTCGGGGATATCACGCCCTATCAGCTTTACGAATCATTACAGACAAGCGCCGCCGGCCTGACTATGTTGCAGCTACTGAGCAGGATGCAGTGGGCATCGCAGCTCTCATAACAATAAAGAGACGGACCCATGCAGAACTCGACCCAAGCGGCGAATGCCTGGCGCATTCTGTTCCTGCTGTTCCTCGCCAACCTGTTCAACTTCTTTGACCGCACCATTCCGGCGATCATCATCGAGCCGATCCGCATGGAGTGGCATCTGAGCGACTTCCAGCTCGGCATCATCGGTACCTCTTTCACCATCGTTTATGCCATCGCCGGACTGCCGCTGGGGCGCCTGGCCGACACGGGTTCGCGCAGCAAACTGATGGGCTGGGGCCTGTTTGCCTGGAGCGGGCTGACGGCGGTCAATGGCCTGGTCGGCAGTTTCTGGAGCTTCCTGCTGGTGCGCATGGGCATCGGCATCGGGGAAGCCAGCTATGCCCCCGCCGCCAATTCGTTGATCGGCGATCTGTTTCCCGCCCACCGCCGCGCGCGTGCCATGGGGATCTTCATGCTCGGCCTGCCGTTGGGCTTGTTGCTGGCATTCTTCACCATCGGCGCGATGGTCAAGGCGTTCGACAGCTGGCGCGCGCCGTTCTTTATTGCCGCGGTGCCGGGGCTGATCCTCGCGGTGTTCATGTTCTACATCAAGGAGCCCAAACGCGGCGCGGCGGAATCGGTGCAAGTGTCCCAGGAACGCGTCGACCGTCCGATCCGCCGTGTGCTGACGGTGCCGACTTTCCTGTGGCTGGTGCTGGCCGGGCTGTGCTTCAACTTCGCCACCTACGCGTGCAACTCATTCCTGGTGCCGATGCTGCAACGCTACTTCCTGATGCCTTTGCAGGAGGCGGCGGTGGCCACCGGTGTGATCGTCGGCCTGACCGGTCTGGTGGGTCTGACCCTGGGGGGCTGGATTGCCGACAAGATCCACCAGCGGGTCGCCAATGGCCGGCTGCTGTTCGCCGCGTGCAGCCTGATCATCTCCACGGTCACCACCGCCTGGGCCTTGCATGCCGGGCGTATCGAGATCGGGGTGTTCGTCTTGCTGTTCAGCGTGGGCTGGCTGTTTGCGTACAACTTCTATACCTGCGTGTACACGGCGATTCAGGACGTGGTTGAACCGCGTCTGCGGGCCACGGCGATGGCGTTGTTCTTTGCCGGTTTGTATCTGCTGGGTGGGGGGATGGGGCCGATTGTGGTGGGCGGGTTGTCTGATCATTTTGCGCATGCGGCGATGTACGCGGCGGGGGCTGAGCAGATGACCGAGGCTTATAAGGCGGTGGGGTTGCATGACGCCATGTATCTGATCCCGGTGGCGTTGTTTCTGACTATGCTGTTTTTGTTTCAGGCTTCGCGCAGTTTTGTGCGTGATGCCAGGCGGATGAAGGAAGGGTTGAGTGCGGTGCAGGTGCCGGCTGCTGCGGCGACTGCTTGAGACCGAGGTGAGGCTATCGGGCTCCCCCCACATTTTGATTTGTGAACACAGTCAAGTGTGGGAGGGGCGGTGCGACGATTCGACTTGCCCCCGATGGCGGCCTCTGGGCCGACCAGGATGTTGGATCAGACCGAGTACATATCCGTTTCT
>NZ_CVTU01000090.1:131407-182940 GCF_900004965.1 Pseudomonas sp. 44 R 15
CGGCTAACCCGGCGTCCTGCCGGGTTGCCCACGGATTCAAGCCTGCGTTCGGCCAGCGTGGTTTAACGGGGCGCCTAAGATCAAGATCAAAAGCAGATCAAGAGCAAGAGCGGCTCGCTTCGCATCGTGGTTACTGCAGGCTTCTATAGCCTACAAAGTTGTGTAGATGCCCCGATGAGGCGCTGAAGGCTTATAAAAAAACCCCGTGTTCAGTTAAGCGTACATCGCCCTCTGTAGGAGCGAGCTTGCTCGCGAAAAACGTCAACGATAACGCGTGTTTCCTGATTGAACGCGGCGCCTGTGGTTTTTCGCGAGCAAGAGCTAGGCGCCCCCTCGCTCCTACAAAAAGCCTTAACTGAACGGCATTACGCATTGTGTGCGGGCCTTTCTTTTTCAGCAGTCAGTGATCAACCCGCCACCAGCACTCGAATCGCTTCCAGTCGCAACGCGGCCTTGTCGAGCATGGCCAGGCCTTGCTCGCGCTGGTTGCGCAGGGCCACCAACTCGCTGTCGCGTACGGTTGGGTTGACCGCTTGCAGGGCGGTCAAGCGCGCCAGTTCTTCGTCGGTGTCGGCTGCCAGGCGACGCTTGGCCTCGGCCACGCGCTCGGCGTGACGCGGGGCGATTTTCTCTTCGCCGGCGTTGATGCGCGGCGTCAACTGGTCGCGCTGGGCCTGCACGAATTTGTTGGCGCTGGCACGCGGCACGCTTTCCAACTGGTCGTTCAAGGTCACGAACGACACGCGGCCGGACAGGTCATTGCCGTTGGCATCCAGCAGGCAGCGCAGGGCCGCCGGGGGCAGGTAGCGACCCAGTTGCAGCGAGCGCGGGGCAACCACCTCGCTGACATACAGCAGTTCCAGCAAGACGGTGCCCGGCTTGAGCGCCTTGTTCTTGATCAGCGCCACGGCGGTGTTGCCCATGGAGCCGGACAGCACCAGGTCCATGCCGCCTTGCACCATCGGGTGTTCCCAGGTGATGAACTGCATGTCTTCACGCGACAGCGCCTGGTTGCGGTCGTAGGTGATGGTCACGCCTTCGTCGTCGCCCAGGGGGAAGCTGGCGTCGAGCATCTTTTCGCTGGGTTTCAAGATCAGCGCGTTTTCCGAATGGTCTTCGCTGTCGATGCCGAAGGCGTCGAACAGGGTTTCCATGTAGATCGGCAGGGCGAACTGGTCGTCCTGCTCGAGGATGTCCTCGACCAGCGCATCGCCTTCACCGGCGCCGCCGGAGTTGAGTTCCAGCAAGCGGTCGCGGCCGGTGTGCAGTTCCTGTTCCAGACGCTCACGCTCGGCACGGGCCTCGTCGATCAGCGCTTGCCACTCGCCGTCGTCGGCGTTCTCCAGCAGCGGCAGCAGGCGTGGGCCGAACTGATGCTGCAAGGCGTTGCCGGTCGGGCAGGTATTGAGGAACGCGTTCAGCGCTTCGTGGTACCACTGGAACAGGCGCTCTTGCGGGCTGGTTTCCAGGTACGGCACGTGCAGTTCGATCACGTGTTTCTGGCCGATCCGGTCCAGACGGCCGATGCGCTGTTCCAGCAGGTCGGGGTGGGACGGCAGGTCGAACAGCACCAGGTGGTGGGAGAACTGGAAGTTGCGGCCTTCACTGCCGATTTCCGAGCAGATCAGCACCTGGGCGCCAAATTCTTCATCGGCGAAGTACGCTGCGGCGCGGTCGCGTTCGAGGATGTTCATGCCTTCGTGGAACACCGTGGCCGGGATGCCGGAACGTACGCGCAAGGCGTCTTCCAGGTCCATGGCGGTTTCGGCGTGGGCGCAGATCACCAGGACCTTGGTGCGCTTGAGCATTTTCAGCTGGTCGATCAGCCACTCGACACGCGGGTCGAAGCGCCACCAGCGGTGCTCTTCCTCGATGTCCGGTTGCGCCTGGAAGCTGACTTCGGGGTACAGCTCGGCGTGTTCGCCCAGCGGCAACTCCATGTATTCGTCCGGGTTCGGCAGCGGGTAGGCGTGCAGTTTGCGCTCCGGGAAGCCTTGTACGGCGGCGCGGGTGTTGCGAAACAGCACGCGGCCGGTGCCGTGGCGGTCGAGCAGCTCACGCACCAGGCGCGCGCTGGCTTCGGTGTCGCCATCGTTGACGGCGGTCAGCAAGGCTTCGCCTTCGTTACCAAGGAAACCCTGGATGGTCTTGTGCGCGGCAGGCGACAAGCGGCCCTTGTCGAGCAGCTCCTGCACGGCTTCGGCCACCGGGCGGTAGTTCTCGCTCTCGGCGCGGAAGGCGTGCAGGTCGTGGAAACGGTTCGGGTCGAGCAGGCGCAGGCGCGCGAAGTGGCTGTCCTGGCCGAGTTGTTCCGGGGTGGCGGTGAGCAGCAGCACGCCGGGAATCACTTCGGCCAGTTGTTCGACCAGCGAATATTCGGCGCTGGCTTTGTCTTCATGCCACACCAGGTGGTGGGCTTCGTCGACCACCAACAGGTCCCAACCGGCCGCGAACAGCGCGTCCTGGGCCTTCTCGTCGTCTACCAGCCATTCCAGGGCGACCAGCGCCAGCTGAGTGTCTTCGAACGGGTTGGTGGCATCGCTTTCGATAAAGCGTTCTTCGTCAAACAGCGCAACCTGCAGGTTGAAGCGGCGGCGCATTTCCACCAGCCACTGGTGCTGCAGGTTTTCCGGGACCAGGATCAACACGCGGCTGGCGCGGCCCGAGAGCAACTGGCGATGGATCACCAGGCCCGCTTCGATGGTCTTGCCCAGGCCCACTTCGTCGGCCAGCAATACCCGTGGCGCGATACGGTCGGCGACTTCACGGGCGATGTGCAGTTGGTGCGCGATCGGTTGCGCACGCACGCCGCCCAGGCCCCACAGCGAGGACTGCAGTTGGCGGCTGGTATGTTCCAGGGTGTGGTAGCGCAGCGAGAACCAGGCCAGCGGGTCGATCTGCCCGGCGAACAGGCGGTCGCTGGCAAGGCGGAACTGGATGAAGTTGGACAGTTGGGTTTCCGGCAGCGTGACCTGCTCGTTCTGCCCGTTGAGGCCGTGGTAGACCAGCAGGCCGTCGACGTCGTCGACTTCCTGTACGGTCATTTTCCAGCCTTCGAAATGGGTGATGCTGTCGCCCGGCGAAAACCTCACGCGGGTGAGGGGCGCATTCCGTAGCGCATACTGGCGAGTGTCGCCAGTGGCCGGATAGAGCACGGTCAACAAGCGGCCGTCCTGTGCCAGAACGGTGCCTAACCCCAGCTCTGCTTCGCTGTCACTAATCCAGCGTTGCCCCGGTTGATACTGCTGCGCCATGCTGCCTGACTCCCGCCGTGAAAAAGCCGACTATCTTAACGGAACAAGGCCCCACGCCCAAGGACTCTGACGAAAACTACTGGGTTGGTGCGTACGCCCGCCGGCTAAATCGACGGGTGGCGGGCACTCACAACTGTCGACTGGGTCACAGCTTGGCGAGCGCGGGCTCAAGTCGCCCAGGGGCGCGCCGACAGCCTGTTGATCAGGAGAATCAAGATTATGTTGCCACCCATGCTGCCCGTCAGTGTCGTGCCGGTCACGTCGCAACTCGATCCGGTGCGCCAGAAGCCGGATATCCCGCCCGTCGTGCCGGTTCAACCGGGCTCCAACGAGAGCACCATCGATCTGAAAAAGGGCGATGCGGAGCAGTCGACCTTTCTGCTGCGCGAAGAACAACGCCGCCAGCAAGAGCAGCAAAAACGTCAGCGTGAGGCCGGCGACGACCCTGAGCAGCACCTGCCGATTCCCGGCGATCTGCTCAACGCCGACAACACCGTACCCGTGGCGCCGCTGATTGAAGACGCGCCGCGCCAGGGCTTGTGGGTCGACATCGAGGTTTAGTCGCGCAGTGCTCGCAAGGCCTCCAGCAGTAACGCGCAGTCCCGGTCGTCGTTGAGTGGGCTGACGGAGATTCGCGCAATGCTGTTCAGCCCGCGCGCCTGCATGTCCAGTGGTGTGTAGGCAACACCATTGGCGCCGATGTTGATGCGCTGCAAGCCCAGGCGCTGCTTGAGTTCGAAGGCGTCCCAACCGGTCAGGTTGAAGGCGATCAGTCCGGACTGCAGCGTGCCCATGTCATGCAAGGAAATCCCCGGTATCTGGCGCAGCCCTTCGCGGATTCGCGCGCTGGTGCGCGAGACGCCTTCCCATACCTGCTCGATCCCCAGTTGATTGATCTCCTGCAAGGCATTGCCGAGTCCGGCCAGCAAGGCAAAGGACGCTTCGCTGGTTTCGAAGCGCCGCGCGTCGTTGCGCACATCGAAACCTGCGGCGGTCCAGGGGGCTGAAAACACATCGCGCTGGGCAGGATTCAGGCGCTGCAAAAACGCCGGCCTTACATACAACAGTGCCGTGCCCCGTGGCCCGCGCAGGTGCTTGCGGCCGGCGCACTTGAGCACATCGCAGTGCAGCGCCTGTACATCCACAGGCACCTGGCCAAGCGCTTGGCCAGCGTCGATAAAGTAGGGGATGGCGTGACGCCGCGCCACTTCGCCGATGGCCTGGGCAGGGTTGATCAGGCCACCGTTGGCCGGCAGCCAAGTGAGGTTGATCAACTTCACGTCGGCGTCGATCATCGCCTCCAGCGCCACCGGGCACACTGCGCCGGCCGCGTCGCAGGGGATGACGTCGATTCGGGCACCTGCTTGCACGGCCATTGCCATGCTCGCCAGGTTACCGCCCCATTCATGCCGGCCGACCAGGATGCGGTCACCTGGCTGCCATGGGCCCAGGGCCTGGAACGCCAGGTTCCAGGCCGTCGAGCCACTGCTGGCGAAGGCAATCGAGGACGCGGGCGCATTGAGCAATTGCGCGGCGGCGTGACGGGCCTGCTCCACCAGCACGGCGCCATGTTCGCCAGCCTCCATCGGACCGTCCTGGGCTTCGCGTTGCAGTTGCGCGACGATGGCGTCGAGGGTGGCCTGGCTGGGCAGAGAAGCACCGGCATGATTGAAGTGCAAAGTGCCGGCCTGGCAGCCGGGCGTGGCCGCTCGCAGTTGTCGGATGGCCAGCGGGGTCACGGTTGCAACTCGACAATGGCGTCGACTTCCACGGCCACGCCCGCCGGCAAACTGCTCACGCCGACGGCGGTGCGCACATGCTGGCCTTTGTCACCGAGGGCGTTGACCAACAGGTTCGACGCGCCATTGGCGACCGCGCTCTGGCGCTGGAAATCGGCGGTGCAGGCGATGAATACCCCCAGCTTCACGATGCGCACCAGGCGCGACAAGTCATCGCCCAGGGCCTCGCTCAGTTGCCCGAGCAGGCCCAGCGCCGCGAGTTCTGCCGCCTGCGCGCCTTGTTGATCATCCAGCGTGTCGCCGACGCGGCCGACGTAGGCGGGCCTGCCATCGAGCAGGGGAATTTGCCCGGAAATGAAGAGTTGGTGCCCGCTGACGACATGGTTGATGTAGTTGGCCGCCGGTTGGCTGGCAGTCGGCAGTGTCAGGCCAAGGGCGTGAACGCGTTGACGGATGGAGTCGCTCATGATGCAACCTCTTGAGGGGTGAGGTTCCAGCATGTTGGCTGCACGGGTGGTCGACAAACGGATAGATCTCAACCGACGCATCGAAAAAAATCATGCGTCGGCGCAGGTTTCCTGCAGCCATTGAATAAAACATGCCGCTGCTTCGCTCGGCGGACTGTGGGGCGTGATCAGCCAGTAGCCGATCTCACTGTGATAATGCGGCCAGTCGAACGCCTCCACCAGGCTGCCGTCGCGAAGCTTGCGCTGGATCAGGCGATGGCGGCCCATGGCGATTCCCTGGCCGGCCACGGTGGCTTCGACCACGATGTTGTAGTCATGCAGCATCACGCGAGGGTGGCGCTCGAGGTCGACCTGATAATGCTGCGACCAATCCGTCCACTCGAACGGGCGGTGTGAGGTGGCCATCAACAGCGGGCTATCGTGGGATTGGCCGGCCTTGAAGGCCGGGCTGCATACCGGTGACAGGGTTTCGGTCATCAGTCGCGTGGCGTGCACGTCGGGCCAGTCGCCCTTGCCGTAACGGATGGCCAGGTCAACCTCGGCACCGGCGACGTTGGCCAATTGAATGGCGGGCAGCAATTCAACCTGGATATGCGGGTAGCGATTGAGAAACTCCGCCAGGCGCGGCGCCAGCCACAGCGTGGCGAAGGACGCCAGCAAGCCGACGCGCAGCAGGCTGGGGCCGGGTACTGCTTTTTGGTGGCGGGTGGCGGTTGCAATGGCATCCAGGGCCGGGCGGATTTCGTTGTAGTAATGCTGGCCGTCCACCGTCAGATCTATCGCACGTGTGCGCCGGATAAACAGCGGTTTGCCCAAGTGTTGCTCAAGTTTCTGCACGTGGTGGCTCAGGGCGCTCTGGGTTACCGACAACTCATTTGCCGCCTTGATAAAGCTCAAGTGCCGCGCCACAGCCTCAAAGGCGCGCAGGGCCAGCAACGGAGGAAGGTCCTTGTGCAGTGCCACCGGGTTGCGTCTCCTGGGGAGGAAGGAAGGTGCCGATTCTGGTCGATGCCCTGCATTTTGTCGCCCGCTGATTTGCCGTCGGGCGCGGGAGACCGCATTATTGGGCATTCCCGCCATAACGTAAGCCAAGCCATGAGTGACGACGACAAGCTGATCGACCTGAATGCCGAACGCGCCAAGCGCGTGCATGACCTTAATGACAAACGCCTGAACGAGGTGCGTCAGGCGTTTGAACAGGCGATGCCCTTGGGTAAAGCCAAGAAGAAGTCGAAGAACAAGCCGAAAAAACGTTGAATCAACTGGCCTTGATTGATCCAGGTCAGTTATTGCCCTTCTTTACGCCCCGTCGCGGGCGACATTGATCCCCGTCAATTTTCCATTCCGCCTTCTCCATTAACTTAGCCCTATCGCAACAGGGCAAGTGCAGGAGGCCGGTCATGTTTATCGATAATGTGGTATTTGCCGGAGTGCTGACCGTAAGCCTCATGGTGCTGTTTTTTGTTGGATTCGGATTTTTTATCTGGAAAGACGCAAACAAGCGTAAAAAACCTTAGGTTTTTCCGGATGACAGGGCACGCAAGGCATTTTGGGCGACTTCGGTCGCCCTTTTTTTTGCCTATCGTTCCCACGCTCTGCGTGGGAATGCCGCCTCGGACGCTCCGCGTCCCGCTGTTGAGGCCCGCGCATGGGTGACGCGGAGCGTCACGGAATGCATTCCCACGCAGAGCGTGGGAACGATCATCAACTGCCCAGCGCCCAGGACGCCAGCCAGAACAACCCGGCGGAGAGGCCTACGGTTGCCGGCAAGGTCAACACCCAGGCCATCAGGATGGTCTTGACCGTGCCGCCTTGCAGGCCGCTTTTGTTCGCGACCATGGTACCGGCCACGCCAGAAGACAACACGTGGGTGGTGGACACCGGCAGGGCGAAGATATTGGCGAAGCCGATCATGGTGGCGGTGGTGATCTGCGCCGACATGCCTTGGGCATAGGTCATGCCTTGCTTGCCGATCTTCTCGCCGATGGTCAGCACCACGCGTTTCCAGCCGACCATGGTGCCCAGGCCCAGGGCCAGTGCGACCGCGAGAATCACCCAGAACGGCGCGTACTCGGTCGTGGCGGTCAGGTCCTTGCGCAGCTTGTCGAGGTCGGACTTTTCACGCGCATCCAGGCCAGGCAGCTTGCCGACTTTCTTGGCGGTATCGTCCAGGCAGAGCAGGTAACGACGTACTTCGATGCGCTGGTCGGCACTCAACGCGTGGTAGTCGGAAACACCTTTGAGCGTATCAACCAGCGCGTTGATGGTCGGCTCGGTCTGCTGCGGGTTGCATTGGAACTTGCCCGGCAGATCGTCCTTCACACTTTTGCCCAGGGCCAGGAACTCGCCGAGCGTGGCATTGTTGCGCTGGTAGAACTGGCTCAAATGCACGGTGGCATCGCGGGTACGTTCGATCTGGTAGGTAGTGCTGCCCAGGTCGAGCACGAACTGCGCCGGCACGATACCGATCAGCACGAGCATGATCAGGCCGATACCTTTTTGCCCATCGTTGGAGCCGTGCACGAAGCTCACCGCCATGGCCGAAATCACCAGCACCAGGCGGTTCCAGAACGGCGGGTGCTTCTTGTCGTCAAGCTTGCGGCGCTGATCCGGGGTCTTGTGCATCTTCGACAGCGGGCGCCACCACTTCAGGCCAATCAGCACCAGGGCTGCGACGAGAAAGCCGGCCATCGGCGAGAACACCAGGGACGCACCGATATCGATCGCTTTCTGCCAGTTCACACCGTCAGCCAGGGGAATATCGTTGATCAGGGCGTTGGCCAGGCCCACACCGAGGATCGAGCCGATCAGCGTGTGGGAGCTGGAGGCCGGGATACCGAAGTACCAGGTGCCCAGGTTCCAGGTGATTGCCGCCGCCAACAATGAGAAGACCATCGCCAAACCATGGCCGGTGTTCACATTGATCAGCAACTCCACCGGCAGCAGATGCACGATGGCGTAGGCGACACCCACACCGCCGAGCAACACGCCGAGGAAGTTGAACACCCCGGAGAAGAACACCGCCAGGTGCGGCGGCATGGCCTTGGTATAGATGACTGTGGCCACCGCGTTAGCGGTGTCATGAAAGCCATTGATGAACTCGAAGGCGAGGACAAAGGCCAGGGCGAGCAACAGGCTCACTAGAACCCAAGCATCCAGTCCGCTGAATAAATCGATCATGAAGGTTTTCTGACCCGGTCGTAAGGGGGCGCGATTATGCCAGAAAACCTCGGTAATCGATGCATTAGCTGCTCATCGGTAACAATCTAGCGTGAAAAAAACCGGCCTGCACAGGCGCATCCCAGGGTTTTCGGGGCTTTGGCAAGTGCTTGATTTGTAAAGCCAGGGCGCGAAAAAACACGGTTTCGACACAAAAATGTCATGTGTGAAACATTTGTATGAAATTTCGTTAGCGGCAGTAGGGCGCCGACCAGTGGTTTTGAAGGTCGCTGCCCTTCGCAGGTGAAGATCGGCACCGACCGTAAAGCCTGGAGGCTCAACTCGCCCTAGGGCTCTTCGGCCTTGAGTTCTTGCTCGATCTTCTGGATTTCCTGGGCGAAAGCCTGGTCCAGCAGGCTGGCGCGCTTGCGCCAGGGCTTACGTTCCGGCTCAGGCTGGGCGGCGTAGGTGGTGACTTCCCCGCCGTAAACGTCCTTGTAACGTTGCTCCTGGCGCTCAAGTTCCGCGCGCAGTTCATCTTTCGTCACAGTGTTACCTAATTGAGTTGGGTTTAATAAGGGTACAACTTCATGCCAAAAGGCGCCTCGGGTGTACATACTTGAACCGACGCCCTGTTCAAGTTTAAGTAGGGACCTGAGATCGCTTTTTCAATCCACTGCTTTAATCGACCCTGCGCACGGGATGCGGCGCCGGGCGAGCTCCGATCCCAATAACCGAATTGGGCTGACCTCTGTACAGGCTGCATTATAGCGACGCATTTGAAGAACGCTATCGGCATAAATTTAAAAAGCCTCAACTTCATGTGCGAGTTTTGTTACATCACAACGTAAGTGTTGGCTGAACATATACCCCCAGGACAGCCGTTTTTTACCGGGCAACGCGCTATAGCGGGCTCGGCAACCGAGAATTGCGATAATCGCATCATCGTCCGATAATCGCCCAATGTTGCCGCCCTTGCCTTGTGCATCGCTCACCGTGCGGCTTGTAATAGCAGCCAGCCCTTCTGTGGTTGAAAACAAGAAAAAGGATCCCTGAAATGAACGATCAATTGCGCAACTCCTTCGCGTCGGTGGCGCCGCCGATCGTGGCATCACCGGCCAAGCGCATCCAGGCGTTCACCGGTGATCCGGACTTCATGACCTCCCTGGCCCGTGGCCTGGCCGTGGTGCAGGCGTTTCAGGAGCGCAAGCGTCACCTGACCATCGCCCAGATCAGCCATCGCACCGAAATTCCGCGTGCCGCCGTGCGCCGCTGCCTGCATACCTTGATCAAGCTGGGGTATGCCACCACCGATGGCCGTACCTACTCGTTGCTGCCCAAGGTGCTGACCCTGGGCCACGCCTATTTATCGTCGACCCCCCTGGCCGTGTCGGCCCAGCCCTACCTGGATCGCATGAGCGAACAGCTTCACGAGGCCTGCAACATGGCGACCCTTGAAGGCGACGACATTCTTTACATCGCCCGCTCGGCCACCACTCAGCGCCTGATTTCCGTTGACCTTTCCGTGGGCGGGCGCTTGCCGGCCTACTGCACCTCCATGGGCCGCATCCTGCTGGCCGCCCTGGATGACGCCTCGTTGCAGGATTACCTTGACCACGCCGACCTGCAAACCAAGACCAGTCGCACCTTGACCACGCCCGAAGCGTTGTTCGAATGCCTGCAACAAGTGCGTCAGCAGGGCTGGTGCATCGTCGATCAGGAACTGGAGCAGGGCCTGCGTTCGATCGCCGTACCGGTTTACGACGCATCCGGCCAGGTGTTGGCCGCGCTCAATGTCAGCACCCATGCCGGACGAGTCAGCCGCAGCGAGTTGGAGCAGCGGTTCCTGCCGAGCATGCTCAGCGCCAGTCGCGAGCTGAGCATGCAACTGTTTGCCTGAGTGTTCGGTGACCGCACAGAACCCGGCGTGATCAATTGACGCTGTTTCCCCTGGCTTATTAATGTGCGGCAGCGCTTAAGGGCGCGCTCCAATAATAATGGCGACCCCAGGTCGCTGGCCCGCCATCGGTGTGGAATAAAAATAATGAATCAGCCATCTGTCGGTTCTACCCTGGACGTGCAGTCCTTCATCAATGCCCAGCCCTTGTCACGTTACCAGTGGCGCGTGGTGATCCTGTGCTTCCTGATTGTCTTCCTCGACGGCCTCGACACCGCCGCCATGGGCTTTATCGCACCCGCGCTGTCCCAGGACTGGGGCATCGACCGCGCGAGCCTCGGCCCGGTGATGAGCGCCGCGTTGATCGGCATGGTCTTCGGCGCGCTGGGTTCCGGCCCGCTGGCCGACCGCTTCGGGCGCAAAGGGGTGCTGGTGGGCGCGGTGCTGGTGTTCGGTGCCTTCAGCCTGGCTTCGGCCTACAGTAGCAATGTCGATCAACTGCTGGTGTTGCGTTTTCTGACGGGCCTGGGGCTGGGCGCAGGCATGCCCAACGCCACCACGCTGCTCTCCGAATACACCCCCGAGCGGCACAAGTCGCTGTTGGTGACCAGCATGTTTTGCGGCTTCAACCTGGGCATGGCCGGTGGCGGGTTTATCTCGGCCAAGTTGATCCCGGCCTTCGGCTGGCACAGCCTGTTGTTGATCGGTGGCATCCTGCCGTTGATCCTGGGCGCGGTGCTGTTGGTGTGGTTGCCGGAGTCGGCGCGTTACCTGGTGGTGCGCAACCGTGGCACCGACAAGGTACGCAAGGCCCTGTCCCCGATTGAACCGGCCATTGTCGCCCAGGCCACTCACTTCAGCGTGCCGGAGCAAAAGACCGTCAAGGCGCGCAACGTGTTCGCGGTGATTTTTTCCGGTACCTACAGCGCCGGCACGCTGCTGCTGTGGCTCACCTATTTCATGGGCCTGGTGATTGTGTACCTGCTCACCAGTTGGCTGCCAACCCTGATGCGCGACAGTGGCGCCAGCATGGAGCAGGCCGCCTTTATCGGTGCCTTGTTCCAGTTTGGCGGCGTATTGAGCGCCGTCGGCGTGGGCTGGGCGATGGACCGGTTCAACCCGCACAAGGTGATTGGCACCTTCTACCTGTTGGCGGGGGTATTTGCCTACGCGGTCGGGCAGAGCCTGGGCAATATCACCCTGTTGGCGACCCTGGTGCTGATTGCCGGGATGTGCGTCAACGGTGCGCAATCGGCGATGCCCTCCCTGGCTGCGCGCTTCTACCCGACCCAGGGCCGCGCCACCGGCGTGTCGTGGATGCTCGGCATTGGCCGTTTCGGCGCGATTCTCGGTGCGTGGATGGGCGCTACCTTGCTGGGCCTGGGCTGGAACTTCGAGCAGGTGCTGACGGCGCTGGTGATTCCGGCGGGGTTGGCCACGGCAGCGGTGGTGATCAAGGGCATGGTCAGCCACGCCGATGCGACCTGACCTCTGGCGAGGTTAAAAGTGTGGGAGGGGGCTTGCCCCCGATTGCGGTGGGTCAGCCTGATAATTGCTGGCTGATACACCGCTATCGGGGGCAAGCCCCCTCCCACATTGGATCATCTGCGGTCAAGAAATTAGCCAGGCAACAATGCGTTCGATAATCGAACGCTGAGTCGATTATCGGATTGTTCCACCCATTCCCCCGGCTTAATCTTCAAACACTTCGGCGCCCCCCTCAGCGCCTTTTTCGATCAACACCGGGAGCCCAACCCCATGGCTGAAATTCTCACCCTGCGCGATGCGGTCAAGCGCTTCGTGAACGACGGCGATACCGTCGCCCTCGAAGGCTTCACTCACCTGATCCCCACCGCCGCAGGTCATGAAATCATTCGTCAGGGCAAGAAAGACCTGACGTTGGTGCGTATGACGCCTGACCTGATCTACGACCAGTTGATCGGCGCCGGCTGTGCGCGCAAGTTGATTTTCTCCTGGGGCGGCAACCCGGGCGTGGGTTCCCTGCATCGTCTGCGCGACGCGGTGGAAAAACAGTGGCCGCAGCCGCTGGAGATCGAAGAACACAGCCATGCCGACCTGGCCAACGCCTACGTCGCCGGCGCCTCCGGCCTGCCGTTTGCGGTGCTGCGGGCCTACGCCGGTTCCGACTTGCCCAAGGTCAACCCGCTGATCAAGACCGTCACGTGCCCGTTTACTGGCGAAGTGCTGGCGGCCGTTCCGTCGGTACGCCCGGATGTGACGGTAATCCATGCGCAGAAGGCCGACCGCAAGGGCAACGTGCTGCTATGGGGCATTCTTGGCGTGCAGAAGGAAGCGGCCCTGGCGGCCAAGCGCTGCATCGTCACCGTCGAGGAAATCGTCGACGACCTGAACGCGCCGATGAACAGCTGCGTATTGCCGACCTGGGCCCTGACCGCCGTGTGCCATGTGCCCGGTGGCGCGCATCCGTCCTACGCCCATGGCTACAACGAGCGGGATAACCGTTTCTACCAGGCGTGGGACCCGATTGCCCGCGACCGTGGGACCTTTACCGCCTGGATCGACGAATACATCCACGGCACTGCTGATTTCAGCGAGTTCCAGGCCAGGCTGGCCAGCGCGCAGGAGGCCAAGTAATGACCTATTCCACCAATGAAATGATGACCGTCGCCGCCGCGCGCCGCCTCAAGAATGGCTCGGTGTGCTTCGTCGGCATCGGCCTGCCGTCCAAGGCGGCCAACCTGGCGCGCCTGACCTCCTCGCCTGACGTGGTGCTGATCTACGAGTCCGGCCCGATTGGCGCCAAGCCCTCGGTGTTGCCGCTGTCCATCGGTGACGGTGAGTTGGCGGAAACCGCCGATACCGTGGTGCCCACCGGCGAAATCTTCCGTTACTGGCTGCAAGGCGGGCGCATCGACGTCGGCTTTCTCGGCGCGGCTCAGGTCGACCGTTTCGGCAACATCAACACCACCGTGGTCGGCGATTATCACCAGCCCAAGGTACGTCTGCCGGGTGCCGGCGGCGCGCCGGAAATTGCCGGTTCCGCCAAAAGCGTGTTGATCATCCTTAAACAGTCGTCCCGTTCGTTTGTCGACAAGCTGGACTTCATCACCTCGGTCGGCCACGGCGAAGGCGGGGATTCGCGTAAGCGCCTGGGCCTGCCGGGCGCCGGTCCGGTCGGCATCATTACCGACCTGTGCATCATGGAGCCGGAGGAGGGCAGCCATGAGTTCGTGGTGACTGCGTTGCACCCTGGGGTGACCCGCGAGCAAGTGGTCGCGGCGACCGGCTGGGCCATTCGTTTTGCCGACCAGGTCGAGGTGACCGCCGAACCGACTGAGGTTGAGCTGAGCGCCCTGCGTGACCTCGAAGCACGCACCGCAGCCGCCCATGGCCAAGCACCGGGAGAAGCCTGATGCGCGATGTCTTTATCTGTGACGCCATTCGCACCCCCATCGGCCGCTTCGGCGGTGGCTTGTCCACGGTGCGCGCCGATGACCTGGCAGCCCTGCCGATCAAGGCGCTGATCGAACGTAACCCAACGGTGGAGTGGAGCGCCGTGGATGAAGTGTTCCTCGGCTGCGCCAACCAGGCCGGCGAAGACAACCGCAACGTGGCACGCATGGCGCTGCTGCTGGCGGGCCTGCCGGAGAGTATTCCCGGCGTGACCCTCAATCGCCTGTGCGCTTCGGGGATGGACGCCATCGGCACGGCCTTTCGCGCGATTGCCAGCGGCGAAATGGAGCTGGCGATTGCCGGCGGCGTCGAGTCGATGTCCCGCGCGCCGTTCGTGATGGGCAAGGCTGATGCGGCGTTTTCACGCACCATGAAGCTTGAAGACACCACCATCGGCTGGCGCTTTATCAACCCCTTGATGAAAGCCCAATACGGCGTCGACGCGATGCCGCAGACCGCCGATAACGTCGCCGACGACTACAATGTTTCGCGCGCCGACCAGGACGCCTTTGCCCTGCGCAGCCAGCAACGTACCGCTGCCGCGCAGGCCGCCGGCTTCTTTGCCGAAGAGATTGTGCCGGTGCGGGTGGCCCATAAAAAAGGCGAAACCGTGGTGGAGCATGATGAGCATCCACGGGACACCACCCTTGAGGCCCTGGCCAAACTCAAGCCGGTCAACGGCCCGGACAAGAGCGTCACCGCCGGCAACGCGTCGGGCGTCAACGATGGCGCCGCCGCGTTGATTCTGGCCTCGGCCGACGCGGTGAAAAAACACGGACTCACCGCCCGCGCCAGGGTGTTGGGCATGGCCAGTGCCGGCGTCGCCCCGCGCGTGATGGGGATCGGCCCGGTGCCGGCGGTGCGCAAGCTGGTGGAGCGCCTCGGTCTGGCGGTCACCGATTTTGACGTGATCGAACTCAACGAAGCCTTCGCCAGCCAAGGCCTGGCCGTGCTGCGCGAGTTGGGGATCGCCGACGACGCGCCGCAGGTCAACCCCAACGGCGGCGCCATCGCCCTGGGTCACCCCCTGGGTATGAGCGGTGCGCGGCTGGTACTGACAGCCCTGCACCAGTTGGAAAAAACCGGCGGGCGCAAAGGCCTGGCGACCATGTGCGTGGGCGTGGGCCAAGGCCTGGCCCTGGCGATTGAACGCGTCTGATAAGAGAGGATTGCTGCATGAATGACAAGCCCGGTTACCGGCGCCCGCACGCGGGCACTCAACCTGACTACCTGCACCCGGCCTACCAGTCGACGAACTTGCGTTCGCCCTCGCAGCCGTTGGTGTTCCTGCCCCATTCGTTGTCGGAAATCACCGGCCCGACCATCGGCGCCGAGCGCGTCAGCGAGAAAGACAACGACCTGACCGCCCAGCACGAGGGCGAGCCCCAGGGCGAACGCATCATCATTCACGGGCGGGTGCTGGACGAGAACGGCCTGCCGGTCCCGGGCATCCTCGTGGAGATCTGGCAGGCCAACGCCGCCGGTCGCTACAACCACGAGCGCGACCTGCACGATGCGCCGCTGGACCCGAACTTCACCGGCACCGGGCGCACCGTCACCGACGCCGAGGGCTGGTACCAGTTCCAGACCATCAAGCCCGGCGCCTACCCGTGGGGCAATCACCACAACGCCTGGCGCCCGGCGCATATCCACTTTTCGCTGTTCGGACCCAGCGTGCTGACGCGGCTGGTCACGCAAATGTATTTCCCCGGCGACCCGCTGCTCGAATACGACCCGATCTACAACTGCGTGCCGGACACCAGCGCCAAGCAACGCCTGATCGCAAGCTTCGATCTGGAAAAAACCATTCCTTCCTATGCCCTCGGCTACCGCTGGGACATCGTCCTGCGCGGCCGCGACGCCACGCCGATGGAGAAATGAGATGAGCCTTTACGCAACCACGTCCCACACCGTCGGGCCGTATTACCACATCGGCCTGACCTGGCTGAACCGCGAAGACCTGACGGTCGCCGCCACCCTGGGCGAACGCGTGGCGATCAGCGGGCAGGTGGTGGACGGCAACGGCGATGTGGTCAACGACGCCATGCTTGAGGTCTGGCAGGCCAACGCCGCCGGCAAGTACGACCACCCGGAAGACGAACAGGACAAAGCGCTGGATCCCAACTTCGAAGGCTTTGGCCGCGTGCCGGTGGATGCCCAAGGGCGCTTCCGCTTTACTACGATCAAGCCGGGCAGTGTGCCGGGGCTTCAAGGCACGACCCAGGCGCCGCATCTGGTGGTGCTGGTGTTTGCGCGCGGGTTGGTGAAGCACTTGCTGACGCGGATTTATTTTGACGGTGAGGCGTTGAATGGGGATGACCCCTTGCTGGCGTGTGTGCCGGCGCAGCGTCGCGGTACGTTGATTGCCAGGCAGGATGCGGCTGGGGTTTATCAGTGGGATGTGGTTTTGCAGGGGACAGACAGGGAAACGGTGTTTTTCGATTATTGAGCTGGCTGTAGGGCCCTATCGGGGGCAAGCCCCCTCCCACATTTGAATGTATTCACAAGTCCAAGTGTGGGAGGGGGCTTGCCCCCGATGGGGCCCTTACAAGCACTCCATAGCCAAAAGTCTGCTTGCATGACACGGTTGTTGCAAAGTATGTCTAGGCTATAACCGTTCCCACTGAGTAAAAACCATGACAACAAAAACCAGTCACTACACCGGAGAAGAACGCAGCAAACGGATTTTTGCGATTGTCGGTGCTTCCTCCGGCAACCTGGTCGAATGGTTCGACTTCTACGTCTATGCCTTCTGCGCGATTTACTTTGCGCCGGCCTTTTTCCCCTCGGACGACCCCACCGTCCAACTGCTCAACACCGCCGGCGTGTTCGCCGCCGGGTTCCTGATGCGTCCGATCGGCGGCTGGCTGTTTGGCCGGGTGGCCGACAAACATGGCCGCAAGAATTCCATGATGATCTCGGTGCTGATGATGTGCGCCGGTTCCCTGGTCATCGCTTTCCTGCCGACCTACAAGGATATCGGCGCCTGGGCCCCGGCGCTGCTGCTGGTGGCGCGGCTGTTTCAGGGGTTGTCGGTGGGCGGCGAATACGGCACCACCGCGACCTACATGAGCGAAGTGGCGCTCAAGGGCCAGCGCGGTTTCTTCGCCTCGTTCCAGTACGTGACCCTGATCGGCGGGCAACTGCTGGCGGTGCTGGTGGTGGTGATCCTGCAACAGATCCTCACCGAAGAAGAATTGCGTGCCTGGGGCTGGCGTATTCCGTTCGTGATCGGCGCCATCGCGGCGGTGATCTCCCTGTTGCTGCGCCGCACCCTCAAGGAAACCACCAGCAAGGAAATGCGCGAGGACAAGGACGCCGGCAGTATCGTCGCGCTGTTCCGTGACCACGGCAAAGCCTTCATCACCGTGTTGGGCTACACCGCCGGCGGCTCGCTGATTTTCTATACCTTCACCACTTACATGCAGAAATACCTGGTGAACACCGTCGGCATGCACGCCAAGACCTCCAGCTACATCATGACCGGCGCGCTGTTTCTGTACATGTGCATGCAGCCGCTGTTCGGCATGCTCGCCGACAAGATCGGCCGGCGCAATTCCATGCTCTGGTTCGCCGGCCTCGGCACGCTGTTCACGGTGCCGATCCTGCTTACCCTGAAAACCGTCACCAGTCCGTTCCTGGCTTTTGTGCTGATCACGCTGGCACTGGCGATCGTCAGCTTCTATACCTCCATCAGTGGCCTGGTCAAAGCCGAGATGTTCCCACCTCAGGTGCGTGCATTGGGCGTGGGCCTGGCGTATGCCGTGGCCAACGCGGTGTTCGGCGGTTCGGCGGAAGTGGTTGCGTTGAGCCTGAAGTCCATCGGTATGGAAAACACTTTCTACTGGTACGTCACCGCGATGATGGCCGTGGCGTTCCTGTTCAGCTTGCGCCTGCCGAAACAGGCGGCGTACCTGCATCACGATTTGTAAGGGATGAGTTATGACACTGCGCACGAGCAACCAACTGTTCGACGCCTACTTCACCGCTGACAGCATGGCCGAGGTGTTCTGTGACCAGGGCCGCTTGCAGGGCATGCTGGATTTCGAGGCCGCGCTGGCCCGGGCCGAGGCCCAGGTCGGGTTGATCCCGCAGGCCGCCGTGGCGCCGATTGCCCAGGCCTGCCTGGCGTCGCTGTATGACGTGGATGCGCTCAGTGTGGCGATTGCCACGGCGGGCAATTCGGCGATTCCAGTGGTCAAGGCGCTGGGCAAGTTGATTGCCGCTGAAGACGCCGGGGCCGAGCGCTATGTGCACCTGGGGGCAACCAGCCAGGATGTGATGGACACCGGCCTGGTGGTGCAATTGCGCCGCGCGCTGGAGCTGATCGAAGCGGACCTGGCGCGCCTGGGCGATGTATTGGCGGCCCAGGCGCAGCGGCATGCATCGACCCCTCTGGTCGGGCGCACCTGGCTGCAACACGCTACGCCCGTCACCCTGGGCATGAAGATCGCCGGCTGGCTGGGCGCGGTGACGCGCAGTCGCCAGCGCCTGGTGGAATTGAAACCGCGTTTGCTGGTGCTGCAGTTTGGCGGTGCGTCGGGCACCCTGGCGGCGCTGGGCGAGCAGGCCATGCCGGTGGCGCAGGCCTTGGCCGCCGAGCTGCAACTGAGCCTGCCCGAGCAGCCGTGGCACACCCAACGTGATCGTCTGGTGGAGTTTGCCAGCGTGCTTGGCCTGATCGCCGGCAGCCTTGGCAAGCTGGGCCGCGACATCAGCCTGTTGATGCAAACCGAAGCGGCGGAAGTGTTCGAGCCCTCGGTGCCGGGCAAGGGCGGCTCTTCGACCATGCCGCACAAGCGCAACCCGGTCGGCGCCGCCGTGCTGATCAGCGCCGCGACCCGTGTGCCCGGCCTGGTGGCGACGATGTTCAGTGCCATGCCCCAGGAGCACGAGCGTAGCCTGGGGCTGTGGCATGCCGAATGGGAAACCTTGCCGCAGATCTGCCGATTGGTTTCGGGGGCACTGGAACAGGCGCTGCTGGTCAGCGAAGGACTGGAGGTGGATGCCGAGCGCATGGCCCGCAATCTCGAACTGACCCAGGGCCTGGTGCTGGCCGAAGCCGTCAGCAGCGTGCTGGCCCAGCGCCTGGGCCGTGAAACCGCGCACCACTTGCTGGAGCAGTGCTGCAAACGCGCGGTCGCCGAGCAGCGGCATTTGCGTGCCGTGCTGGCAGACCAGCCGCAGGTCACCGCCCAGTTGTCGTCGGCCGAACTGGACCGTCTGCTCGACCCGGCCAACTACCTGGGCCAGGCCTCTACCTGGGTCAGCCGCGCCGTGACTGAACACTTTGCATTGACTGCGTAAGGAGAACGCTGTGGCTTTCGTACAACTCGCCGAGGGCGACCTGCATTACCAACTCGATGGGCCCGCCGATGCACCGGTACTGGTGCTGTCCAACTCCCTGGGTACTGACCTGCATATGTGGGACATCCAGGTGCCGGCATTCACCCAGCATTTTCGCGTGCTGCGCTTCGATACCCGCGGCCATGGCAAATCCCTGGTCACCGAGGGGCCCTACAGCATCGAACAGTTGGGCCAGGATGTGCTGGCGCTGTTGGATACGCTGGGCATCCAGCGTGCCCATTTCTGTGGGTTGTCCATGGGCGGGTTGATCGGCCAATGGTTGGGCATCAACGCCGGCACGCGGCTCGATCGCCTGGTGGTCTGCAACACCGCTGCCAGGATCGGCACGCCTGAGGTGTGGAACCCGCGTATCGAAACGGTGTTGCGCGATGGCGCGGCGGCGATGGTTGCACTGCGTGATGCCTCGATTGCACGCTGGTTCACCGCCGATTTTGCCGCCGCCAACCCCCACCAGGCCGAGCAGATCACCGACATGCTCGCGGCCACCTCGCCCCAAGGCTATGCCGCCAACTGCGCGGCGGTGCGCGATGCGGATTTCCGTCATCAGTTGGCGTCGATCAAAGTGCCCACCCTGGTGATTGCCGGCACGGAAGACGCGGTGACACCCCCGGCCGGCGGTCACTTTATCCAGAACCATGTGAAGGGCGCCGAATACGCCGAGTTCTATGCGGCGCATCTGTCCAATGTACAAGCCGGCGCTGCGTTCAGCGACCGCGTGATTGAATTTCTGCTGGGTCGCTGAGGAGCTTTTCGTGGACGAGAAACAACGTTATGCCGAGGGGCTGCAAGTGCGCCGCGAAGTGCTGGGCGACGCCCATGTGGAGCGCAGCCTCAATGCCCTGACCGAGTTCAACAGCGAGTTTCAGGAAATGATCACTCGCCATGCCTGGGGCGATATCTGGACCCGCCCGGGTTTGCCACGGCACACCCGCAGCCTGATCACCATCGCGATGCTGATCGGCATGAACCGCACCGAAGAGTTGAAGCTGCATTTACGTGCCGCCGCCAGCAACGGCGTGACCCGCGCCGAGATCAAGGAAGTGCTGATGCAAAGCGCGATTTATTGCGGGATACCGGCGGCGAATGCGACGTTCCATTTGGCCGAGTCGGTGTGGGATGAGTTGGGTATCGAGTCGCGCCAACCCTGAGTTGAAATGCGTTCAAAATGTGGGAGGGGGCTTGCCCCGATGCCGTCTGTAGGAGCGAGCTTGCTCGCGAAAAGCTCACAGGCACCGCGTTCATTCAGAAAGTACGCGTTATCGTTGACGTTTTTCGCGAGCAAGCTTGCTCCTACAGGGGGTCTTCATTGACTGTAGAAGTCAGTTGGTATCGGCATCCCACAGCCAATTCCACACCCCCGGCAGATGCACCGGCTCGTTCACCTCCTTGACCGTGCGGGCCAGCGCCGCGCGTTGCAGGGTGGCGGTGTCGGTGTAGAAGGGCTCGGCGGCGGTCTTCAGGCCGTTGATGCGGGCGCTGTCCATCAGGATCTGCAGGTACTCCTGCAGATGCCGTGCGGTGTAGCGGTTGATGTCATGGAAGGTCACCACCACCGGTATCACGCCGTCCACCGTCGGCAACTCACCCGATGCGATGCGCTCACGCACGACTGACAGCTGGCGGTACAGGTTGGCGCGACGGCGTGGGCTGCCGTTGAAGCCCCAGATCTTGCCGTCGTTGGCACTCAGGTCGGTCAACAGCACCTGCATGCCGTGGCGTCGGTAGGCGGCGAATGTGCGGTGGTCGTAGTTCCAGAACGGTGGCCGCACCAGCAGGGGCGGCGTGCCGGTGATGGCGGCGATGTCCGCCGCGCCCTGGGTCAGGGTGCGTTCCAGCTCGGCGTCACTGAGCCAGCGATGATTGGTATGAAACGCCGTCGCCGTGTGGAAGGCCAGCACATGGCCGGCGGCAGACTCACGCACCATGGTCTTGCGGCCCCGCGGGCTGCCGCCTGAGCGGGCGGCTTGGGTCTGTAGAAAGAACACCGCCTTGATCCCTGGCGATACCGGGTTATCGGCCAAATCGGCCACCACCGAACGGCTCGGGTTGTTGTAGCCCGAGGCGCTGGGGCCGTCATCGAAGGTCAGCAGGAAACGGATTGGCGCCCGGGCCTGCAGGCGTTGCTCGGTCTGCGGCGTCAGGGCGATGGGCGAGCCGATACAGCCGCCCAGGCTCAGGGCGAGGGCGAACACTGCGATAGCGGAGGCGAAGGTTTTCATGCTGTGCGCGGGCTCGAATGAGAGGCCGCTGCTGGGGCGATCAGCAGCGGCAGGCGCGCACCATACAGTAACTGCGGCGCCGGTTTACAGCAGACTTATCGGGTAGCTGACGATCAACCGGTTTTCATCGAACTCATTGTTGCTGTAGTCACGCCGCATGCTGGAGTTGCGCCAGCGCAGGGTCAGGTTTTTCAGGCTGCCGCTTTGTACGGTGTAGCCCAATTCGCTTTCGCGCCCCCATTCCTTGCCGTCGGTCACCGTGCCGGTGTGCACGTTGCTGCCGCTGATATAGCGGTTCATCAGGGTAAGGCCCGGTACGCCAAGGGCGGCGAAGTTGTAGTCGTGGCGAACCTGCCAGGATTTTTCCTCGGCGTTGTCGTAGCTCGAGTTATAGCTGTCGTTGGCCAGAGTGCCGCCGCTGGTGCCGTTAACACGCATCCAGGCGCTGTTGCCGGTGAGTTTTTGCAGGCCGACATAGAAGGTGTTGCCGCCGTAACGGGCGGAGAGCAGGCCTGACCAGGTCTTGTTGTCCAGCTCACCTGCCCGGGCGCTGCCGTCGTCCTTGCCGTAGAAGAACCCCAGGTTGGCGCCCAGGGTCCAGTCGCCCACGGGCTGGCTGTGAATCAGATTGACGAACTGCTGGCGGTAGATGTCCTTGAGCTGGGCATTCCACACTCCGACTTGCGTGCGTTTGTCGTTGAAGGCGTATTCGGCACCCTGGAAGTTGAAGCGATCGGACGTGAACGCGGTTTTGCCGGTCATCGACATGTCGCGCATGCTGCTGTCGTCCCGCGGGCTGTTGGCACGGAACTGACCGCCATACAGGGTCAGGCCATCGATTTCCTTTGACGTGATCTGCCCGCCGCGCAGGGTCTGCGGCAATGAGCGACCATCGTCCGAGCGCAGGATCGGCAGCACCGGCATCCATTCACCGACTTTCACTTCAGTCCTGGAAACCCGCGCCTTGAAGGCCACGCCCAGGCGACCGAACGCATCGGCTGGGCGGCCGTCGTGGTCCAGCGGCAATAACTGCGTGCCACCGGTGCCACGCCCGCCATCGAGCTTGAGCGAGTACAAACCCAGCACGTCGACACCGAAACCGACCGTGCCTTGAGTGAACCCGGACTTGGCGTCGAGGATGAAACTTTGCGTCCACTCCTGCGCGCCGCCCTGGGTTTTGGTCGGGTTGGTGTAATTGCGGTTGAAGAAGAAATTGCGCAGGTTGAGGTTGGCGCTGGCGTCCTCGAGAAAACCGTGTTCTTCGGCGACGACGGGCAGGGCAAGGCTGGCGACAGCGGTTGCCAGCAATAGCTGGCGCGGGCGGAACGTGCTCATGGTGTTGGACCTGTTGTTATTGGGGTTATGCAGGTGCGGGCCATGGTGCGGGGCGGTACGGGGGCGATGAAAGTGGGGGAGAGCGGGTTGTGTGCGATGATCGAACGCAAGTTGCGGGCCTGCGCAATACGCTCAGGCCCGAGCGTCTCGTTACCGTTCGGGCAGGTCGATATGGGACCATGGCACCGCTGGCAGGTAATGCTGCGCGGCGATGATCACCGCCACCATCACCACCAGGAATACCACTTGCAGCGGGCTCCAGAAGGCCCAATGCAGGCCATTGAGCCACGGAAATTTCAGACTTTTCTCACCCATGTGGCCGATGCGTTTGCTGTGCAGCAGGTTGATCAGCAGCATCCCGGCATACGTAATCGCTCCCAGAATGCCCAGTGCCAGCCCGCACACCCCGAGCATGGCCAATTGCGGGATGCCGTGGCGTAACACCAGCCAATACTGGTTGGGGTTGACGCGTTTAGGGATCAAATACTGGCTCAGCCACACGTCCGCAACTACAAAGGACGCACTCATCCCGGCCCACATCTGCGTGATCCGAAAGAAGACCGCGGCCGGCAAGATCGCCAATACCACCAAGATGAGTACGACCCCGAAGTCCAGCTTTTCGGTTTCAACGTGAACGAGGTTCAGGACAGCGGCCAAGGCAAAGATCGCCCAGAGCCGGATAAGCACATGGGCGTAAATCGGTCGTGGGACGAATTTGCGCCAGAAGAACAGGTCGCTTTGGGGCAGGCGTTCGATCAACTGCGGATAACGCCAGGTCAGGGTTTCGCCCAGATGCTGGCAAGCGTTCCATTCGTTTTGGCCAAACCTGCCGATGATGCGCATCTGTTGGGTTGCGGTCATGGGCGTGAGCAACAAGCGCGCGGCCAGGGCATCGGCGCAGGTGCGCCGGGTGTCCTGGGCTTTGTCTTGGAGGCTGATATAAAAGCTTTCCTGCTCGCAACGCGACACCAGGCTGCGCCACATCCACGCGGGTTCCGCAAACACGCCTTTCTGGTCGTCCCAGCCAAAGGCCTGGCATACGCGTTCAAACAGCGGCACGCTCCATTGGGTGTCGTGCAGCAGTTGCAGAATAATGTGTTGCCACTGTTGCTGCTGATCGAACACCCGCAGCCAGGCTTGCTCGTTGTAGTGCGTCAGTTGGGTGATGAACTCGCGCTCGGCCTTTTGCTCCAGCAGTTCCTGCAAGTTGAGGCGATAGTCCTGCAACAGCTCACTGGTCAGTGCATCGTGCTGCCATGGCGTCATGGCCACCCGTTGCCAGGGTGTCAGCCATTCCAGATGTTGCATCGCCCAACGGGTAATTGCACTGCGCTCGCCGGGGGCTTCAAAGCAGTGGCGCAGCAGGCCGGCCTGGAAGGCGTCGCTGCAGTCCTGTTGCCGGGCCTGGGCCCAGCGTTCATCGAGGTTGTCGGCGTTGAGGCCGGTGAGCAACCCGTGGACCGGGTCAGGTTTTGGCGCTTCAAAAGGCGCGGGGCTGAGCGTGCTGACGTCCATCAGCTCGGCCAAATCCTTGAGGTGGCTGTCGGTCTGTTCGACAACGGCAGTTGCGCGCTCTTCCTCTTCGTTGTCTGCACGCCAGCGTGCGTACCCCAATGCAGCCTCATAGGCTTCGCGCAGACGCTGGAACCCTTCGGGATCATCGTCCGGGCGGCAGCTTTTCAGCAGTCGCGCGTAGGTTCGCTTGATGGTCCGTTCGTCGGCATCGTCCGCCAATTGCAACACTGTCCAACAGTCCATGTGGATTTCCTTCAGCGCCAGAACCCGTTATCGAGTTGCTCAAGTTGTCGGGTCAGTTCGCTGCGGGCCTCACGGATGCGGCGCTCGTCCTGGGTGTCGAGCACTTGCTGAAACTGCGCGGCCCAGTGTCCGAGTTGCTCGCGCAGCTCGCCCAGGCTTTCCTGGTAGAGCCGTTCGAGGCGGGCGGTCAGCACGGTGTTGACCTGCTGGTCGCGCGGGTGAATTTTCAACAATGCCAACGCTTGCAGGCGTTGCTGGATCTCTTGCGGGCTGAGCACGCCAGGATTGTTTTCGATCACCAGCGAGTGCTGCTCGCCGGTCAGCGGAATGTTCACCTGGGCTTCGAGCAAACCGTTGTTGTCGTAGGTGAAGCGCACGTCCAGTGAGACTTCGCCAGCCTTGCGCTTGGGCACGGGGATTTCCAACTGGCCCAGTTCGATGTTGTCTTTCACCAGACGGCTTTCGCCTTGGTAGATTTTCAGCAGCACGCGGGGCTGGTCGTCGTAGAGCGTGACCACGCTTTTGACCCGGCTCACCGGCACGCTGCTGTTGCGTTCGATCAGCGGCAGGTAATGCCCGCTTTCGATATGGCCGCCGTACTGGTTCGAGGTTTCGATACCGAGGGTGTAGGGGCAGACGTCGGTCAGCACGATTTCTTCCAGTGCCGCCGAGCGGGCCTTGAGCGCGGCCTGGATCGCCGCGCCGTGGGCGACCACCTGGTCCGGGTCGAGGCTGATGGACGGGAAACGCCCGAACAAACCCGCGGCCAGTTTGCGCACCAGCGGCATGCGCGTGGTGCCGCCGACCAGCAGGATTTCATCCAGGTCACCGACCCGAATGCGTGCGTCTCGCAGGGCGCGTTCAATCGGTGCGCGCAGGCGTTCCAACAAGGGCGTGTAGAGCTTGGCGAGTTCGGCCTGGGTGATGGTTGTGACCCACTGCTGGCCATCGATACGCAGGGCGAACTCGGCGCTGTCGTCCTGGCCCAAGGCTTTGCGCACGCGCTCGGCTTCGCGACGCAGGGCTTGCAACACACTGCGGGTGGGCGGGAAACCCTGGGCATTGCGCTGGCTGTCGACGAAGTGTTCCAGCAACAACGTGTCGAAGTCTTCGCCGCCCAGGAAGTTGTCGCCGGCGCTGGCGCGTACTTCCATCACACCGTCGAACAGCTCGATGATCGACACGTCAAAGGTGCCGCCGCCGAGATCGAAAACCAGGAACGAGGTTTCCTTGTCACGCTGGTGCAAGCCATAAGCCAAGGCGGCGGCGGTGGGTTCGTTGATCAGTTTTTCAACATTGAGCCCGGCCAGTTCACCGGCAATGCGCGTGGCTTTGCGCTGGCCGTCGCTAAAGTAGGCGGGCACGCTGATCACCGCTTCGGTGACGGTTTGGCCATAGGTGCGCTCGATGTCTTCCTTGAGGCTTTTGAGGACCAGCGCCGACAGCTCTTCGGGGCGGAACGAGCGGTCGCCCAGGCGCACTTCGGTGGCACTGCCCATGTAGCGCTTGAACAGCGATGTGGTCAGGTGCGGGTGAGTATGCAGGCGTTCCTTGGCGGCTTGGCCCACCAGGATACGGCCTTGATCATCCAGGCCTACCACGCTTGGGGTCAGCAACTGGCCAAGTGCATTGGGCACCATTTCGGCGGCATCGCCGCGCCACACGGCGGCCAGGCTATTGGTCGTGCCCAGGTCAATGCCTACGATCATTACGACAAGCTCCCTCTGTGGTCTGTAAGAATCTGTTACCAATCTTACCCTGAAAGGTTGAAGGGAAGGCAAGCCAGCGCCCACCTTTGGTTCGCAAGGGTTAGTGACATGGCAAAAAAAAACCGCTTCCGGTAAGGGAAGCGGTTTCATCTGCATCAGCGCGATCAGAACAACTTCAGCGCCGGTGCTTCTTCTTTCACCGGCTCGTTCTTGGCCGTCTGCTCGTTCCAGCCACCGCCGAGGGCCTTGTACAGGTTGACCTCGCTGGTCAGCTGCGCCAGGCGGTCGGTGATCAGCGATTGCTGGGCACTGAACAGTTGGCGCTGGGCGTCCAGGAAGGTCAGGTTACTGTCGACACCAATGCGGTAGCGACGCTCGGCCAGGCGGTAGTAATCCTGGTTGGCGGCGACGAAGCCACGTTGGGCGTCCAGTTGCTGCTTGTAGGTCTGACGCGCAGCGAGGCCGTCGGAGACTTCCTGGAAGCCGGTCTGGATCGCCTTCTCGTAGTTGGCCACGTTGATCTCTTTCTGGATCTTCGAGTAGTCCAGGCTGGCGCGCAGGCTACCGGCGTTGAAGATCGGGATGTTGATCTGCGGTGCGAACGACCAGGTGCCCGAGCCGCCCTTGAACAGGCCACCCAGGTTCGGGCTGGCGGTACCGGCGCTGGCGGTCAGGCTGATGCTCGGGAAGAACGCCGCGCGGGCCGCACCGATATTGGCGTTGGCGGCCTTGAGGTTGTACTCGGCCTGAACGATGTCGGGACGCCGTTGCAGCAGGTCCGACGGCAGGCCGGCGGGGACTTCGCTGAGCAGGTCATCGGACAGTGGCTTGCTGGCGATATTCGCCGGCAGGCCGGTGCCCAGCAGCAGGGTCAGGCTGTTTTCATCCTGGGCCACCTGGCGCGTATAGCGGGCAAGCTGCACCCGGGCGTTCTCCACCGAAGTGCGCGCCTGGCTGAGGTCGAGGGCCGAAGCCACGCCGACTTCGTTGCTGCGCGAGGTCAGCTTGAAGCTCTGCTCGAACGCGCCGAGCGTGTCCTGGGTCAGCTTGAGCAGTTCCTTGTCGGCCTGCCAGGTCAGGTAGGCATTGGCCACACTGGCCACCAGGCTGATCTGGGTGCTGCGCCGCGCTTCTTCGGTGGCGAAGTACTTCTGCAATGCTTCTTCGCTCAGGCTGCGCACGCGACCAAACAGGTCCAGCTCATAAGCGCTGATCCCCAGGCCCGCCGAGTATTGGCTGGAGATGCTCGATTCGCCGGTCTGCGACAACCGCGCCGGAGTACGCGAGCGGCTGCCGCTGCCGGTGGCCGAGACGGCCGGGAACAGGTCGGCACGCTGGATCTGGTACTGCGCCGCATAAGCGTCGATGTTCAGGGCCGCGACGCGCAGGTCACGGTTGTTCACCAGCGCGGTCTGGATCAGTTGCTGCAGGGCAGGGTCATGGAAAAACTGCTTCCAGCCCTGCTCGGCGGCAGCCTGGCCCGGCGCCTGGGCCGACGAGTACGCCGGCCCCTGCGGGAACTGCGCCGCTACCGGCGCTTCGGGGCGCTGGTAGTCAGGGATAAGCGAGCAGCCACTGAGCACGAAGGCGGTGACGGCTAAGGAAAGTAGCGACTTGCTCATTGGCCAGCCTCTTTAGGAGTTTCAGTGGTGTGTTTCTTTTTGCGTTCGCCGGCCGAAGACACGGTTGCGTAGAACAGCGGCACCCAGAAGATCGCCAGAACCGTTGCGGTGATCATACCGCCGATCACACCGGTACCGATTGCATGCTGGCTGCCCGAGCCTGCGCCGCTGGAAATCGCCAGCGGCAGTACGCCGAGCACGAACGCCATGGACGTCATGATGATCGGGCGCAGACGCATGCGGGACGCCTCGATGGCCGCCTCGACAATGCCCTTGCCTTGCTCGTGCAACTCCTTGGCGAACTCCACGATCAGGATCGCGTTTTTCGCCGCCAGGCCCACCGTGACCAGCAAGCCCACCTGGAAGAACACGTCGTTGGACAAGCCGCGCATGCTGGTGGCGATCAGTGCACCGATCACACCCAGCGGTACCACCAGGATCACCGCAATCGGGATCGACCAGCTTTCATACAGTGCCGCGAGACACAGGAACACCACCAGCAGCGACAAGGCATACAACGCAGGTGCCTGGGAGCCGGACAGACGTTCTTCGTACGACAGGCCCGTCCAGGCATAGCCGACGCCGGCCGGCAGTTCCTTGGCAATGCGCTCGACTTCCGCCATTGCGTCACCGGTACTGTAGCCAGGCGCCGGGGTGCCGAGGATTTCCATGGCCGCTACACCGTTATAACGCGAGAGCTTGGGCGAGCCGTAGATCCACTTGCCCGACGAGATGGCCGACAGTGGCACCATCTTCCCGGAGTCGGCGCGCACGAACCATTTGTCCAGGTCTTCCGGCGACATACGGCTGGCCGCATCACCCTGCACATACACCTTCTTCACCCGACCACGGTCGATGAAGTCGTTGATGTAGCTGCCGCCCAGCGCGATGGCCAGGGTCTGCTGGATGTCCGACAGGCTGATGCCCTGGGCGCTGGCTTTCTCGTCATCGACGGTCAGTTCGTACTGCGGCTCATCGTTCACGCCGTTGGGGCGCACGCCTGCCAGTATCTTGCTTTGGGCCGCCGCACCGAGGAACTGGTTACGCGCTGCCATCAGCTTGTCGTGGCCGACGCCACCCTGGTCTTGCAGGAACACGTCGAAGCCGGTGGCGTTACCCAGTTCCAGAACCGAAGGCGGCACGATGGCAAATACCATGGCGTCCTTGAAGGCCCCGAAGAAGTAACCCTGGGCCCGCTTGGCCACTTCGAATACCGACTGCGACGAATCACGCTCGTCCCACGGCTTGAGCATCACGAATGCAAGGCCCGAGCTCTGGCCGCGACCGGCGAAGTTGAAACCGTTCACGGTAAATACCGACTTCACGGCCTTGCCTTCGCCTGGCTCGCCTTCCTTGTCATGCAGCAGGAAGGCGCGCATGTCGTCGATGACTTTTTGCGTACGCTCAGCCGAGGCGCCCACGGGGGTCTGTACCTGGGCAAAGATCACGCCCTGGTCTTCTTCAGGCAGGAACGCGCTCGGGATACGGGTGAACATCCAGATCATGCCGGCCAGGATCAGCGCATACACGATGAAAGCCGGGATCTTGTGCTTGATCATCCCGCCCACGCCGCGCTCGTACTTGAGTACGCCGCTGTCGAAGGTGCGGTTGAACCAGCCGAAGAAGCCGCGCTTGGGTTGGCCGTGCTTTTCCGGATCGATCGCCTTGAGCATGGTGGCGCACAGGGCCGGGGTGAAGATCAGGGCAACCAGTACCGACAACGCCATCGCCGACACAATGGTGATGGAGAACTGACGGTAGATCACGCCGGTGGAGCCGCCGAAGAAGGCCATCGGCAGCAATACCGCCGAGAGTACCAGGGCAATACCCACCAGGGCGCCCTGGATCTGGCCCATGGACTTGATGGTCGCTTCCTTGGGCGACAGGTGCTCCTCGGCCATGACCCGTTCGACGTTTTCCACCACGACGATGGCATCGTCCACCAGCAAGCCGATGGCCAGGATCATGCCGAACATGGTCAGGGTGTTGATGGTGAAACCGAACGCCGCCAGGATCCCGAACGTACCCAGCAATACCACCGGTACGGTCATGGTGGTGATGATGGTGGCGCGGAAGTTCTGCAGGAACAGGAACATCACCAGGAACACCAGCACGATCGCTTCGACCAGGGTGTGAACCACACCGGAGATCGACTCGGTCACTACCGGGGTCGTGTCGTACGGCACCACGGCTTTCATGCCGGGCGGGAAGAACGGTTCCAGGGACGCCACGGTGGCGCGGATCGCTTTACCGGTGTCCAGGGCGTTCGCCCCGGCGGCCAGCTTGATCGCCATACCGGACGCCGGCTTACCGTTGAATTGCGCGCTGATGCTGTAGTTCTGGCCGCCCAGTTCAATACGCGAAACGTCGCCCAGGCGCACTTGCGAGCCGTCGGGATTCACTTTCATCAGGATCTTGGCGAATTCTTCGGCGCTTTGCAGACGCGTCTTGCCGATGATGGTGGCGTTCAATTGAGTGCCGGGCAGGGCAGGCAGACCGCCCAGTTGGCCGGTGGCCACCTGCACGTTCTGGGCCTTGATGGCATTGCTGACATCCACCGGGGTGAGCTGGAAGTTGTTCAGCTTGGCCGGGTCGAGCCAGATACGCATGGCGTACTGCGAACCGAAGACCTGGAAGTCACCCACACCCGAGGTACGGGAAATCGGGTCCTGGATGTTGGACACGATGTAGTTGGAGAGGTCGTCCTTGGTCATGCTGCCGTCTTCCGACACCAGACCGATCACCATCAGGAAGTTCTTCACCGACTTGGTCACGCGGATACCCTGCTGCTGCACTTCCTGCGGCAGCAGTGGGGTCGCCAGGTTCAGCTTGTTCTGCACCTGAACCTGGGCGATGTCCGGGTTGGTACCCTGGTTGAACGTCGCGGTAATAGTCATGCTGCCGTCGGAGTTACTGTCCGAGGCCACATAGCGCAGGTTGTCGATACCATTGAGTTGTTGCTCGATCACCTGCACCACGGTGTCCTGCACGGTTTGTGCGGACGCGCCTGGGTAGGTCACCTGGATATCAATGGCGGTTGGCGCGATGGCCGGGTATTGGTTGATGGGCAGCTTCAGGATCGACAGTGCCCCGACCAGCATGATCACCAGGGCAATTACCCAGGCGAAAATGGGACGGTCGATAAAAAATTTCGACATGGATTACTCCCCTTTGCCGGCAGCGGCAGCAGGAGCGGCAGAACCGGCGGGCTTGGCGTTGCCGGCTTCGGTGACTTTCACCTCGGCGCCCGGCTTGACGTACTGCAAGCCTTCGGTGATGACGCGATCGCCCGCGTTGAGGCCTTTCTCCACCAGCCAATAGGCGCCGGCGGTACGGTTGGCCACCAGTTCACGCTGCTCGACCTTGTTGTCGGCGTTGACGATCAGGGCCGTCGGAGTGCCCTTGAGGTCACGGGTCACGCCCTGTTGCGGCGCGAGAATGGCCTTGCTGTTCACACCGGCTTGCAGTTGGGCGTGCACGAACATACCCGGCAGCAGCACATGGTTGGGGTTGGGGAACACGGCGCGCAGGGTCACGGAACCGGTGGTCTGGTCGACCGACACTTCAGAGAACTCCAGTTTGCCTTGCTGGCCGTAGTCGCTGCCGTCTTCCAGGGTCAGCTTGACCATGGCGGCGTTGTCGCCGGATTTTTGCAGTTGGCCGCTTTCCAGGTCACGACGCAGTTTCAGCATTTCGGCCGAGGACTGGGTGACGTCAACGTAGATCGGGTCCAACTGCTGGATCACAGCCATGGCATCGGCCTGGCCGTTGCTGACCAGTGCGCCTTCGGTGACCGCGGAACGGCCGATGCGCCCGGAGATCGGCGCGAACACTTTGGTGTAGCGCACATTGATCTGCGCATTCTGCAGGTCGGCCTCGGCCGTCATGCGGTTGGCGACGGCGGTGTCGTATTCCTGGCGGCTGACGGCTTGCTCATCGACCAGTTGCTTGTAGCGATCGGTGATCGATTTGGTCTGCGTCAGCTTGGCCTGGGCGCTCTTGAGCGTGGCTTCATACACCGATGGATCGATCTGGTAGAGCTGCTGCCCTTCCTTCACGTCGGCGCCTTCCTTGAACAGGCGCTTGAGAATGATGCCGTTCACCTGCGGGCGCACTTCGGCAATGCGGAAGGCCGTGGTGCGGCCCGGCAGCTCGGTGGTCAGGGTAAAGGCTTGCGGTTGAATGGTGACCACGCCGACCTGAGGGGTTTGAGCGGGCGGAGCCGCTTCTTCCTTTTTACATCCGCTGAGCAGCGATGCCAGGGCGACGGCAGTGACCAGAGCGGTAACAGCTGGCTTAAGTTGCATGAAGATCCTCGGGTCAGGCGCGCAGAGTGCGCACAAGAAGTGTGGAAGGGTAAAAAACAAGCCGTGAGTAGATAAGTAGCTTGCTACGCAATATACTTACGTTCATGGTTGTTTGTAAACTCTTGACAGGCAGGGCGGAATGTTGACAAAGCAGCGCCCAAAGCCTCGATTTTAGTACGTTCGGCGCCCATGACGGTGTCGTCCCACAATTATTCAGATGATCGTTCACGTCTATTAACGTTGCGTTAACGATAGTCCCCAGTGTTCTGATTGAGGTTTTACTGCCATGGTTCGTCGCACCAAAGAGGAAGCTCAGGAAACGCGCAGCCAGATCCTCCAAGCCGCCGAGCAAGCCTTTTATGAACGTGGCGTTGCACGGACCACGCTGGCGGACATCGCCGCCCTGGCCGGCGTGACGCGCGGTGCCATCTACTGGCATTTCAGTAACAAGTCCGATTTGCTGCAAGCCCTGCTCGACACGCTGCACGAACCCCTGGATGAATTGGCCCGGGCGAGTGAAAGCGAGGATGAAGTCGATCCGTTGGGGTGCATGCGCAAACTGCTGATTCATCTCTATCATCAAGTGGCCCTGGACCCGAAAACCCGGCGCATCAACGAGATCCTGTTTCATAAGTGCGAGTTCACCGATGAAATGTGTGACATGCGCCGCCAGCGCCAGGCCCATAGCCTGGAGTGCAACCTGCGTATCGGCCTGACGTTGCGTAACGCGGTGCATCGCGGGCAATTACCGGAAAGCCTTGATACCAACCGTGCTGCGGTGTGCATTCATGCCTACATCCACGGCCTTATCGGCCAGTGGCTGCTGGTGCCTGAAAGCTTTCAACTGCATCAGGACGCCGAGCGCTGGGTGGACGCGGGGCTGGACATGCTGCGCCTGAGTCCGAGCCTGCGCAATTGAGACAAAATGCGTAATTGCGACCAGTTGTGTCAACAGTAAAGCCCAAGGACGGTCAATCGTCCTTTTGCCTGATTTGTGGGGTGACTTTATATACGGGCTGGCGGGCGGTTGATAGGTAGCCGCCTAAGTATTTTGTAGCGATATTGTTGCGGTTCTGTGAAGTGATGTTTCCAAGACGAAACATGCGGTCAAAAATGTAGGAGGGGGCTTGCTCCCGATAGCAGTGTGTCAGTCACTGATGTGTTGACTGAAGCTCCGCTATCGGGAGCAAGCCCCCTCCCACATTGCTTTGTGTTTCGGTCAGTTAGATCGGAAGCGTCGGATAATCGATATAACCCACCGGGCCTTTGCCATAGAAGGTTTCCGGGTGCGGCTCGTTCAGCGGCGCATCGGCCTTCAGGCGTGCCGGCAGGTCCGGGTTGGCAATGAACGGTATGCCGAAGGCCACCGCATCGGCCTTGCCGGCGGCCAGCCAGGCGTTGGCGCTGTCTTTGGTGAAGCGTTCGTTGGCGATGTACATGCCGCCGAAGGCTTTTTTCAGTTGCGGGCCGAGGCTGTCGGCGCCTTCTTTTTCACGGGAACAGATGAAGGCGATGCCACGTTTGCCCAGTTCGCTGGCGACATAGGTGAAGGTTTCCGCCAGGTTGTCATCGCCCATGTCGTGGGCGTCGGCGCGCGGTGCCAGGTGCACGCCCACGCGGCCGGCGCCCCAGACTTCGATGGCGGCATCGGTCACTTCCAGCAACAGGCGCGCACGGTTTTCCAGGGAGCCGCCGTATTGGTCGGTGCGCTGGTTGGTGCTGCTTTGCAGGAACTGGTCGAGCAGGTAGCCGTTGGCACCGTGGATTTCCACACCGTCGAAACCGGCCGCCTTGGCGTTTTCGGCGCCGGTGCGGTAAGCGTCGACGATGTCGGCGATTTCAGCGGTTTCCAGGGCGCGCGGGGTGGGGTAGTCGGCCAGCGGGCGCACCAGGCTGACGTGGCCTTTGGCCTGGACCGCGCTCGGTGCCACCGGGGCCTCGCCATTGAGGTATGACTCATGGGAGATGCGGCCGACGTGCCACAGTTGCAGGAAGATCTTGCCGCCTGCGCCGTGCACGGCCTTGGTAATGTTGGCCCAGCCGCGCACCTGGTCGTTGGACCAGATGCCCGGCGTGTCCGGGTAACCCACGCCCATGGGCGTCACGGAGGTGGCTTCGCTGAGGATCAGCCCGGCGGATGCGCGTTGCACGTAATACTCGGCCATCAGCGCATTGGGCACGCGGCCGGCGTCGGCACGGCAGCGGGTCAGCGGCGCCATGATGATGCGGTTCGACAGTTCCAGGTCGCCCAGTTTTATCGGATCAAAAATAGTCGTCATGGGAAAGTACCTTCTCTTCAAGTTGATCAGTTGGTCGCGGGGGCCAGGTCGGCATTGCCGTTCTGGCGGAAAGTAATCAGGGTCACCAGCAGCGCGAAAATCATGAGCAATGAGAGCGGCATTTGCGGCTCCTTATTGCAGCGCAGGGGCGCTGAGTTCGCTGATGAGCGCTGCGAGGAAGGCTTGGATCGTTTCTTCGTTGCGTCTGAAAAAGTGCCACTGTCCGGCTTTCTGGCTGGTGATCAGGCCCGCCCGTTGCAAGGTCGCCAAGTGGGCCGACACGGTCGACTGGGACAAGCCGCAGCGCTGGTCGATCTGCCCGGCGCAGATGCCGTATTCGTGGTTGTGCAGTTGTTCGGGAAACTGCACTTTCGGGTCTTTCAGCCAGGTAAGGATGTCTCGTCGTACTGGGTGGGCCAGGGCTTTTATTATTTCGTCGAGGTCGATGGACATGGCAGGGGCTCGGTGTCGTAAAACGTTATATCGCGATGAAGCGAACTTTAAATCGTCATATCCCGATATACAAATATGATTTTGATCTGATATCTGCACGAATCGGTATATCGGGTTATAACGATATGTTGGTCGCAGTGGTAGACTGCGCGCCATGAATTATCTCGCACATCTGCACCTGGGCGGCCAACTGCCTGCGCAATTGCTGGGCAGCCTGTATGGCGACTTCGTCAAAGGCCGCCTGCAGGGCCAGTTCAACCCGCAAATCGAAGCGGCGATCCAGTTGCATCGCTCCATTGACCGGTTCACGGACAGCCACCCGTTGGTAGGGGCTGCGTTGTCGCGCTTCAGCCTGACCCGCAGGCGCTATGCCGGGATCGTGCTCGATGTGTTTTTCGACCATTGCCTGGCGCGGGATTGGGCGCTGTATGCCGATCAGCCCCTGGAGCGCTTCACCGCAAAGGTGTACCGCGTGCTCGCCGCAGAACCTGCGTTGCCGGGGCGGCTGGCGCAGATTGCGCCGTATATGGCGGCGGATGACTGGTTGGGGTCTTATCGTGAGTTTGCGGTGATGGAGCCGGTGCTGCGCGGGATTTCGCGGCGGCTGACGGACCCAGAGGCGCTGGGATTTGCGATGCAGGAGTTGCGAATGTTGTATGAGCCGCTGAGCAAAGACTTCAGTGAGTTCTATCCAGAGCTGCAGGCATTCGTACAAACGCTACAAGCTACACAAAACTAAATGTGGGAGGGGGCTTGCCCCCGATGGCGGTGTGTCAGTCACTGTATGTAGTGACTGAATCACTGCTATCGGGGGCAAGCCCCCTCCCACATTTGGAGTGTATTCACAGCATTCAGGCGGCAAACGCTGGTCGCACATGCGCCTGCTCACTCTCCGGCAACGGCCCGAACAAGGCCTTCTGCACCGCTTGCTGCGCCTGATACGCCAGTGCCGCGCGCTCCTGCCCGGCGCAGGCAATCGGCTTGAGCAGATGAATCTCCACATCGCCCTGGTCATTGGCGAACAGCCGCATCAGGTGCGACAGCAAGTCATCATCGCCGATGAACGGCGCCAGTGAGTCCACCTGACCGTCGCGCAGATACCGTATCGCCACCGGTTGCAGCGACACATCCGCATCGATCGCACTGGCCAGCAAGCGCCCGTGAAACGTGCGCAGGCTGCGTCCGTCGGTGGTGGTGCCTTCCGGAAACATCAGCAGCGGGTGATTTTGTTCCAGATGACGGGTCATCTGCTTGCGGATCAACTGGCTGTCACCCGAACCGCGACGAATGAACAGGCTGCCGGCCTTGGCCGCCAGCCAGCCGGCCACCGGCCAGGTGCGCACTTCGGCTTTGGACAGAAACGACAGTGGCGTGACCATGCCCAGCAGCGGAATATCCGTCCAGGACACATGATTGCTCACCCACAGCATCGGCGTTTGCGGCAGCTCGCCGTGCACCGTCACGCGAAAGGGCAGGGCATTGGTCAGCCGGGCCATGAAGAACCGCGACCACCGCTGGCGCCGCACCATTGAGTTGGCCACCCCCAGGCGCTCGAACAGGCCAAACACACTGGCCATGCTCAGGCCCAGCGCCACCACCAGCAGGACGCGGGCAATGCGCCCGTACACGCGCAGGCGATCCATCACATCGCCGCCTTGAAGTGGCGCGCGTAGCGCGGGCACAGCTGATCGCGCTTGAGCAGGATGAACACATCGGCCACCTGGAAATCTTCGTCCCAGCACGGTTCGCCGCAGATCTTCGCGCCCAGGCGCATATAGGCCTTGAGCAGCGGCGGCATTTCGGCGATGACGTTGGAGGGCAGGTCCAGGGCCGGCAGGGGTTTCTTCGGTTCGGCGCGCAGGTGCTCGTTGCACAGGTAGCGCTCGCGCAGACGCTGCATGATCGCGTGGGCCTGGATGCCGCCATCGTGCATCGGGATGCTCGCGCAGCCCATCAGGTAGCTGTAGCCACCCTGGTTGAGTACCTCGGCCAACTCCCCCCACAACACCGCGATGGTGCCGCCGTTGCGATAGGCCGGGTCGACGCAGGTGCGGCCGATTTCCAGGATCGGGCCCTGCAAGTGCAGCAAGCCATGCAGGCTGAACTCTTCCTCGCTGTAGAACCGGCCCAGGGTGCTGGCGGCCTGGTGGTCGAGCAAACGCGTGGTAGCGACGAGCCGACCGCTGTTCAAATCCCGCACGCCAATGTGGCTGCAGTGAACATCATAGTCATCCATGTCCAGACCCAGTTCCGCGCCTTTCAGCTTGGCGTTGAACTCGCCGCTGAACACGTTGAACCGCAGGGCCTGGGCTTCCTGCAAGGCCTGTGCGCCTACCAGGCGTTCGGCTTGCAGGCGGCGTTCATTGCCTTTGTCGCTGATGCGGGCGATCTGAGTCATAGCGAGTCTCCGAGTGCCGGCCAGGTTGCGGCCAGTCGACTTTGTTGTCCAAAGTCAGGCTATGTAGCCTCGGTGTCATCTCCATGAAGTTACGGTGACGGTTGGGTGACAAGCCTCATGTCGCAAATCTGTCATGGGCCTGCGCTAGGCTCGCGGGCTTGAATGCCCCCCTTGAGTTTGTGCCCATGGTCCGAGGCCTGTTGTGCGTTGTTGTGCTGTTCGTCACCGTTACTGCCCGCGCCGAAGTCTGGCCCGAAAAGGAGTGGGCCCTGGGCACACCCCTGGCAGGTCCCGCCTTCGATGCGCTGAACGCCTACGCTTTCCCGCCCCGTGACGACACCACCCGCCAAGGCATTCGCACCGACGCGCTGCTGGTTATTCGTGACGGCGTGATCATCTATGAACGCTACGCCGCACCCACCACCGTCAGCACCCCGCACCTGACCTGGTCGGTGAGCAAAAGCCTGATGGCCACGGTGCTCGGCGTGGCCTACGGTGAAGGGCGCTTCAAGCTCACCGACCCCGTCGCGCGCTTCTATTCGCCGATGAAACAGCACCCCAAGGTCAGCATGGCCGACTTGCTGCATTGGGCTTCGGGGTTGGATTGGCAGGAGGACTATGAATACGCCCCGTTGAAGTCTTCTGTCGTGGCGATGCTTTACACCCGTGGGCGTGGGGATATGGCGCAATTTGCCGCCGATACCGAGGCAGCCGCCGAACCCGGCCAGGCGTTTCGCTATTCCAGCGGCGACAGCAACATTCTGTCCGCTGCGCTTAAAGGGATGCTCGGCCACAAGGCGTACATGAGCTATCCGTGGGATGCGCTGTTCAAGCCATTGGGCATTCGCAACGCGACGTGGGAAACCGATGCCGACGAAACCTTCGTCGCCTCGTCCTACGCCTACCTCACCGCTCGCGACCTGGCGCGGGTCGGCTTGCTGATGGCCCGGGACGGACGCTGGGGTGAGCAACAGTTGCTGCCCAAAGCGTGGGTGGCCTTCAATCGGCAGCCATTCGACAAATACAAAGCGGGCCAGGATGACGCTGTGCCCGGCGGCCAATGGTGGCTCAACAAGGGCGCGCCCCAGCCCTGGCCCGACGCGCCGGCCGACACCTTCGCTGCACTGGGGCATTGGGGCCAGGCACTGTTTGTGCTGCCCGACGAACACCTGGTGATCGTGCGCTACGGCGATGACCGCGACGGCAGCTACCGGCATAACGAACTGCTCAAGCGCGTGCTGGCGGCGGTGCGGTCATGATCCGCCGTCATCCGTTTGTCAGCGTTTTGCTGGTGCTCCTGCTCGCAGTGTTGGGCTGGATCTGGCACGAGCGCGTCAACCTGCAAGCCTTCCCCGACATCATCGCGGCGTACACGGCCAAGGAGTATTGCTCGTGCCGGTACGTGCAGAACAACCCGGCGCAGTATTGCCTGGGGTATGTGAAGCAGTACGTGCCGACCAGTGCGTTTACCGACACGCCGGAACGCAGTGAAGTGACGGCGAGTGGGTTGGGGCGTACGCACACGGCGCGATGGTTAGGTGATCGCCAAGGCTGCCGCCTCAACCCCTGACACACCAAAGATTCTCTGTGGGAGGGGGCTTGCCCCCGATGGCAGAGTGTCAGTCACTGGATGTGTTGCTGATCCACCGTCATCGGGGGCAAGCCCCCTCCCACATTGGATTTGCGCCGCTTGGGAGATTGCGCTTAAGGTTCGCTCAGGTTTTTCCCCGCGAGTCTTCAATGTCAATCAAACCCTTGGCCTTCGCCCTCTTGGCCGCCGCAGCCGTGCCTGCCCACGCCGACTGGTACCTGGATAACGAATCCTCACGCCTGTCCTTTGTCACCACCAAAAATACCGAGATTGCAGAAGTGCACCGCTTCCTGGTGCTGCACGGCAAGGTCGACGGCCAGGGCGCGGCCCAGGTGCAGGTGGAGCTGGAGTCGATCAACAGTGGTATCCCGCTGCGTGACGAGCGCATGCGTAAGGAGCTGTTTCAGATCAAGCAGTTTCCCGAAGCGTTGATCAGCACGCAGATCAACTTGCAACCGATCAATGATTTGGCGTCCGGCGCGCAATTGGAATTGCGCCTGCCGCTTAGCATTACCTTGCATGGCAAGACCCACACCTATAACGCCGAGCTGTTGGCCACGCGTCTGGATGACCGGCGCTTTCAGGTCGTGACCCTGGAGCCGGTGGTGGTGCGCGCCGAAGATTTCGAGCTGCAACCCGGTGTGGCCGCGTTGCGCAAGGCGGCGGGGTTGAAGTCGATCAGTTTGTCGGTGCCGGTGGGTGCGGTACTGATCTTCACGGCGCGCTGACATGGGCGGCGCGGTGTTCCCGTGGCGCAGCGCCAACCGTTTCGAGCTGTTGATCGACGGACCGAATTTTTTCCCGCAGATGCTGGTGGGCATCGCTCGCGCCGAGCGGCAGGTGGATCTGGAGTTGTATTTGGTGGAAGCCGGGGCCTGTGCCGAAGCGATGGTGCAGGCGCTGGTGCTCGCGGCCGAGCGTGGGGTGCAGGTGCGCTGCCTGTTCGATGATTACGGCAGCCTGGCGTTTACCCTCGGACTGCGCAAGCGCTTGACCGACGCGGGTGTGCAGCTGCGTTTCTACAATCGCCTGAGCTGGCGACGCTGGATGCGCAACCTGTACCGCGACCACCGCAAGCTGTTGCTGATCGACCAGGACGTCGCGGTGATCGGCGGGACCGGCGTTACCGATGAGTTCTGGACGCCGGGGCAAGACACGGCCGACTGGCATGAAGTGATGGTGCAGATCAGCGGCCCGCTGGTGCTGGATTGGCAGGCTTTGTTCGACCGCCAGTGGCACGCCAACGCGGCACGTCGGGAGTGGAAACCGGCGACCCATTTCGGTTTGCCGCGCTTGCCCAAGGTGCCTGCCACCGGGCCCGGTCTTGGTCGCGTTGCGTATGCCGACGCTCGTCAGCATCGTGATATTTTGCAATCGCTGATCCGCGCCCTGAACAGCAGCAAGACCCGTATCTGGCTGGCCACGCCGTATTTCCTGCCCACCTGGAGCGTGCGCCGCGCCTTGCGCCGGGCGGCCGGGCGCGGTGTGGATGTGCGTTTGCTGCTCACCGGCCCGCGTACCGATCACCCGTCGGTGCGCTACGCCGGGCATCGCTATTACCCGCGTCTGCTGCGTTCAGGCGTGCAGATATTTGAATACCAGCCGTGCTTTTTGCACCTGAAGATGGTGCTGGTGGATGACTGGGTCAGTATTGGCTCGTGCAATTTCGACCACTGGAATCTGCGCTTCAATCTGGAAGCCAACCTGGAAGCGCTGGACCCTGAATTGACGCAGGCGGTGGCGGGCAGTTTCGAGCGTGATTTTGCGCAAAGCCAGGCGGTGAGCCTGGAGGCGTGGAAAGCGCGGCCATTGTGGCGGCGGGTGAAGCAGCGGGTGTGGGGCTGGATTGATCGGTTGGTGGTGAATCTGCTGGACCGGCGCGGCTAGTTGTATCACCTCAATCAAATGTAGGAGCGAGCTTGCTCGCGAAAAACTCACAAACGCCGCGTTCATTCAGAAAGCCCGCGTTATCGTTGACGTTTTTCGCGAGCAAGCTCGCTCCTACATACAGCTTTAAGGATCGTTCCCACGCAGAGCGTGGGAACGATCAGTTACAGCAGTTCAAAGCTCTGCTGCTGCACATCCTGGGAATCCAGCCCGATCTGTACATTGAACTCTCCCGGCTCTGCGGCGAATTTGAGCTGGGCGTTATAGAACTTCAAGTCTTCCTCGGTAATGGTGAAGTGCAAGGTGCGTTCTTCACCCGCCTTGAGCATGACCTTCTGGAAGTTCTTCAGCTCTTTCACCGGCCGGATCATTGAGCCGGCCACGTCCTGGATATACAGCTGCACCACGGTTTCGCCATCGACCTTGCCGGTATTCTTCACCGTGACGCTGGCGTCGAGCTTGCCGGTCTTGTTCAGGGTGGTGGACGACAGTGCCATGTCCGACAGGCCGAATGTGCTGTAGCTCAGGCCATAGCCAAACGGGAACAGGGGCCCGGTGGTGTCATCGAAGTACTGCGAGGTGTAGTTGCCCGGCTTGCCCGGCGTGAACGGCCGGCCGATGCTCAGGTGGTTGTAGTAGGTGGGAATCTGCCCCACGGAGCGTGGGAAAGTGATCGGCAGCTTGCCCGACGGGTTGTAGTCACCGAACAGCACGTCGGCGATGGCGTTGCCGCCTTCGGTCCCGGAGAACCAGGTTTCCAGGATCGCGTCAGCCTGTTGGTTCTCTTCGAGAATCGACAGCGGCCGGCCGTTCATCAGCACCAGCACCAACGGCTTGCCGGTGGCCTTGAGGGCCTTGATCAGGTCGCGCTGGCTTTGCGGGATGTTCAGGTCGGTGCGGCTCGACGACTCGTGGGACATGCCACGGGACTCGCCCACGGCCGCGACGATCACGTCAGCATTCTGCGCAGCCTTCACCGCCTCATCGATCAGCACCTGGGCCGGGCGCGGGTCATCCACCACTTCCGGGGCATCGAAGTTGAGGAAGTTGAGGTAGTCGAGCACCGCCTTGTCGCCGGTGATGTTGGCGCCGCGGGCATAGAGGATCTTGCCCTTTTCGCCGATCACGGCGTTCATGCCGTCAAGCAGGGTCACCGACTGTTCCGGCTTGCCGGCCGCCGCCCAGCTGCCCATCATGTCGATCGGGGCCTTGGCCAGCGGGCCAACGAGGGCGATGGTCGCGGATTTTTTCAGGGGCAGGGTCTGGTTGTGGTTCTTCAGCAACACCAGGCTGCGGCGCGCAATGTCGCGGGCATCGGCACGGTGCAGGCGGCTGTCGGCATAGGTGTCGGCCGGGTCGTCCTCAGCCTTGCCGATGCGCAGGTACGGGTCCTTGAACAGGCCCATGTCGTACTTGGCGCCGAGCACTTCGCGCACGGCGTTGTCGATGTCGCTCTGTTCGATCTCGCCGGACTTGAGCAGCCCCGGCAGTTCCTTGCCGTACAACGTGTCGTTCATGCTCATGTCGATGCCGGCCTTGATCGCCAGCTTGGCGGCTTCACGCCCGTCCCTGGCCACGCCGTGCTTGATCAGTTCGAAGATCGCGCCGTGGTCGCTCACGGCCAGGCCCTTGAAGCCCCAGTCCTTGCGCAACAGGTCGTTCATCAGCCAGGTGTTGGCGGTGGCGGGCACGCCGTTGATCGAGTTGAGCGCCACCATCACGCCGCCTGAGCCGGCCTTGATCGCCGCGTGGTAGGGCGGCAGGTAGTCCTGGTACATCTTGACCGGGCTCATGTCGACCACGTTGTAGTCGCGGCCGCCTTCCACCGCGCCGTACAGGGCGAAGTGCTTGACGCTGGCCATGATGCTGTCGGCATTTGCGGCGCTGGCGCCCTGGAACGCCTTGACCATCACTTCGGCAATGCGCGACACCAGGTAGGTGTCTTCGCCGAAGCCTTCGGAGGTGCGGCCCCAGCGCGGGTCACGGGAGATGTCGACCATCGGCGCGAAGGTGATATCGAGGCTGTCGGCGGCGGCTTCCTGGGCGGCGATGCGCCCGGAGCGGCCGATGGCGTCCATGTCCCAGCTGGAGGCCAGGGCCAGGCTGATCGGGAAAATCGTACGATGGCCGTGGATCACGTCGTAGGCGAAGAACATCGGGATCTTCAGGCGGCTGCGCATGGCCGCGTCCTGCATCGGACGGTTTTCTGGGCGGGTGATGGAGTTGAAGGTGCCGCCGATGCGGCCGGCGGCGATTTCCTTGCGGATCAGCTCGCGGGGCATTTCCGGGCCGATGCTGATCAGGCGCAGCTGGCCGATCTTTTCATCGAGGGTCATCTGCCTGAGCAGGTCGCTGACGAAGGCGTCCTTGTCTTTAAGCGCAGCAGGCTTTGTTTCTGCCCATACGGGGTGGCTGGCCAGAGTGGCGACAAGGCCGAGCAAACACAGCTTCTTCATGAATATCCTTTTTCGGCTCACTGCACAGCGGTCAGGCTGATCGGCCAAAATGACGGGAGCGTCTATTGTTGTTCGGGTGTTGTTCAGATAAATGCAGCACACTCTGAACTCTTTTTCGCGCTGGGCATCTTTGTAGCTGATTGGCTCGAAGCATTCCAGTGGTGGCGGATTATGCCCCAAGCGTGTGGTTTATAGGGTTAGTCATCACATTCCATCCAGATTGGGCAGGAGAAACACCATGCAAGCAGCACAAGGTTACCGCTGGGGCTTGAAAGCCGCGGCGCTGTTATTGATCAGCAGCGTGCTGAGCGGTTGCGGCATCAACAACATCCCGACCCTGGACGAACAGGCCAAGGCCGCCTGGGGCCAGGTGCAGAACCAGTACCAACGCCGTGCCGACCTGATTCCCAACCTGGTGGAAGTGGTCAAGGGCTACGCCGCCCACGAGCAGGACACCCTCACCGCCGTGATTGAAGCGCGGGCCAAGGCCACCTCGATCCAGGTGGATGCGAGCACCCTCGACAACCCGGAAAAACTCAAGCAATTCCAGCAAGCCCAGGACGGCCTGAGCGGCGCACTCAGCCGTTTGATGGTGGTGTCCGAGCGCTATCCGGACCTGAAGGCCAACCAGAACTTCCTGGCCCTGCAATCGCAACTCGAGGGCACGGAAAACCGTATCGCCGTGGCCCGTCGCGACTTTATCCAGGCCGTGCAGACCTACAACACCGAGATCCGCACGTTCCCGGGTCGCCTGTGGCACAGCGTGATGTACAGCGACTTGCCGATCCGCGCCACGTTTGAAGCCACCAGTGCCGATGCCGATAAGGCGCCGCAGGTGAAGTTCAAATAACGCTGCCTTGAGGTGTCGATGCGTTTATTACGGATAGGCCTGGCGCTGTGGCTGCTGGGCTGCGTGGGCCTGGCCCAGGCGGCCCTGACCTTCCCGGCATTGACCGGGCGGGTGGTGGACAACGCCCAGATGATCGACCCGGCGGTGCGCGAGCACCTGACCCAGCAATTGCAGGCGCTGGAGCAGACCTCCGGTGACCAGATCGTGGTGGTCACCGTGCCCGACCTGCAGGGTGTGCCGATTGAGGACTACGGTTATCAATTGGGCCGCGCGTGGGGCATCGGCCAGAAGGGCAAGGACAACGGCGCGCTGTTGCTCGTGGCCCGCGACGAGCGAAAGTTGCGCATCGAAGTCGGCTACGGCCTGGAAGGTGTGCTGACGGATGCGCAGTCCTGGGTGATCATCAATCAGGTGATTGCGCCCAAGTTCAAGGTCGGCAATTTCAGCCAGGGTATCAGCGACGGTGTCGCGGCGATGATCCAGGTGGTGGGCGGTGAACCGCTGGCCGTGCCGGCCCACGTGGCGGATACGAATTTCGCCAAGGACAATCCCGGCTTTTCCATCGGTTTGTTCGTCCTGCTGATCGGCGTGTTGTGGCTGTGCAATCGCATGGGCCTGCCGGTGGGCGCGATCCTGCTGGCGATCCTCAGCAGCAGCGGACGCGGCGGCGGTGGCGGTGGGGGCGGCGGCGGCGGTGGTTTTCGCGGCGGCGGTGGTGGTTTCGGCGGTGGCGGGGCGTCGGGCGGCTGGTAATGACAATAACGAAAATAGAGCATCTACAACCATGGCATTACTGACTGAACATGAGCAGCGCCAAGTGGCCGAGGCGATCGCCCGGGTCGAGCAACAGACCGACGCCGAACTGGTCACCGTGCTGGCGGCGCGGGCCGACGACTACGCCTACATCCCGTTGCTGTGGGCCAGCCTGATTGCATTGGTGGTGCCTGGCGTGGTGCATTACTTGTCGGGCTACCTGACCATGTACACCTTGTTGCTGGCGCAGTGGGCGACCTTCATTGCGCTGTGCCTGGTGTTTCGCTTGCCCAAGGTCACCACCCGTTTGATCCCGCGCTCGGTGCGCCATTGGCGCGCCTCGAACCTGGCGCGCCGCCAGTTCCTCGAGCAGAACCTGCATCACACGTTGGGCAGCACCGGGGTGCTGATTTTTGTCAGCGAGGCGGAGCGCTATGTGGAAATTCTGGTGGATGACGGCATCTCCAAGCGGTTGGACGACAGCAACTGGGATGGCATCGTCAGGGCGTTCACCCAACAGGTGAAACAGGGGCAAACGCTGGCAGGGTTCATTGCGTGCATCGAGGCCTGTGGTGAATTGCTCAAAGTGCATGTGCCGGTGACGCAGACGCGCAATGAGCTGCCCAATCGCCTGGTCGTACTCAAATAACCCAGTCAACACAGCTCTCTAAATGTGGGAGTGGGCAAGCCCCCTCCCACATTTGGATCTACCTTGGCTGTTGGAACTGACCACTGGTCAAATAACTCCGTGCCGTTGCGGGCTATCCCCCCTAAAATGCCCGGCATTCTTTGCCCGAGGCGTTTTTGTTCATGTCCGTCACCGCTCAACCCGCCAGCCCTGCACCGGATCATCATGCCCAGTTCATCGAACTGCTGACCGCAAGCCTGGCGCATAACGCCTTTATCAAGCTGGTGCTGGCCAAGTACGTCGGTGATGAAGCCGAACTGCAGCGGCTGATCATCAAAGCGGTCACCGTCAAGGAACAGCCCTGCCTGTCCTTCGTCTACCGCTACAAGACCCGCGACATCACCAAGAACCTGGCGCTGGCCGACGGTGTGGCGGCGATTGCCGAGCTGCTGCCGGCCTCGTTCAAGAACGCGCACCTGTTGTCGCTGACTGACGAAGCCCAGCTGGAATACAGCAAGAAGAACAAAAGCTCGCTGTTCAAAAGCAAGCCGCAGCAATTGCGTGAGGCGCCATCGGCCGAGCATAACCGCGAGAAAAATCGCTTCCTCGACCTGAGCCGGCCGTTCCTCGCCGACCTGGGCGTGACCGACGCCAAGCAGGCGCTGATTCCGTCGATGTCGCGCAAGTGGAAGCAGATCAACAAGTTCATCGAAGTGTTCAGTCACGCGCTGACGTCGTCGCCGTTGCAGCTCGACCAACCCGTACGCGTTGCCGATTTTGGCTCGGGCAAGGGCTACCTCACGTTTGCGATCCACGACTACCTGCGCAACACGCTCAAGGCCGAAGGCGAAGTGACCGGTGTCGAGTTGCGCCAGGACATGGTCACCCTGTGCAACGAAGCGGCCGCGCGCTTGGAGCACCCGGGGCTGGTGTTCAAGTGCGGCGATGTGCGCAGCGTCGCGCCGAGCCGGCTGGACGTGATGATCGCCCTGCATGCCTGCGATATCGCCACCGATTATGCGATTCACACCGGTATCCGTTCCGGTGCGTCGATCATCATGTGTTCGCCGTGCTGCCACAAACAGATCCGCCTGCAGATCCAGAGCCCGGCGCTGCTCAAGCCGATGCTGCAATACGGCCTGCACCTGGGCCAACAGGCGGAAATGGTCACCGACAGCCTGCGCGCCTTGTTTCTCGAAGCCTGTGGCTATGAGACCAAAGTGTTCGAGTTCATCTCGTTGGAGCACACCAACAAGAACAAGATGATCCTGGCGATCAAGCGTGCCGAGCCTTTGGACAACGCGCAGCTATTGGTGAAAATCCAAGAACTCAAGGCGTTCTACCACATCACCGAACATTGCCTGGAAACCCTGCTGCGCGCCGATGGTCTCTTGGCCTGAACACAGGCCCCATGTGGGAGGGGGCTTGCCCCCGATTGCAGTGTGTCAGCCAACAGGTTCATTGGCTGATCCACCGCCATCGGGGGCAAGCCCCCTCCCACATTTAGACTCGGTGTAGCAATCAGAAGAATCGCGTCACGCTGATCTTCGCATCGCGCCCCTTGGTATAGGCGCGGTCGCCGCTCAACGCCGGGCGGAAGTTTTCGTTGAACAGGTTGTCCACGGTGAAGTTCACCTCGGTGCCCTTGAGGTACGCCTGTTGCGGTGTCCATTTGCCGAACAGGCCCTGGGTGTTGTAGCGCTTGTTGCCATACTGGTCGTAGAACAGATCGCCCACCCCTGAACCCGGGCCGCCGGAATAGTTGTCGCTGGGCAGGCGATCGGTGGCGCCGATGAACTGGCCCATCCAGCCTACCTGGGCATCCCAGGCCGGAATGTGGGTACCCAGCACCAGCACCCATTTGGTCGGCGGGATATCCCGCGCTGCCACGTCCGGGCCCCAGGGGTTGGTATAGGCGCCTTCGTGCTGGCCTTTGGCATAGGCGAAGGACACCGAGCCGAACACGTAGGTGGAGTTATAGATCGACTCGACTTCGATGCCCTTGATCGTCAGGCCGCCGATATTGCGGTAGTTGGACATCGCCCCCGCTGGGCAGGCGGAGCCAATCGTGCCGCCGTTGACGGCCTGGTTCCGGCACCCCACGCCGGTGGCCTTGAAGATTTCGTCTTCGACCTTGTTGTGGAACAAGGTGGTGCGCAATTGCAGGTTGTCATCCTGGGCGACGAGATTGTCGAAGTGGGTGATGTTGCCCAGGGTAATCGAGGTGATGCGCTCCGGGTCCAGGTCCACGCTGGTGGCGGTGCGGCTGCCCAGGCCCTGCACTTCGTATTGCTCGTCGATCACCGGCGCACGCCAGGTCTGGCTCCAGTTGGCGAACAGGCCGACGTTGGGCGTGACGGTCCAGAACAGCGCCAGGCGCGGCGACCAGCCGGTGTAGGTGCGGTCGCTGTAGTCGTGGCCGATCGCAGGGTCAGGGTTGTTGTAGTACGGCGCATCATTGCCTTCGCCCCGGTTGCGCACATGGTCGTAGCGCAGCGACGGGGTGATGGTCAGGTCGCCCAGGGTCACTGCGTCCTGGATGAAGAAGCTGTTGGTGTCGACCTTGCCGTGGGGCATGAAGCCCGGCTGGAAATGGCCGTAGTTATAGCGCGGCGTATTGTAGGTGCTGCCGGGCATCCACATTTCGGTGTCGCGCACGTGCTTGCGCACCTGCCCACCGACTGTCAGCGCATGCTGCAGGGGGCCGGTGTCGAACAGGCTGACGTTGCGGATATCCAGATGTTTGTCGGTGTAGGCGGTGTCCATCTTGCGCCCGCCGGTGGCCAACTGGAAAAACGCGGTGGCGTCACGCTCGTCGCTCTGTTCGGTGTTGGACTGAGAGTACTTGACGGTCATGTCCACCAGCGGGTTGTCCAGCGGCTGGTAGTGGTACTTGCCCGACCAGGTGGTGTCGACGGTATCGCGGTGCGCCAGAAAGCGCTTGAGTGCACCTTCGTAACCGTAGCGGTCGATGTTGAGCTGGGTCGGTGGTGTCGGGTAGCTGGCGGCGGAGAAGGGTGTCCAGCGGTTGCTGTGGGAGCGCGAGTAGGACAGGCCGACACTGTGTTCCTCGGTGAAGTACGCGTTGACCTTGAACAGCTTGCCGTCCACATCCTGGGCGCTGTTGGGCAAGCGCTGAGGATTGATCGGGTACTGGTTGTTCTCGTTGGGCAGCTTGGCGGCAACCTTCATGTCGCCGCCGTCGCGTTGGGTCAGATAGGCCAGCGCATCGAAACGGCCGTCGTCGGTTCGGCCATACACGGCACTGCTGTAGACCTGTTCATGGTCGTTGCTCGAGTAGCCGTATTTGAGCATTGCGCCGCTGTTGCGACCGTCCTTGAGCAGGTCCGGGGCATCCTTGGTGGTCATGTTGACCGTGCCGCCAAAGCCGCCGTTGCCGGTGAACGGTGAGTTCGGGCCTTTCTCTACCTCAATGCTCTTGATCAGCTCGGGCTCGATAAAGACGGTGCCCTGCTGGTAGCGCTCAAAACCACTCTTGGTCGCGCCATCCACGGTCATCGGCACGTCTTCGGCATCGCCGAAGCCCCGGATGTTGATGGTTTGGCCGCCGGGCTTGAGCGAGCCGCCCTGGCTCACGCCGGGCAGCGTCTGCAACAGGCTGGGGATGTTATTGGACTGGTAGCGGTCGATGTCGGCCTGGGTCAGGGTGGAGCGGTTGACGGTACTGGAGTCCACTTCGTTGCCGGTGCCGATCACGCTCGAGGTATCGAGCTGGATTGCGCGGCCTTGCGTGGTCCTGGCCGCATCGGCGCGCACCACATAGGTCGTGCCGACCTTGATCAGGGTGAAGTCGGCGCCTTTGAGCAGGCTGCGAATCGCTTCTTCTGCGCTGTACTCCCCTTTGAGGGCCGGCGCCTGCACATGCTTGAGCAACGCCTCATCGAACAGCAGCTGGATCTTCGCCTGCCGGGCCACCTGGCTCAGGGAGGTCGCCAACGGCTGGGCCGGCAGTTGCAGCGTGAATGACTCGGCCTGGGCGCTGACGCTGAACGCCAGGCAGGTGGCAAGCAGGGTCGGCCGTAGAAACAGGTGCGAAGCAGGGCAAGGCGCGCGAAACATGAGATCCCCCGGTGCGGCTAAATAGCCAAAAAGGTGTGCGTATCAAACGCAGACGGGAGGAAGACGGGGCACGCAAAAAAATCCACACATGCGAATGCAAAATATTCTCATGTGTGGCTTATTTGCTTGATTCGATTCGCACAATGCCGTCGGCGGACGTCACGGTTTTCACCGGTAACAGGGCGGGCAGGGCGTTGAGCAGTGCGTCCGGGTCATTCACATCCAGGTTGCCCGACACCTTGAGTTGCGCCACGGCCTTGCTGACCTGTAGAGGCGCCTGGGGACGGTACAGGCTCAATTCGTCGATCAGGCTGGCCAGCTCGCGATTACGAAACGCCAAGTGCCCGCTGCGCCAATCGGCGACGTCTTCGGCGTTGAGGGTTTGCTGCTGCAGCGTGCCATTGGCGTACTGGTAACTGGCGCGTTGCCTGGCCTGGAGCAACGCGGCGGGGTGTGTTCGATCCGGCTCGAAGACCACTTGGCCATGGGCCACGCTGACCACCAGTTGCTGTTCGCTGCGGCGCACATCGAAACCGGTGCCCACCACCCGCACATTCGCCTCGCCGGCTTGTACGTACAGCGGGCGTTCCTGATCGGCGGCCACTTCGATGTACAACTGGCCTTTGTCCAGATGAAGGATGCGCTGGTGCGCGGTGAACTCCATGCGAATGCGGGTGTTGGCGTTCACATACAAGGTGCTGCCATCGGGCAGGTGCAGGGTGCGCATGCCCTTGGCATGACCGGCAACCTGGGCGTGATACAGCTCGCGTGGCGCACCGAGATGAGGGGCAAGAACGGCGCAGAGCAAGGCGGCCGCGATTGCCAGCGCGGGGCGCCATACCGGTTTGCGCCGGGGCAGCGCCAAGGGTTTGTTCAATGGCTGCAACTGGGCGAGGTCGGTCCACAATTGCTCGAATTCGGCATAGGCGCGCGCATGGGCCGGGTTGGCCCGCCAGGCGGCGAAGGCCTTGCGGTCGACACGGTCCGCGTGGCTGCGGTTGCGTGCAAACCAGCTGGCGGCTTGGGCATCAATGGCGTCGCTCGCGTCGATGTCCAGCGCGTCGAGGTCGCTCAGGCGGCTCATTGGGGCTGCTCCGTGCCGGGGTCAGGTTGAAGACGTCGCTTGCAATGCAGCAGGGCAAAAGCAATGTGCTTTTCCACCATGCTCGTCGAAATGCCCATGCGCGCGGCGATCTGTGCCTGGCTCAAGCCTTCGAAGCGATGCAGCATAAGGGCTTCGCGCCGACGGGGCGAGAGTTCGGCGAGGACTTCTTTCAAGTGTTCCAGGCGCTGGATGCGCAGCGCGGCGGCCATGGGCTCGTTTTGCTCGTCGGTGACGGCTTCGGTGGGGGCGTCGGCTGAATCGGCGTGGACACTGCGGCGTACCTGCTGTTTACGCCAGTGATCGCGCAGCAGGTTGCGCGCCATCTGAAACAGAAACGCCCGTGGCTGCTCGACCTTGGCCCGGTCGCGGTAGTCCAGCCATTGGGTAAACACATCCTGGGTCATATCCGCCGCGTCACTGGCGTTGTCCGTGCGTTTGCGCAGGAAATGCAGGATATCTGCATAGAACCCGCGACAGGCATCGGCCGACAATGGGTCGGGCTTGGGACGAGACATGGATATCCTTCTTGACGCAGCACGGCTTGGAAAGGTCGCGAATGATATCGAGAATTATTGTCATTTGTCTCTATCTAAGAGCTGTACTCAATTCAATGTGGGAGGGGGCTTGCCCCCGATGACGGTGTGTCAGTCACCGAATGTGTTGACTGATGCGCCGCTATCGGGGCATAGGCATCTACACAACTCTGTAGCGCCCAACCGTAACCACGATGCGAAGCGAGTCGCTCTTGATCTTGATCTGCTTTTGATCTTGATCTCAGGCGCCCC
>NZ_CVTU01000090.1:182998-254738 GCF_900004965.1 Pseudomonas sp. 44 R 15
TTTTGCTTACTTTTGCGCTTTTCAAAAGTGAGCCGCCGTCAGGGCGGAACCCTAAGTGGCCGTTACCGCAGAAACGGATATGTACTCGATCTGACCCAACATCCTGGTCGGCCCAGAGGCCGTCATCGGGGGCAAGCCCCCTCCCACAGTTGGTCTTCTCCGTTCACTGGATCAGTGTTCGACAGGCACTGACAGCGTTGGATTACCCAGTGGGTGGGTACGCGCGGCAAAGAATTTCAGTTCCATGCCAGTACCTTCGAACAACTGCGAATACCGCTGCTTCTGCTGGCGAATGAACCCATCGCTGCGCCCCGACACCGAAATGGCCAGGGTGGTGATGTTGGCCTGGCGGATCGCATCCACCAGGTGTTTATCCTGCGGCCCCAGGTCATGGCCGAAGATGCACAGCGTGCCCTGGTGAGTGAGCAACTGTTCATAGCAGAACGACAGATAATCCGAACTGCGGATGGTCTTGAGCTTTTCCTCCACCTTGCCCTCACTGACGAACAGCGGCACATCGTCCAGCGTCTTGATCGTGTTGTTGATCGCGAAACTGCTGAGCAACGTGCTGTCGGTGGACGGCAGTTTGCGCGCGGTACCGTCGAGGTTGCGCACCAGGTGCAGGCCGCCGTGCAGGTACAGAATGCGCGTGGCGTCAGTGCGGGTGTCGCGCAGGTCAAAGCTTGAATCGGCGCTGCGAAACAGGTCGTCGATACCCGGCGTGTGCAGGATTGCCCAGTAATTGAGCAGGTCGTAATTGCTGGTAAACACCGTGGTGTAGCGGGCCAGTTCCGCGTTGATGGTCGCCAGGGTCGAAGGCTGCACCAGGCGCCAGGGAATATGCACGGTGTGGATCGTATTGATCAGTGCTTCCTTGATCGCGTAGTAGCGATTGCGTGGCGCCGCCGAGCTGACCGCCAGGGCCTTGTTGACGCGGCTGGTGGTTTTCAGCGCGCCCAGGGCTTGCTCGAAACTGCGGGTCTGCAGCGCATCGAATACGCTGAGTTCGGATTGGCCCAGGGGCTTTTCTTCCACTGTGCGAGCGTTTTCAAACAGCGAGTCGTAGGCAAAGTCTTCCCAAATCGTGCGGCTTGCGCCGTTGCCGATCAGAATCCCATTGAAGTCGATGGCGTCGCGCAGTGCGCTCCAGTCGTCAAGGTGGGCGTCAATATCCTGGAAATCCTTCATTGCGGCGGGTCTACTCGAAATCGGCTGGACGGTGACTTTATCACGAGCCGGCATTGATCCTGGTCAAGATACGGCAAGCGGTACCGGTGGATTCTGTGGGTATAAAACCCCTGAGGATCGACCATGAGCAGCACGTTTTTTATCCCCGCCGTCAATATCATGGGCATCGACTGCCTCGACGAAGCCATGATCGCCATCCGCAATTACGGTTTTCGCAAGGCGTTGATCGTCACGGACCAGGGCCTGTGCAAAGCCGGCGTGGCCAGCATGATCGCCGAGAAACTGGCGTTGCAGGACATCGACTCGGTGGTCTACGACGGCGCCAAGCCCAACCCCAATGTGGAAAACGTCGAGAAGGGCCTGGCGTTGCTGCAACAGAGTGCCTGCGATTTTGTCGTGTCCCTGGGCGGCGGCTCGCCCCATGACTGCGCCAAGGGCATCGCGTTGTGCGCCACCAACGGCGGGCGTATCGGCGACTATGAGGGCGTCGACCAATCGAGCCGGCCGCAACTGCCGCTGGTGGCGATCAACACCACCGCCGGCACGGCCAGTGAGATGACCCGTTTCTGCATCATCACCGACGAAACCCGCCACGTGAAAATGGCCATCGTCGACCGCAATGTCACGCCGTTGCTGTCGGTCAACGACCCGGCCTTGATGGTCGCCATGCCCAAGGGCCTCACCGCCGCCACCGGCATGGATGCGTTGACGCATGCCATTGAGGCCTACGTATCCACCGCCGCCACGCCGATCACCGACGCGTGCGCAATCAAGGCCATCGAATTGATCAGTGCCAACCTGCGCCTGGCGGTACGTGACGGCAGCGACTTGGCCGCGCGGGAGAACATGGCGTATGCGCAGTTCCTCGCGGGCATGGCGTTCAACAATGCATCGCTGGGGTTCGTGCATGCCATGGCGCACCAGCTCGGTGGTCTGTACGACCTTCCTCACGGCGTGTGCAATGCGGTGCTGCTGCCCCACGTGCAGAGTTTCAATGCCAGTGTCAGTGCCAAGCGCTTGAGTGACGTGGCCCGCGCGTTGGGTGCCGATATCAAGGGGATTACGCCGGAAGAGGGCGCGCAGGCTGCTATCGTCGCGATTCGCGCCTTGTCCCAGGATGTGGAAATTCCCGCCGGCCTGCGTGAGCTCGGCGCCAGGTTGCAGGATATTCCGCTGCTGGCGAGCAATGCGCTCAAGGATGCGTGTGGCCTGACCAACCCACGGCGCGCGGATCAGCGCCAGATCGAGGAGATCTTTCGCAGCGCGTTTTGATAGGGGCGGCTTCGAGCTGCAAGCGGTAAGCTACGGGTTGAACACGTTCAACATGAGCATGAAGCTTGCGGCTTGCCGCTGAGGTCCCCCATGAGAGTTCTGTTATTCGGCGCCACCGGCATGGTCGGCCAGGGCGTGCTGCGCGAGTGCCTGCTGGCGCCCGACGTGCAGGAAGTCGTCGCGGTCGGCCGTACCCCGTTGACCCAGGAGCACGGCAAACTGCATCAGGTGTTGCACGGCGACATGCTGGATTTCCAACCCCTGGAAAACCTGCTGCAGGGCTTTGATGCGTGCTTCTTTTGCCTGGGCGTTTCCTCGGCGGGCATGAATGAAGTCAAGTACACCCACCTCACTTACGACCTGACGTTAGTCGCCGCCAGCACCCTGGCGCGGCTCAATCCGCAGATGACGTTTATCTACGTGTCTGGTGCCGGCACCGACAGCTCCGAGCGGGGCAAGTCAATGTGGGCACGGGTCAAGGGCAAGACCGAGAACGCCTTGCTGCGCTTGCCGTTCAAGGCGGTCTATCTGTTCCGGCCGGGGATCATCCAACCGTTGCACGGCGTGCGTTCGAAGACGCCGTTGTACCAGGCGTTCTACAGCGTGCTCGGGCCGTTGCTCTCGTTTTTGCGTCGGATAAAACCGAGCTGGGTTGTCAGCACCGAGACCGTCGGCCGTGCGATGCTGCAGGCGGTGAGCCATGGCGCGCCGCAACCGGTGGTGGAGCAGCGCGACATCAATCATCTGGCCGCTGAGCGCGGCTGATCAACCCGCCGTCGCCGCTGCCCGCACCGGCGTGGCGCTGAACTGAATCAACACCACCGCGGCCACCAACAACAACGCTCCGAGCGCCCGCGGCGTTGTCATTGGACGCTGCGCCAGGCCGAACAGCCCGAAATGGTCGAGCAGCAACGACGCCAGAATCTGCCCGGCCATGGCCAGGGCGATAAACCCTGATGCGCCCAGCCTGGGCAGCAGCATCAATGCCAGCGAAATGAAGCACACCCCAAATGCGCCGCCAGCCCACATCCACAGCGGCGCCCGGGTAATAAAGGCCAGGCTCGGCAAGGGCAGCCGGAGTGCGATGATCACCGGCAGCAACACAATAATGCTTACCAGCAGGGATGCCAGCGTCGCCCACAACGGGTGGCCGAGCCCGCGCCCCAGGTTGGCGTTGATCGCACTCTGAAACGGCACCACGGCGCCGGCAATCACCGCCAGCAGCAACAAACCCAGCCAATGCAACGTTGTCATTTCCAATCTCCCAGAGGTTTTGCTGGACTCTAGGTTATTCGTCGCGCAAATTTAAATTCCAAATTCTTATGCCGAGCATGCAGCTGATGAATGACTTGCGACGTGTCGATCTCAACCTGTTGGTGATCCTCGACGCTCTGCTCAGCGAGCAACACGTCACCCGCGCCGCCGAACGCCTGCACCTGAGCCAACCGGCGGTCAGCCATGCGCTGGCGCGCCTGCGTGACCTGTTGGGCGACCCGTTGCTGGTGCGTCAGGGCGGCGCATTGATAGCGACCGCCCGTGCGCTGGAGTTGGCCACGCCTTTGGCAGAGGCCCTGGCTCAGGTGCAGGCGCTGCTGGCGCCGAACCGTTTTGACCCGGCGTCGGCCAAGCGCCGGTTTCGCGTGGCGATGTCGGACTACAGCGCGGCGATTTTCCTGCCCGGCTTGGTGCGTCTGTTACGCCATGAAGCGCCGGGCATCGACTTGCAAATCATCCAGACCAGCCGCGAAGGCATGGTCGACGGTGTACTCAATGGCGATCTGGACCTCGCCGCCGGGGTCTTCCCTGACGTGCCGGCCGAACTGCGCACGACGCCCTTGTTCGAGGAGCATTACACCTGCCTGGTCGACCGCGACAGCCTGCCGCAAGGCGGTGTGCTGGACCTGCCTGCCTACTTGTCACGCCCCCATGTCCTGCTGGAAATGCGCGGCAGCGGCACGCCGGAAATCGAGCGTGCGTTGAGCGCGATTCGTGAGCGGCGTCATGTGGCAATCAGCCTGCCGCACTGGGGCGTGGCACCGCAGCTGATTCAGGGCACGGACCTGATCCTGACCGTCTCATCCCGGGGCCTGCTCAATATCGATCACACGCACCTGATAAGCGTACCGCCGCCGTTTCATATTCCATCGTTTGCGTTCGAGCTGGCCTGGCACGCGCGACGAGGCGGGGATACCGGGTTGCAGTGGCTGAGGGGGCGGGTGCAAGGTGTGCTGCAGGGCTGAGCAGTCGCTACCACGAGGTGGGTGGCTGACGGCGGGTATGAAAAATTCGCATGACCTGTAGTCGCCCGTCACGAATACGGTAAGGAACGATATAGGGCCATCGCGGCACTACCCATTCACGCGTTCCCGGGACCCGGCCCATTCTTCCCAGCGCGGGAAATTGCGCAATGTGTTCGAGCCCGGTCAACATCGCCTGGACGAACTCGGAGGCGGCTTTGGGGTTTTCTTCAGCGATAAAGGCCGCTTCGTCATCAAGGTTTCTGAGGGCTGCCCTCAGCCACTCAACCTGCATTGTTGCGCCATTTATCAGCGACGGCTTTTACCTCGGCAGGCGTCGCGAAATCTCCCGCATCGGCTTCTTCCAGTGCTTTTTGAATCTCTTCGATTTGCCATGCTTCACGTGCCAGGTATTCGCGCAACGCATCAACAGCAAGGAACGATTTGCTGCGACCGGTCGCTTTGGCGAGACTGGCAAGCGTATCGGCGACGTCTTCCGGTATCCGCAGAGACATGACAGACATACAAACCTCGATGTAGTGATATGTAGTGCGCCATACTACAGCGTCATCCGATGGAGCGTTTGTCCCGTTCGTCAGGGCATTGCGGACGATTGCCGGCGTAGGGAATGGCGCAACAAATGAAGTTTTACCCGTAGCCCCGGAACCTGCACAATCGCTGTCTATTTCAACAATTTGCCAGAATTTGCCAGAGCCCCGCCCATGACCCCATCCTTGCTGTTAGCGGTCCTTGCTTCCGGGTTTATCTATGGTATTACGCCCGGCCCTGGCGTGTTGGCCGTGTTCGGCATCGGCGCCGCCCGTGGCCGTCGCGCCGGTGCCGGTTTCCTGGGTGGGCATTTGCTCGGCGACGTGGTGTGGTGCAGCACCGCCCTGGTGGCGATTGTGGGGGCGCGGGAAGTCGGCAGCAGTGCGTTTGATGTACTCGGCGTGCTCAGCGGCCTCTATCTGTTCTGGCTCGGCTGGCGCGCCATCCGCACCCAGCGCCGTAGCGGCGACGCCCCTCAGGGCGCGGCGCGGCATCCGTTCTGGCACGGCATTCTGTTCGGCCTGACCAACCCCAAGGCGTACCCGGTGGCGGTGGCGACCTTCACGGCACTGCTCTCCAGTCGTGCCGAGTTGCTGACGTGGTCGATGCTGCCGTCGCTGATTTTTCTGAGTTTTATCGGCGGCCTGCTGGCCTACGCGATCCTGATCGGTGTGGTCGGTGCCCAGCGTGTGCGTACGGTGTATCAACGTCACGAAATCCTCATCACGAAGCTGTGCGGCGTGATGTTTATCGGGTTCGCCGTCAACGCTCTGGCGCACGCATTGCCAGGCCTGTTTGCAAGCAAACCCGCCTGAATCAGCAACGACCGTTCGTCGCACTGCAAAGTTTTTTCTAAACCTTTGCCGCATGCAAAATTCGAATTCAGGGCAAGGAGCCGTTCCCTTGCCCCTATTTTTGCCCTGGAGGAACCCATCATGAGCCGCATGGCTATCCGGTTACGCACCGCCAGTTTCGCGATGCTGCTGGGCCTCGGCGCCAGCAGTGCTTTCGCCCAGTCGCCTGCCCAATTCATCGAGCAGGCTTCAGCCAAAGGCATGGCCGATATCGAAACCAGTCGTATGGCGCACGCCAAGACCTCGTCCCAGGAAATCAAGGATTACACCATTGAGGTAATCAACGAGCGCACCCTGGCCAACCAGCATCTGGCGGCGATCGCCAAAAAGCTCGACCTGCCGGTGGCCCCGCGGGAGAAGATCGTCGACAAGGCTGAAACCCTGATGCCCGAACTCAAGGACGGCGACTCCTTCGACGCCGCCTATATCGCGCAGCAGGTCAAGGAAAACGAAGACGCCATCGCCCTGTTCAAGCAGGAAGGTGCGGCGTCGGATGTGCCTGAGATAAAAGCGTTGGTGGACGAGACGCTGCCCAAGTTGCAGGAGCGTCTGGAGAAAGCCCGGGCCCTGGCATCGACCTACGGCAAGGACCACCAGGGTGACGGTTGAAGTAGCCCCTTGAAATGAAAACGGCGGTTGGATCATCTCCAACCGGCGTTTTTTTATGCCTGGTTCAAATCGGTTTTTGGCGGCGCCGCGTCGTCGGCGGCGGCACCACAACTGCTGTTGAGGCTCAAGCTGCCGGCTTTGCCGATATCGCGATATTCCTGGCGCAGTTTTTCAAGCTCTTTGCGGTCCAGGCCGTCCAGGCTCAACACGGCGTTCTGGGCATCCTTGGACACACGCAACAGCTCGTCGATCTTGATATGCAGAATGTCGTTATCGCGGTTCTGTGTGTTCTGGATCAGGAACACCATCAGGAACGTGATGATGGTGGTCGAGGTGTTGATGATCAATTGCCAGGTGTCGTTGTAATGAAAGTACGGCCCGCTCAGGCTCCACGCCAGAATCAACGCCACCGCCGCGTAGAACGTCCGGGGGCTGCCGGCCCAGCGCGATAGAGTTTGGGAGACAGCGGAGAATTTCATGACCGTTTTTCCTCAAAAGGGGGGTGATGAAAATACTGACCGCAACGAGTCGCTGAAATTTCTTTTTACAACTTGGCCTGCGGACCAAAGCAGGCATTTTTCTGCCCGGGTTTTAGGAGCGAGCCTACGGCGCTGCGAAGCCATGAGCGCAAGACTGGGTTTTTGACCTGGACAGTCCTTATGTACGCAGAGGCCGCTTGTGACATACCTGCGCTTTATTACTTGACCGAAGATCATTTTTTCGCGGCGACCTGCGCGGTGTACCGTCGACATGCCGCCGGTATCAATACCTATCTTGCCGAGGAAAATCCCACGCCGTGGAATACGTTGTTCATCCGCGTGGGCTGCGCGCCCCTGCGCGAAACGACGCCGGTGATTCTGCAACTGATCCGCCGTACCGCATTGCCTATACGCATCGTGATGCCTGAGGTACAGGTCGACGGGTTACGCGACGCCCTCACCGGGCTTGGCTTTGAGCCTGCCGAAAAGAGCACCACGATGGTTCACCCCTTGGCACGCTTCGCGCCATCGATTAGCGAGGAGGCCGTGCAGATCAGCCTGACGCGTGACTTGAACGAGTGGGCGAGTCCGCTTGGCAGTGCGTTTTCGATATCGCCCGAGACGGTCGCCCATTATCAGACGCGGCACCAGCGGGCGCTGGACGCCGGTGAAGCCCTTTATCACTTCATCCTGTCCGTCGAGGGGCAGGTGGGCTGTGCGTTGACCTTGTCAGTGTGTGAGGGCCAGGCAAGGCTCAGTGACGTCGGCACGCTGACCGGCTTTCGCGCCAGAGGCTATGCCACGCGATTGATCCAGTCGGCCCTGCTTCACGCCTCGGGGCTTGGGGCGCGCAGGTGTTTTCTCGAGGGGTCGATGATGGCTGTCCCGCTGTATCAAAAATTGGGTTTCCAACGATTATTCGACTGCGTGTCTTTTGTTCGCGGGCCTGTGCCAAGCCCGTGATCAGAACGCCAGTGCTGCCTGGCCGCGATCCTCCAGCGTCAACAGATACTGCTTGGCTTCAAGCCCGCCGGCAAACCCCGTCAGTGCCCCCGAAGCCCCCACGACACGGTGACAGGGCGCAATGATCGAGATGGGGTTACGCCCGTTCGCTGCGCCTACGGCGCGCACGGCGTTCGGGTTGCCGATCTGCCGGGCTATCTGGCTGTAGCTGCGGGTTTCGCCGAAGGGGATGGTCAGCAAAGCCTGCCAGACTTGCTTCTGAAAGTCAGTGCCGTAGAAATCCAGTTCCAACTCGAAACGATTGCGCGTACCCGCGAAATACTCCGCCAGCTGCCGCTCTGTTTCCAGGAGTACCGGGCTATCGTTGGCTTCGTGCAGTTCACCCAGGCGCACCCGATTTTCCCTTTCCGTTTCCCAGAGCACGGCACCGAGCTTGCCATTGCGGGCTACCAGGGTGAGTTGGCCGACGGGGGAGGGCATGAATTTGCAGGCGTATGACATGGGATTGATCCTTGAGGCTGTCCGCTGCAACTATCCGCTCAGTGAACCCTGGGAGAAACCGGTTTCTTGCGGTCGGTAGGACGCTGCTTAAATCAATGTCGCTGATACTCGGAAAACGGGTCCGACAATAAATGTAGCTTAGAGCGCCGCGTTCAGTGAAAACGGAATGCGCAATCCACCAACCGGCCCTTCGCGTACCCCGCACATCTCGTCATGCACACTGTGTTGCACCAGCACGCAGGGAAACGCGGGCACCCCTTGCAGCAGGTCGCGCAAATGGGTGGTGGAGCGGATGCGCAGTGGCTGCCCGTCATCGCCCTGCAGCGTTTTTTCATCGCGATCCAGCCGAACCCGTGCCAGATACAAGCCACCTTCCAGCGACAGCAATTGCAGCTCGCGGATCTCGCCGTTCGCGGCCAGCTCGGTCAGCATGTGCACATTCATGAATTGCACCTCATTGGACGCCGACCTGGGCGTGATCGACCGGTTGATCAATGTGTATTGGTACCCAACGCACAATACTTGTACAGAATTTTATATTTGTACAGTTTTCTGGGGCGACGCGAACACAGGCGTTAACGGCCCTTGAACGCCAGGCATAAAAAAACCGGTCACAGGGACCGGTTTTTTATGCTTCCCGTGTCAGCCGTGGCATGACAGGAGAACCTATTTGAGTGGAGCGGGTAGAGGGAATCGAACCCTCAACTAAAGCTTGGGAAGCTTTCGTTTTGCCACTAAACTATACCCGCTCAAAGCGGCTGACTTTGTACCAGATGTTCACCCGGATTTGAAGTTTTTCTTCGAAAAAATCGCACGTTGCGCTCGCGCCGCCTGCCGAATAGGTGGCGCCACTGCAGGAGCCCGCTCCTGCAGTGAGTCTGATGTCAGACCGCAAAGGCGTGTTGCGTCTGACCTGGCTGGTAACGTATGCGACTCACCGGCCGCTGCCCTTTCAAAAAGCCCACCACCGCGTCCCGGCTGTCCCGGCACGCCGCTTTATGCTCCATATCGAGGAAATGCCCCGTCGCCTGAACCGTGCTGAAGCTGCTGTTTTTCACATGCTGACCGAACAGCCTGGCATCGCCTGCGCTGGTGTACTCGTCCCACTCGCCGTTCACGAACAGCACGGGAATGTCGATCTGCCTGGCTGCCTTGAGGTAGCACAACCGGTCGCTGTTGAGCACCTGGCTGATGTGGAAGTGCATCTGTCCGTATTCATGTTCGGCCAGGCCGCTCACGTGCTTGTGGTTGAAGCGCTTGAACAGCGACGGCAAGTGCTTGCCCAGGGTGCTGTTGACCAGGTGGCCGACGCGGTCGCGGTCCAGGTTGCCGAGGTAGTCGACGCCGCGCTCCAGATAATCACGCATCGGTGCGTTGATCACCGGGGAGAACGAGCTGATCACGGCCTTTTCGACGCGTTGCGGGCGTTGAGCGAGGGCGAACAGCGTCGCGGCGCCGCCCCAGGAGAACGAGAGCACGTGTTCGGCGGCAAAGCGGTCGATGAGCTCCAGGAGGATCTGGCCTTCGACTTCCTTGGTCAGCATCCGCTCGTGGCGGTTGTGTAGTTTGGAACGGCCGGCATAGGGCTGGTCGTACAACACCACATTGAATTGCGGGTACAGGCTTTTCACGGTCTGGGAGAAAGAGGCCGTGGTGGCCATCGAGCCGTTGACCAGGACGATGGTTTTTTCAGCGGCATCGGCGCGATAGAACTCCGTGTAAACCCGGTATTGACCCTGTATATCCAACACAGCGATTTCTGGCCTCATGTCGTAAGACTCCTGGCAAGCGGGTAGGGCGCGCAAATGACTGTGCACGAGCTTTATGACAGGTAGGCATACGCCTGGAAGCCGAGCGCCCATGTCGGTCCGATTGCGGCTGGCCGACAGCGGTTGTCAGGGCGGGATGTTTGCCGGGACAGCCCGTCAATCAAGCGCGGGCGGGGCAAGGTGTTTCTTGGAGGTTATAGGTGACCCGCCAGTCATCATCCAACGGGTGAACTTGATTCAAGCACAGGCTCGGGATGTCGCAAGCGGCGCAGAGGTTTTTTTGCCGTCAGCGGCTGAGCGGTCGTCAGACGAGACGGATTTCCTCGTCAGTCAGCGCCCGATATTCGCCCGGCGCAAGCGCTGCATCCAGTTGCAGCGGCCCCATGCGCTCGCGATGCAGGGCAGTCACTTTGTTATCAAAATGCCCGAACATGCGTTTGACCTGGTGATAGCGGCCTTCGATGATGCTCAAGCGCGCCGTCCTGGGGCCCAGTAACTCCAGTTCGGCGGGTTGAGTGATGAGGTTTTCGAAGGCGAAGTACAGGCCCGCCCTGAAGACCGCTGCATAGTCCGGGCCGATGTCCTGCTCGGTTTCCACCCGATACACCTTGGGTAACTTGGTCGCCGGTTGCGTCAGGCGCCGCGACCACTGGCCGTCATTGGTGAGTACCATCAGCCCGGTGGTGTTGTAGTCCAGACGCCCGGCGATATGCAGTGCGTCCTTGTGCGGTTCATCCAGCAGATCGAGTACTGTGCGGTGTTGCGCATCGCAGGTAGCGCTGACGCACCCTTGCGGCTTGTGCAGCATGAAATAACGTGCAGGTTTGCCCGGCTGCAGCACCTCACCGTCCACGCGCACGCTGCTGAACGTGCGCACCTCATGAAGCGGGTCGCTTACCGTGGCACCATCCACCGTTACCCGGCGTTCGGCCAACAGCAGCCGCACTTGCTTGCGATTAAACCGTGGCAGGTTACTGAGGAAGCGATCAAGGCGCATCGTGGCGGCGCAGCTGTTGGTCCACCTGGGCGCAACGCGGGCACAGGCAGGCCTGGTTGCGCAGTTCGTCGGGCAGCGCCTGGAGCACCTCCGGGTCGATGGTGACGCTGTAGCACCAGCAGGCCTGGTCGGCCGTGCGCGGGTCGGCCAGGCTGCAGTCGTTACGGGCACCGCAGGCGGGGCAAAGGGTCGGGGTGGTCATGGGCAGGTCGGGCTGTATCGGGCAAGGTGTGCGTGGCCTTGCACGATACAGCGCCGATGGGCGCCAAGCTACTTACAGCTTGAATTTGCCGACCAGCACACTGAACGAGGTGGCCAGGCGCGACAGGTCCTGGCTGGAAGCGTTGGTCTGATGCGCGCCGGCGGCGGTCTGGGTCGACAGGTCCTGGATGTTGAGCAGGTTGCGATCGACTTCACGCGCCACTTGGGCCTGTTCCTCCGAGGCGGACGCGATGACCAGGTTGCGTTCGTTGATCTTCGCCACACTGGCGGTGATACGTTGCAACGCTTCGCCGGCATTCTGCGCCAGCACCTGGGTGTTGTTGGCCCAGCTCAGGCTCTTGTTCATCGCGGCCACCGCGCCGTCGGCGCCGACTTGCACTTCGCCGATCATTTTTTCAATGTCCACCGTGGACACTTGTGTGCGATGGGCCAGCGCGCGCACTTCATCGGCCACCACCGCAAAGCCACGACCTTGCTCACCCGCACGGGCGGCCTCGATCGCTGCGTTGAGGGCGAGCAGGTTGGTCTGGTCGGCAATCCCACGAATCACATCGATCACCTTGCCGATTTCGCGGACCTGGCTGGCGAGGCCTTCCACCGACTTCGTCGAATCGTTGATCTCCACCACCATCGAATTCATGCCGGAGACGGCCTGTGCCACTTGCTCACGGCCTTCCTCGGCCTCGGTAGTCGCCTGGCTTGAAGCCTGCGAAGTCGATACAGCGTTGCCGGCCACCTCATCGACGGCCGCAGTCATCTCGTTCACGGCGGTGGCAGCTTGTTGAATTTCATCATTCTGCCGGGTCAGGCCCCGGGTGCTTTCTTCGGTGACTGCGCTCAGTTCTTCAGCGGCCGAGGCCAGCTGGTCGGAGGCGTTTGCGATTTCCAGCAGGGTGTGTTTCAAGCCGCCCTGCATGTCCGACAGCGCCACCAGCAACTGCCCGGCTTCGTCGGTGCGCTCGGTGCTGATGGTCTGGGTCAGGTCACCGTCGGCAATGCGTTGCGCGCTCGCCACCGCTTGAGCGATGGGGCGGGTGATCAGGCGGGTGATCAGCACGCCGACGATAATGGCGATGATGAAGGCCAGGACGATGCCACTGATCATCCAGGTGAGCGCACTGTCACGCAGCGCCTCGGCGGCAATGGCGCCTTCCTTGATCTGGCGGTTGTTGGATTCGACCATCACGCGGATCAGCTCGCGGGCCTGGCGGAACAGTTCATTGTTGGTGGTATTGAGCTCGGTGCGTGCCTGCTCGATCTGGCCTTTGTCGAGCAGACTCAGGATGCGTTCCGAGCTACTGAGGTACGTTGGCCAGATCTGGTCGAAGGTGTCACCCGCCGCCCGCTCGTCATCTTCCAACGGCGTGGCGCGGTAGGTGGTGTACGCCGCCTGGCTGCGTTTGACTTCGTTGGCGATATCCTGGCGCACGCGGTCGCGGTCCTGCTGGGCGACGTCACCGTTACCGGCATCGAGCAAGCGGTACAAACCACGGTTGTGTGCCACCAGCCCATTCAGGGTGGCAGTTGTGTTGCTGACCGACACCAGGTTGTTGGAGAACGTTAATTCCAGCGCTGCGGCGAGCCGCACGACCCCTTTGATACCCAGCAGGCCGACACCGAGGGTAATCACGGAGCAAAGTAAAAATGAGAGCAGCAGCTTGGTAGCAATTTTCATATCTTGAATCCGGCGGTAAGTAACGGGAAGGCGCACACCAAGGCCTCCGTGGCACTGTGCAGTATCACAATGACATCATTGTAAGAGACAAAGTTTCGCCTCTGAATAAAATACTGAATCGATACAGCTAACGTATTCCGGCGTACCGCTGGTGATGTATCAAGTTGTTACTGAAACGCACCAGATTCTGCTTTTGATGTCATACGTTCTGTCATTCAAGTAAATCTGAATGACGCCCTCCAGCGTCGCTGGAGGTGCTCTTCCGCGGTCCAGGAGGCCGCCATGTATCGACGACTGCTGCTCACTGCATTACTCGGCCTGACCCTGTCAGCTTGCGTGCCCTATTACGATGGAGGTACCACTTACTACCGCTCCGAGGTCTACACCGCACCGGCACCCGCCTATTATTACGGCGGTCCTCGTTACTACGGGCGCAGCTACTACACACCCGCGCCACGCTACTATCCGGCTCCCCGTTATTATTCGGCGCCGCGTTATTACCAACCTGCGCCACGTTACTACCCAAGGTCTGCCTATCGGCCGTATCCAAACCAGGGATGGGGAGACAATCGGTGGGGCAACGGTGGGCACGGGCGTGGTGGCGATCACGGCGGTGGGCGCGGAGGTCACCGCTGACAAAAGGTTTTGAACGAAGCGGCGCATGATGCGCCGCTTTTTTTTGCCCGCCGTTTGTCGGTACTGTCAGAATTAACAGCTAGCTTTGAGGCCGCAGATACATTTCACTGGGGGAAAAGCGGTGTGGTAATCGAAGGTGGCGTCTATGCTCAAACACGTGATGTGCATGCTTGTACTGGTCGTCTGTATGGCTGGCCAGGCGCAGGGCAACCAGTTCTGTCCAGACAAGTCGAAGATCCAGACGGGCACGGGTTATTTCCAGTACCAGGCCAGCGGCGTGCTGTGGCAAGGTCCCAAGGTTGAGCCCGGCGAGTTCATACATGCCTTCTCGGGCGCGGTGTTTGCGCCGCAGAAGGGTGATGATCGACGCAGCGGGCTGGTGGAAAAATGTGTGTACACCAATCAGCGCGATGAGCTTGTCGTATTGCGTCCGTGCCTGTCAGACGTGGCCAGCAGCATGTCGTTGGCGGACAGCTTGCATTGGGAGCGCGAAAACACTTCGTTCGACCAACTGGTTTATCTGTGCAAGGAAAATCAACCGGGTAACTGTGCCTTCAACGTTAAGGATAACCGGCGATAAGCTGTCAGTAATCGGAAAGATCTGCCAAAGGATTCCTACCTTCCCATGCCTTGTTGAAGTGCGCCTGCACCACCGCCTCGGGAATTGTATTGATATCCGGCCAATGCCAGCGAGGCGCCTGATCCTTATCGATCAGCCTTGCCCGTACGCCTTCGGCAAATTCCGGATGGCGACAACAATTGAGGCTCAGCGTGTATTCCATCTGGAACACTTGCGCCAGGGACAAATGACGGGCGCGGCGGATCTGCTCCCACACCAGGTGCGCCGTCAACGGGCAGCCTTCACTGAGGGTCTTGCCGGCGCGGGCCAGGAGTGGGTCAGCGTGATCCTTGAGCAGGCTCAACGCGCGCCACGCACTGGCCACGTCACCCACATCCAGCCATTCGTCGATCTGCCCCCGGCGCGGCATCCATTGTGCCTCGGGTAGCTGGTCGACGGCGTCCTGGGCCAGGGCCTTGAGCAAACTGTTGAGCTGCATCGCGGTCTGTTCCTGCCAGTTCAATTGCAACAGGCCATCGAGCAATTCGTCTTGCTGGTCATCGCGCAGGAAACGGTCGGCCAGGCCCAGGTCCAGGGCATCACGGCCATTGATATGGGCACCGGTAAGGCCTAGGAACAAACCCAGCGTGCCGGGCAGGCGCGACAGAAACCAGCTGGCGCCCACGTCCGGGTACAAGCCGATGCTGATTTCCGGCATGGCCAAACGGCTGCTGGGGGTCACAATGCGTACGGACGCACTCTGCAACAGGCCCATCCCGCCGCCCAACACATAACCGTGACCCCAGCAGATCAACGGTTTCGGGTAGGTATGCAGGCGATAATCCAGGCGATATTCAGCGGCAAAAAATTGCGCGGCCAGGGTAGGCACGACGCCAGGTTGTTCCCGGCAGGCCATCGCCAGGCTGCGCACTTCGCCGCCTGCGCAGAAGGCCTTGGGGCCGTTGCCGCGCAGCAATACGCAGACGATCGTCGGGTCCTTGGCCCAGGTGTCCAGGCGTTCGTCCAGGGCCAGGATCATCGGCAGGGAGAGGGCGTTGAGCGACTGTTGCGCATCCAGGCTGGCGATGCCGATGCGGGCGCCGTGGTTGCCGGTGAGTTCTTCGAAGTGCAGATTCATCGTGACCTCAATCCAGAAGGTGAAGGGTCAGTATGATCGCTCCGTGGGAAAGTGCCGGGGGTGTGTCAGATCAATTGACAAGCGGGGTCGGCTTTCCTAGGGTTCGCCCATTGTTTTTCACTCGATGACCTCATCATGACCGACGGCGACCGCATCAAACTCGAACCCAGTTGGAAACACGCTCTGCGCGAGGAGTTCGACAAGCCCTACATGGGCGCACTGCGCGAGTTTCTGCGCCAGGAACACGCCGCAGGCAAGGAGATCTATCCGCCGGGCCCGCTGATCTTCAATGCACTCAATTCCACGCCGCTGGACAAGGTCAAAGTGGTCATTCTTGGACAGGACCCGTATCACGGTCCCGGCCAGGCCCATGGTTTGTGCTTCTCGGTGCAACCGGGCGTGCCGGCGCCGCCTTCGTTGGTCAATATCTATAAAGAACTCAAGCGTGACCTGAACATTGACATCCCCAACCACGGCTACCTGCAAAGCTGGGCCGACCAGGGCGTGCTGATGCTCAACACCACGCTGACCGTGGAGCGCGCCAACGCCAACGCCCATGCCGGCAAGGGCTGGCAGTTTTTTACCGATCGGGTGATCGAGGTGGTCAGCGAGCATCAGCCGCACCTGGTGTTCCTGTTGTGGGGCGCCCATGCCCAGAGCAAGCAGAAGCTGATCGATGCCACCAAGCACCTGGTGCTGACTTCGGTGCACCCGTCGCCGCTGTCGGCGTATCGCGGGTTTCTCGGTTGCGGGCATTTCAGCCGCGCCAACAAGTTTCTTGAGCAAAACGGCGAGGCGCCGATTGAGTGGCGATTGCCGCCTGTTTGACCCGTGCGTTGCTATAGCCTGACCATGCATATCGATTGGTTTTGAATATCAGCGACATACAGATTGCGGCCGTCCGGAGCTACCACAATACCTCGCGGACTGCCGAAACCTGCGATCGTGCCGACCATGCTTTCCAGTCGGGTGTCATAAATGCTGATCTGGTCCCTCTCAGTGATATAGGCCATCTCGCTGAGGGGGTTGAATGCTACGCCCCAGGGCTCGTTGAGGCCGCTGATGTACTTGCTGACTTCAGGAATCAAGGCGTCGCCGATAGTCAAGCGGCCCGCGTCGCGGTGAGTGATGTAAATGCGTGGGTAGCGTGGGCTGTGACCGATCGAAGTAGGATTGCCTGGGGCGATGGCGAGCTGCCTGACGATCGGCTTGTTTTCAAGGTCTACGATGCTCCAGCCCGCTAAATCCGACACAACGTAAACGCGAGTGTCGTCACGCGGCGCCACTATCACTTCCTTGGCGTAACGCACAGGTATTTCGGTTACGCGTTGGTGGTCGCTGGTGTCAATGGTTACCAACTCCGAAGCCCCGTGATCAGCGACATAGAGCCGGGTGCCGGTTGAGTTCAATGCCATGCCATTAACCGTCGTGAACCCCGTGATGCGTGCGATGACGCTGTTACTCACGGTTTCGATAACGGTAATCGGGTTTCCCGATGCGGCGCTGTTGTCACTCACGTAAATGCGCGAACCTGCCGGGTTGATTGCCAGCCATATCGGGGAACCGAGATTTTCTATCGTCTGTAGGACGCTAAGTGGCTGGGTATCTAGAACGGTGAGGGATCCCGATGCTGTGGCGCTTGCCACATAAAGGCGTGTTCCTGCGCGGTTCATTACCAGGCGATTGGGGGAGCCCGGTACTGCAATGGTTTGCACAACTTGTGCATGTGCACGGGCATCGCCAGGGGGGCTTTGAATAAGATCTTCCATCATGTGTACTCCCAGGGGTTCACAGGCTGCAGGCAGCGTGATTATTGATGAGTCCTGCCCGGGAATTCATGCGCTTTATGGTTGAGAATGCCCAGCTGTGAGAAATGACAGTCCAGATGAACGGTCACAAAGCCTGGCAAGCACGACAAGCTGCTTATTCAAGGCTGACGATTCCAGTACCGGAACAACGGCTCCGCCAGGAACAGCACAAACAACAAACGCATCACCTGCATCGCTGTCACCAATGGCACCGACAATTGCAAGGTTTCAGCCGTAAGGCTCATCTCGGCAATGCCGCCGGGCATCATGCCCAGGGTCAGGGAGCGCAGGTCGAGATGGGTCAGGGCGCTCAAGCCCATCGCCGCCAATGTTGCCAGTGCCATGGTCAAGGCGGTGCCTATCAAGGTGCGCGCCATGAACGCCGGCGCACGTCGGAAGAACTGGCGGTTGAAGTGACAGCCCAAACCGCTGCCGATCAACCATTGGCCGATCTGACTGCCGCCATCGGGCAGGCCGATATGCAGATCCCACATCACACTGGCCGTCGCGCTGACCAGCAACGGGCCGAACAGCCAAGGGTTCGGTTGTCGCAAACGCTGCCAGCCCCAGGCCGCCAGCGCACCTATCGGAAACAGCAACGCCAGCCATAGCCAATTGACCGGCGCCGGATGAAACTGCGGCGCGCCCCCACCCAGCAAGTATTTGAAGATCGCCGGCACACACAGCACCACCACTAATACCCGCAGGCTTTGCCCCGCCGCGACACGGCTCAACACGGCACCGTTGCGTGCGCCGAGGTTGACCATCTCGCCGGACCCGCCTGGCATGCTGGAAAAAAACGCGGTAGCGCGATCTTCGCCACTGCGGCGCATCAGCCACACACTGACCACACTCGACAGGCTGGTGACCAGCGCGCCGAAAAAGATCAGCCCGAAGTGGCTCATCACTTGCTCGATCACCACCGGTGTGAAGTGCAGGCCGATGCCGATGCCCACCACCCATTGGCCGCATTTGCGCCCACCGGGGATTTCCGCCAACTGCCACGGCGTCAGGCAGCGCACCAGGATGATCGCCAGCAACGAGCCGACCATGTAGGGCAAAGGCCAGCCGACGAGGCTGGCCAGGTAACCGCCGGCCAGGCCGACCAGCGGTGTTCCCCACCAATGTTTGAAGGTGACCTCAGACATCGGCCACGGCACGACGCTGCAGGGCGCGTTTGCGGTAAATGCGCACCAGCGGGAACATCAGCATCAGTGCGGTCAGTACCCACACGCCAAAGGTGATCGGGCTCGACCAGAGGATTTCCAGTGCACCGTTGGAGATCGACAGCGCCCGGCGCAGGTTCTGTTCCATCAGGCCGCCGAGGATAAAGCCGAGCAATACCGGCGACAGCGGGAAGTCCAGCTTGCGCAGGATGTAGCCGAAGATGCCGATCCCGACCATCAGGAACAGGTCGAACGTGGTGGCGTGAACCGCGTACACACCGATCGCGGTAATGATGGCGATCACCGGCACCAGCGCCCAGTTCGGCACGGCGAGGATACGGGTGAAGATGCGGATCATCGGGATATTGAGGATCACCAGCATGATGTTCGCGATAAACAACGACGCGATCAGGCCCCAGACAATGTCCGGTTGCTGTTGGAACAGCAGCGGACCGGGGGTGATGTTGTACAGCGACAGGGCGCCAATCATCACGGCGGTGGTGCCCGAGCCGGGAACGCCCAGGGTCAGCATCGGCACCAGTGCGCCGCAGGCGGAGGCGCCGATCGCGGTTTCCGGAGCGGCCAGGCCACGCATGTCGCCTTGGCCGAATTTGCCGCTGGCACCGGCCAGGCGTTTTTCGGTCATGTAGGCCACGGCGGACGCCAGGGTTGCACCGGCACCCGGCAACACGCCCATGATGAAACCGAGCAAGCCGCAGCGGATGTTAACCACGAACACCGCACCGGCTTCCTTGAGGTTGAACATCATGCGCCCGGTGGCCTTGACCGCTTCCTGGCCACGGTGGGTTTTTTCCAGCAGCAACAGGATCTCGCTGATGGAGAACAGGCCCAGCACCAGCACCACAAACTGAATGCCGTCGGTGAGGTGGATGTTGTCGCCGGTAAAGCGGTACACGCCGCTGTTGGCATCGATGCCCACCGCCGAGAGGAACAGGCCAATCAGCGCCGCCACGAAGGTCTTCAGCGGCTTGTCACCGGCCATGCCGCCCAGGCACACAATCGCAAATACCATCAGTACGAAATACTCCGCCGGACCGAAGGCAATCGCCCATTTGGCCAGCAGCGGTGCGAACAGCACCATGCCGCAGGTGGCGATAAAGGCACCGATGAACGAACTCCAGGCCGACAACGACAGCGCCACACCGGCCAAGCCTTTGCGGGCCATTGGGTAGCCGTCCAGGGTGGTCATTACGGTGGAGGCTTCGCCCGGAATATTGAGCAGGATCGAGCTGATGCGACCGCCGTATTCGCAGCCCAGGTACACCGCCGCGAGCAGGATCAATGCCGACTCGGGTGGCAGGCCCAGGGCGAATGCGATGGGGATCAACAGCGCTACGCCGTTGATCGGGCCCAGGCCCGGCAACAGACCGACCACGGTGCCGATCAGCGTGCCGCACAACGCGGTGATCAGGTTGTACGGGCTCAGCGCGACGCCGAAACCCTGGCCCAAATAGCCAAAAGTATCCATATCAGTTCTCCAGAACGTCGAGCAGGCCGAGGGGCAGCGGCACATCCATGGCTTTATCGAACAGCAGGTACAGGCCGATAGCCATGAGGCCAACGATCACCACGCTGGGCATCCAGCGGCCGCCATACAGGCGCGCCATCGGGATGCCGATCAACATGCTGCTGAGGATGAAACCCAGGGATTCGAAGGTGGCGGCGAACACGAGCAACAGCACCACGCAAATGCCTATCTTGATCAGGGTGTCGCGGTCCAGCGCCGGGTCTTCTTCGGTGTGCTTGGTGGGCTGCGGGCGAAACAGCATGTAGATCAGCGCCAGGCTCATCAGCCCGAGCATCAGCAGCGGGTAGGCGCGCGGCCCGACCGGCTCGTAGGAAAACGCCGCCTGATACGGCCAGGCCATCAGGGCGAGGCCGGCGCAGGCCAGCAACAGCACGGCGGCGAAAATGCGTTGTAAGAGCATAGAAAACTCCAAGGCCTCTCTTGCAGGAGCGAGCTTGCTTGCAAAAAACGTCAACGATAACGCGTGCTGTGTGGACGCACGTGGATGTCCTTGGGTTCTTCGCGAGCAAGCTCGCTCCTACAGGGGCATTACACAAAAGAGGGGGCGTTTACTGGATCAGGCCGAACTCTTTGGCCAGCACTTTGTAGTCAGCCACCTGTTTCTTCACGTAGGTGTCCAGCTCCGGGCCGGTCATGGCGAAGGGGAACAGCTCGCGCTGGTCACGCAGCTTGGCGAACTCGTCGGAGGCCAGCAGTTTGTCGAACGCCTCTTTCCACCAGGCGTAGTCGGCATCGCTGACTTTTGGCCCGAGGTAGAAACCGCGCACCACAGGCCAGACGATGTCGTAGCCTTGCTCCTTGGCGGTCGGGATGTCTTTCATTTCCGGCTCGTCCAGACGCTGCTCGGAGAACACCGCCAACAGGCGCATGTCACCGCTGAGGATGTGCGGCATGGAGTCGGAGATATCGGTACTGCCCACCTGGATGTGGCCACCGAGCAACGCGGTGGCGATTTCGCCGCCGCCTTCGAGTGCGACGTAACGCAGCTCGCGCGGGTTGATCCCGGCCGCCTTGGCGATCAGTGCGGTTTGCATCCAGTCCTGGCTGCCGACCGTGCCGCCCGAACCTATCACCACGCTGCCTGGATCTTTCTTCAAGGCTTTTACGAGATCGTCGAGAGACTTGTAGGGCGAATCACTTTTCACCGCGATAGCACCGTAGCTGGTACCCACTGCGGCGAGCCAGCGCACGGCGCTTTCATCGAAGCGACCGAACTTGCCCTGTGCCAGGTTCAGCAGCGAACCGCTGGACCAGGCCACCAGGGTGCCGCCATCCGCAGGGCGCTGAGCAACCACCGCGTTATAGGCCACGGCGCCCACGCCGCCTGGCATGTAGGTCACACGCATTGGCTTGCTCAAGAGCTTCTGGTTGACCAGCGCGCTTTGCGCCAGTTTGCAGGTCAGGTCGAAACCACCGCCAGGGGAGGCCGGGGCGATGCATTCAGGGCGCTTGGGTTCATCGGCGGCCAGCAGGTGGCCGGCAAACAGCATGCAGCCGGCGGCGAGGGCGAGCTTACGTAGGGGGAACGTCATGTGTGTCTCCATTTATTGTTCTTATTTGGCGAAAACGCTTCGAGGCGTTTTTCGGGTGCTATCGCTCAATAGCTTGGCAGGCGTAACCTGCCGTCGCCCGATGCTAACCGGCGAAGCTTTCAGTATCCTTTCAACTGCCTTTCACTGTTTTCGGGCTTCACAGGGCAGTCGGCGCCTGTAAACTGCCTCGCAAAGCGTGGCGCCGACCACCCCGAATAAGGTAGAAATCCATGCGCGTCCTCCTGGTTGAAGACCATTTGCAACTTGCCGAAAGTGTCGCCCAGGCGCTCAAGAGCACGGGGTTGACCGTCGACGTACTGCACGATGGCGTGGCCGCGGACCTGGCCCTGAGCAGTGAGGAATACGCCGCGGTGATCCTCGATGTGGGGCTGCCGCGCATGGACGGTTTCGAAGTGCTGGCACGCTTGCGCGCCCGTGGAAAAAATGTGCCGGTGTTGATGCTGACGGCCCGCAGCGATGTAAAGGACCGCGTGCATGGCTTGAACCTGGGCGCCGACGATTACCTGGCCAAACCGTTTGAGCTGACGGAACTCGAAGCGCGGGTCAAGGCGCTGCTGCGGCGCAGCGTGTTGGGCGGCGAGCGCCAGCAAGCGTGCGGCGTGCTGGTTTACGACCTCGATACGCGGCGCTTCACGGTTGGTGGCGAACTGATGACCCTGACCTCTCGTGAGCAAGCCGTGCTTGAGGCGCTCATTGCCCGGCCTGGTCGGGTGATGAGCAAGGAGCAACTGGCCTCCCAGGTGTTCGGTCTCGACGAAGAAGCCAGCCCCGACGCCATCGAAATCTACGTGCACCGCCTGCGCAAGAAGCTCGATGGCCAGCCCATCGCCATTGTCACCTTCCGTGGTCTCGGCTACCTGCTGGAAGCCCGCGATGCATAAGCCCCGTAGCCTGCGCTGGCGCCTGCTGTGCAACCTGGCGCTGTTGCTGGTGCTGCTGATGCTCGCCAGCGGCATGAGCGCCTACTGGAACGGTCGCGAAGCCGCCGACACCGCCTACGACCGCACGCTGCTGGCCTCGGCGCGCACCATTGCCGCCGGCTTGACCCAGGTGGACGGCACGCTCAGCGCCAATGTGCCTTATGTGGCCCTGGATACCTTCGCCTACGACAGTGCCGGGCGTATTTATTATCAGGTCAACGACATCCACCAGCAGCTGATTTCCGGTTATGAAAACCTGCCCGGCCCGCCACCCGGCACCCCGCGCACCGACGATTATCCGGCCCTGGCGCGGTTCTACGACGCTGTGTATCAGGGCCAGCCGGTGCGCGTGGTGAGCCTGCTCAAGGCTGTCTCCGAGCCGAACATGAACGGCATGGCGGAGGTGCGTGTGGCGGAAACCGACGAAGCCCGTGTCGCCATGGCGCGCAGCCTGATGGCCGACACCTTGTTACGCCTGGGCATGCTTGCCATTGGTGCGCTGCTGCTGGTGTGGTTTGCCGTCAGCGCGGCGTTGCGCCCGCTGGAGCGCCTGCGCACGGCGGTGGAAGAGCGCCAGCCCGACGACCTGCGGCCCTTGCCGCTGGTGGAGGTGCAGGATGAGTTCGGTCCGCTGGTGCGCTCCCTCAATCATTTCACCGAACGCCTGCGCGGCCAGTTCGAACGCCAGGCGCAGTTTATTGCCGACGCCGCCCACGAGTTGCGCACGCCGCTGGCCGCGCTCAAGGCCCGCCTGGAACTCGGCCTGCGCGCCGAAGAACCGGCCACGTGGCGCAGCACCCTGGAAACCGCCGCCCAGGGCACCGATCGGCTCACTCACCTGGCTAATCAGTTGTTGTCCCTGGCCCGCATCGAAAACGGTGCCCGGGCCATTGCCGAAGGCGGCGCGCAGTTGCTCGACCTCAGTCAACTGGCGCGGGAGCTGGGCATGGCCATGGCGCCGCTGGCCCATGCGCGTGGCGTTGCCCTGGCGCTGGAGGCGGACGAACCGGTGTGGCTGCGTGGCGAACCGACGCTGCTCAACGAGTTGCTGAGCAACCTGGTGGACAACGCATTGGCTCACACTCCACCGGGTGGCAACGTGATTTTACGGGTGACGGCGCCGGCGGTGCTGGAAGTCGAGGACGATGGCCCGGGTATCCCGCTGGAGGAGCGGGACCGGGTGTTCGAGCGATTTTATCGACGCAGTCAGCAGGGTATGGGGTCCGGCCTGGGGCTGGCGATTGTCGGCGAGATCTGCCGTGCGCACCTGGCGCAGATCAGTCTGCATGATGGCGCGTCGGCGGGCTTGAAAGTGCGAGTGAGCTTTATTGCCGGCGATCAATAGAACATCGAACGTGCTTCATGCAGCTCAAGGTGCAGTTTCTCGCTGGAGGGGTCGAGCCGCAGTTTTTTCATCGCCGGCACGCTCGCCATGTCGACTTTCGCCAATGGGTGTTCCGTGTTGTGGTGACAGAACAGCACCGCAACCTGCACCAGGTCGATGTAATCGAGCGGGCCGCCGTCGCGTTCCAGGTTCAGGTACTGGCCCGGCAGTTTTGCCAGCATTTCCGGGAAGTCCCAGCCACTGAGCAACTTGTCGCCCAGTATCGGATGGATGCTGTCGATCACGTGGTTTAGGCTGACCGGATCGGACAGCAACTCGTAATGGTCTTCGGCGTAGGTGAGGATCGGCAGCACGCCAATCTGGTGCACCAGGCCACCCAGGGCCGCCTGGTCCGGCTTGAGCTGGCTGTGCCGGCGACACAAGGCATAGCTGACGCCGGCTACTTCAAGGCTGCGGCGCCACACATCGCGCATTTTCTGTTCCACCACCTCGGAGCGGGCGTGGAAGATCTGTTCCATGACCAGGCCGATGGCCAGGTTGCTGCTGTAATTGGTGCCAAGCCGCGTGATGGCGGTGTGCAGGTCGGTGACTTCCTGAGTCGCCCTCAGCAACGGGCTGTTGACCACTTTGATCAGGCGCGCCGACAGGGCCGTATCACGACCGATCACCTTGCTCAAGTGGCTGATGCTGATCTCCGGGTCTTCGGCGGCCTGACGAATCTTCATGGCCACCTCCGGTAATGTCGGCAGAACCAGGTCATCGTTGTCGATGGCCTTCACCAAAGCCTGTTGGACTTTTTCCGCCAGCTGGTTCATTCATGCTCTCTAGGGTGTCGCAAAAAAAGGTGCAGCGATCAACGCTGGATCTCGCGATCGCGATCCAGCGCGTAGGGCAGGTCGAGCAACTGCAGGCCGGGGCCTTCCAGGCTGCCTAAACGGATGTCGCCATTGTCGGCAGCTTCGGCTTGCAGCACGGCAAGAAGTTCAATTGACTGGTCGGCTTTTGCCGCGATGACCACTTCGCCGATCGAACTGTTATGGCTGGGAGCAAACAGTGCGGTGCCTGGCTCGGGCAATTGGGCTGCAACCATGCTCAGGCGGTACAGGCGGCGCTTGAGTTTGCCGAGGTACTGCATGCGCGCGACGATTTCCTGGCCGGTATAGCAGCCTTTCTTAAAGCTGACCCCGCCCACGGCTTGCAGATTGAGCATCTGCGGGATGAACAGTTCGCGGGTCTGCGGCATCACCTGGCCGATGCCGGCGCGAATCTGGCCGAGCAGCCATTCGTTCAGCTCGGCTTGCGGCAGGGTGGCCGCCAATTGGCTGAGCAGGCTCTCGGCGTGTTCGGCGGGTGCCCAGAGTTCAGCGCGGCCTGGCGATACACGGATGGCGATCAGCGTCTCGGTGCGCACCACGCTGTCGGTCTCCACCGGTAACGCCAAACCAAGGGCGGATAGGGCCTGATCGGCATGCGCCAGGCCAAAACGCACCCACGCGGCGCTTTCATCGGTGAGTTTGGATTTGGAGAACACCGCGTATTTTTTCAGGTCCGCCAGTTGCGGTTCGAGCAGTTCGCTGGCCATGGCCAGGAGCACGCCGTCACCTTGTAACAGGATGCGAAAACTGGACTGCATCCGGCCTTTTTGCGTGCAGCGCGCGCCCAGGCTGGCCTGGGTGTCATTCAGGTAATTGAGGTTGCAGGTCAACTGGCCCTGCAGGAACTTGGCAGCGTCAGCACCGCGGACGGCAAGAACGCCTTCGTGGGTCAGGGAGCAGAAGAAAGCAGAGTCGGCCATGGGTCATCGCAGGTTAAAAAGTCATGGGTGCATCATAGAGGGGCGCCCGGCAAATGCATAGTTTCCATGGGGCGCGACCAAAGCCGACTGGTCCGGTGCCGTCGGGCCTGTATACTTGCGCTCTATTTGAGGAGCGCTCCATGGTCGAAGATGTAGAAATCAATCGCCTCTACTGGCACAGCCGTCGTGGCATGCTGGAATTGGACGTGTTGCTGGTGCCTTTCACCAAAGAAGTCTACGCAACGCTCAACCAAGTGGATCGCGACCTTTACGTCCGATTGCTGGAATGCGAGGACCAGGACATGTTCGGCTGGTTCATGGAGCGCGCCGAATCGGAAGATCCGGAGCTGCAGCGCATGGTTCGGATGATCCTGGACCGTGTCCAGCCCAAGTAACCGTTTTGAATGCCGCTGGCAGGCCTCACGGCTGTTGCTGGCGGCGTATCTGCTTGCCCAGCTGCTCGCGCTGGGTGCCTGCCTGGTGGTCGACCTGCCTTTTGCCTCCCTTGGCCTGCTGGTGTGCCTGGCCCACGCCGCGTGGGTGTTGCCGCGACATATCCTGCTGACTCATCGCTCGTCGATTCGCGGCCTGCGCCGCGATGAAGAGGGCTGGCAATTGTTCAGCGCCGAGCGCGGCTGGCACAGCGTGCAACTGCGGCCCGACAGCCTGGCGCTGCCGCTGGTGGTGGTGCTGCGTTATCGCGTGCAGGGTGAGCGGTGGGTGCGCTCCCTTTGTGTGCCTCGCGACTCGCAGAGCGCCGATGTGCACCGGCGCCTGCGCGTACGCTTGAAGTTCAGTCGCCGTAGGTGGCTGGCACCAGAATAGTGTCGCGGGCCTCGGGCAGCATCTGCGGGTAGTCCAGGGTGTAATGCAGGCCCCGGCTTTCCTTGCGCTCCATGGCCGAGCGAATCATCAGCTCGGCGACTTGAGCCAGGTTGCGCAGTTCGATCAGGTCGCGACTGACTTTATAGTTGCTGTAGAACTCGTCGATTTCATCCAGCAGCAAACGCACCCGGTGCTGTGCCCGTTGCAGGCGCTTGTTGGTGCGCACGATCCCCACGTAGTCCCACATGAAGCGCCGCAGCTCGTCCCAGTTGTGCGCGATGATCACGTCCTCGTCCGAATCCGTCACCTGACTGGCATCCCAGCGGGGCAGGGCGGCCGGTACCGGGATGCGCGGCAGTTGTTCAAGGATGTCCGCCGCTGCCGAGCGCGCGTACACGAAGCATTCGAGCAGCGAGTTGCTGGCCATGCGGTTGGCGCCGTGCAGGCCGGTGAAGCTGGTTTCGCCGATGGCGTACAGGCCGGGCACGTCGGTGCGGCCGTGTTGGTCGACCATCACGCCGCCGCAGGTGTAATGCGCGGCAGGCACCACCGGGATCGGGCCTTTGGTGATGTCGATGTTGAAGGTCAGGCAACGTTCATAGACGGTGGGAAAGTGCGTCTTGATGAAGGCCTCCGGTTTGTGGCTGATGTCCAGGTAGACGCAGTCGATACCCAGGCGCTTCATTTCATGGTCAATGGCGCGGGCGACGATGTCGCGCGGCGCCAGTTCGGCGCGTGGGTCGAAGCGCTGCATGAAGCGTTCGCCATTGGGCAGCTTCAAGTGCGCACCTTCGCCGCGCAAAGCCTCGGTGATCAGGAAACTCTTGGCCTGGGGGTGATACAGGCACGTGGGGTGGAACTGGTTGAATTCCAGGTTCGCCACTCGGCAGCCCGAGCGCCAGGCCATGGCGATACCGTCGCCGCAGGCGCCGTCAGGGTTGCTGGTATAGAGGTAGACCTTGGCTGCGCCGCCCGAGGCAAGGATGGTGAAGCGTGCGCCATAGGTGTCGACTTCACCGCTGGCGCGGTTCAGCACATAGGCGCCGAGGCAGCGCTCGCCGGCAAGGCCCAGGCGTTTTTCGGTAATCAGGTCGACGGCGACGCGCTGCTCCAGCAATTCGATATTGGGCCGTTGGCGGGCCTGATCGAGCAGCGTCCTGAAGATGGCGGCGCCGGTGGCGTCGGCGGCGTGGATGATGCGGCGGTGGCTGTGGCCGCCTTCACGGGTCAGGTGGAACTCGAATCCGCCGTCGTCATTGCCTGCATGCTCATCGCGCGTGAAGGGCACCCCCTGGTCGATCAACCATTGAATGGCTTCGCGGCTATGCTCGACCGTGAAGCGCACCGCGTCTTCATTGCACAGGCCGCCGCCGGCATTGAGGGTGTCTTCGACATGGGATTGGACGGTGTCGGTGTCGTCCAGCACGGCAGCAACACCGCCTTGCGCCCAGAATGTCGAACCGTTGGCCAGGTCGCCCTTGCTCAGGACGGCAATGCGCAGATGGCCGGGGAGTGTCAGTGCCAGGCTCAAGCCGGCGGCACCGCTGCCGATCACCAGGACATCGTGTTGAAACTGTTGGCTCATTGAATGGATTCCGCAAAAAGCGATCCGGAGAGGAGGCGCAAGCAGGACGCCTGGATCGGCGAATCAAAGGGGCACACAGGCCACTAGTATATAGAGGGGTGGAGCGGCACAATAGCCAGGCATTCGTGGCATTGTGAGATTACGGTGCACAGCTTCGGTTTCACAGCCAGTCAGCGAGCGGGAACTTTTTGCATAGGCCCCGACTCAATAGCAGGTTGCCCGAAAGCTGGGAAGACGTTGTGTTTATTGGCCCGTCGGGAGCATTGGACGCGTCAGAAGACCGACGACAAGATTATTCGCGCAGCCGGCGTTGCCTGAGCTGCGTTTTTCGTGTGTGCCAAATCAGTGCGTGCCGGAAACTTGCTTGAAGGGGGAGAACTTTTGCGAAAAGCCCGAGTCTATGTTTGCAAGCCTGATCGTTTAGTTATGCAAGCCTCCTTCGAGTACAACGAGGAGTGTTCATGCTAACCCAGGAAGAGGATCAGCAGCTGGTCGAGCGCGTACAACGCGGCGATAAGCGCGCATTTGATCTGCTGGTGCTGAAATATCAGCACAAAATTCTCGGGTTGATCGTGCGGTTTGTGCACGACACCCATGAAGCGCAGGACGTTGCACAGGAAGCCTTTATCAAGGCATACCGTGCACTGGGAAATTTTCGCGGTGATAGCGCGTTTTATACGTGGCTGTACCGCATCGCCATCAACACGGCGAAGAACTATCTGGTGTCTCGCGGTCGCCGCCCACCAGACAGTGATGTCAGTTCAGAAGATGCTGAATTCTATGATGGTGATCACGGCCTCAAAGATCTCGAGTCGCCGGAGCGTGCTTTGCTGCGCGACGAGATCGAGGGAACCGTTCATCGAACGATTCAGCAACTGCCAGAAGATTTGCGTACGGCGTTAACTTTACGTGAATTCGATGGTCTGAGTTACGAAGACATTGCGAGCGTCATGCAATGTCCGGTGGGGACTGTAAGGTCACGGATTTTCCGGGCCCGGGAAGCCATCGACAAAGCCTTGCAACCGTTGTTGCAGGAAAACTAAAGACAGCGGCGACAGCCAAGAGAGGAACCGCCATGAGTCGTGATGCCCTGCAGGAATCGCTGTCCGCAGTGATGGATAACGAAGCGGATGAACTGGAACTTCGTCGAGTGCTCAACGCATTTGATGATGCCCAAACCCGTGATACCTGGTCTCGTTACCAAGTCGCTCGGGCGGTGATGCACAAGGATCTTCTAATCCCTCGTCTGGATATTGCTGCGGCCGTTTCTGCCGCGTTGGCCGATGAAGCCGTTCCGGCAAAAGCTGCTCGTGGTCCATGGCGTAGCCTGGGTCGTCTGGCAGTCGCTGCTTCGGTGACCGTCGCCGTACTGGCCGGTGTTCGTCTGTACAACCAGGACGAAATCGCAGGTGCCGAGTTGGCCCAGCAGACTCAGCAGCCGGTTATGGCCGGTCCGCAGGTCAAAGGCCCGGCTGTACTGGCTGGCTACAAGGAAAGCTCTGACACCGCCGGCCCTATGGCTAACGGTGTGCTTCAAGGGCAATCCGGCTGGCAGGATCAGCGCCTACCAGGCTACCTGCGCCAACATGCACAGGAAGCAGCTGGCAAGAACGCTGAAAGTGCCCTGCCATACGCTCGCGCAGCAAGCCTGGAAAACCGCTGAACCGTTAAGGAGCCCTATGCGCGCCATACCGCTCCTTACGCTTTTGCTCAGTAGTTGGTTTGCACTACCCGCCCACGCCGATGAAGCCCAAGACTGGCTGACTCGACTTGGGCGTGCAGAGCGGCAGCAAAGCTTTCAAGGTACGTTCATCTATGAGCGTAACGGCAGTTTTTCTACCCACGACATCTGGCATCTCGTCCAGAACGGTCAGGTCCGGGAGCGTCTGTTGCAGCTCGATGGTTCTGCCCAGGAAGTGGTACGGGTAGAGGGGCATGCACAGTGCGTCAGCGGCACACTTGTGGCCGGCCTGGGCAGTCCCCGTGACGCCGCGTCATATTCGCTGGACCCACAAAAACTCAGTCAATTCTATGATCTGGCCGTAATCGGCAAATCTCGCGTGGCCGGTCGTAATGCGGTTATCGTGTCGATTACTCCGCGTGACCATGACCGCTATGGCTTCGAGCTGCACCTGGACCGTGAAACTGCATTGCCCCTCAAGTCGCTGTTGCTCAGTGAGCAAGGGCAACTGCTTGAGCGCTTTCAGTTTGTGCGATTGAACACCTCCGCGCCACCCACTGACCATGATTTGCAGCCCAGCAGCGAATGCACCCCTGTCGCGATTGACCATAGCAATGCCGTGCAAGCGCCTGCCTCGAATGCGTGGCACCTGGATTGGCTGCCAGCTGGCTTTGAGCTGACGCGGAATGCGTCGCGCAAAGACCCTCAGACAAAATCCACCATCGACAGCCTGATGTATGACGATGGGCTTGCACGTTTTTCGGTGTTTCTCGAAACCACCAACGGTGCGAGCGTGTCGCAGACGCGTACTCAGCTTGGGCCTACGGTTGCGGTATCCCGGCATTTGAATACGGTGGACGGCGAGATAATGGTGACGGTGGTGGGGGAAATCCCGATCGGCACCGCCGAGCGCGTCGCATTGTCGGTTCGCGGTGAAAAGACCGCAGCCAAACCGTGAGTCGTTAATCCGGTGTTCATCCTGATCTTTCACTCTGCCCCCATGCCGGGGTGCCTGCCGAGAGCATGAAATGTCTGGATCAGCATTTTCACTTGCAAAAAATCCTTATGTTTTTTATAGGTCAGGGCTTCTCGGCCCTGGCCTTGTTTGTTCGCGGAACAAAAAATGTCGGTCGCGGTTTTCGGCGTTTTTTGAACCCTGTCGCTCAACCCTGCTCGTCGTAACGGGAGCTGTATGTCGATACCACGTTTGAAGTCTTACCTATCCATAGTCGCCACGCTGCTGGTGCTGGGTCAGGCCGTGCCCGCGCAAGCGGTCGAACTGCCTGACTTCACCCAGCTGGTGGAGCAGGCCTCGCCTGCGGTGGTGAACATCAGTACTACGCAGAAATTGCCGGATCGCAAGGTGTCGAACCAGCAGATGCCGGACCTGGAAGGCCTGCCGCCGATGCTGCGCGAATTCTTCGAACGAGGCATGCCGCAACCCCGCGCCCCGCGCGGTGGTGGCGGTGGCCAGCGTGAAGCGCAGTCCCTGGGTTCGGGGTTCATCATTTCGCCTGACGGCTACATCCTGACCAACAACCACGTAATTGCCGATGCCGACGAGATCCTCGTGCGCCTGGCCGATCGCAGTGAGTTGAAAGCCAAGCTGGTCGGCACCGACCCACGTTCGGACGTTGCCTTGCTGAAAATCGAAGGCAAGGACCTACCGGTGCTTAAACTGGGCAAGTCCCAGGACCTGAAAGCGGGCCAGTGGGTCGTGGCAATCGGTTCGCCTTTTGGGTTTGACCACACTGTCACCCAGGGCATCGTCAGCGCCATCGGTCGCAGCCTGCCAAACGAAAACTACGTACCGTTCATCCAGACCGACGTGCCGATCAACCCGGGCAACTCCGGTGGTCCGCTGTTCAATCTGGCGGGCGAAGTGGTAGGGATCAACTCGCAGATCTACACCCGCTCCGGTGGGTTCATGGGGGTTTCTTTCGCGATTCCGATCGACGTGGCCATGGACGTCTCCAATCAGCTGAAGGCCGGTGGCAAAGTCAGCCGCGGTTGGCTGGGTGTGGTGATCCAGGAAGTGAACAAGGACCTCGCAGAGTCGTTCGGTCTCGACAAGCCTGCGGGTGCGCTGGTCGCACAGATCCAGGATGACGGCCCGGCTGCCAAAGGTGGCCTGCAGGTCGGCGACGTTATCCTGAGCATGAACGGCCAGCCGATCATCATGTCGGCCGACTTGCCGCATCTGGTAGGCGCGCTGAAAGCGGGCAGCAAAGCCAAGTTGGAAGTGATTCGGGACGGCAAGCGCCAGAACGTCGAGCTCACTGTTGGCGCAATCCCGGAAGAGGGTGCGACCCTGGATGCCCTGGGTAACGCCAAGCCGGGTGCCGAGCGCAGCAGCAATCGCCTGGGCATTGCCGTGATTGAGCTGACGCCTGAACAGAAGAAGGCCTTCGACCTCAAGAGCGGTGTGGTAATCAAGGAGGTCCAGGATGGCCCAGCCGCCTTGATCGGCCTGCAGCCGGGCGATGTGATCACCCACCTGAACAACCAGGCAATCGATAACACCAAGGAATTCACCGACATCGCCAAGGCGTTGCCGAAGAATCGTTCGGTGTCGATGCGTGTGTTGCGTCAGGGGCGTGCCAGCTTCATCACCTTCAAGCTGGCCGAGTAGTCGTCCAGCCCAATAAAAAGCCCCGCCATCGACGGATGGCGGGGCTTTTTTGTGCCCCTTTGATTGTTCCCTCGCTCCGCGTGGGAATGCATCCCGTGACGCTCTGCGTCACCATTGCGCAAGTGTCGGATCTTGCGCTGAAACCAGGACGCGGAGCGTCCCGGCTGGCATTCCCACGCAGAGCGTGGGAACGATCAAGCCCCGCCATTGAAGGATGGCGGGGCTTTTTTGTGGGCGATGGGTTTAGCTCATCATCCCTTTCACCAGGCGTTCCTGTTCGATCAACTCACGCTGGCGCGCATCGATTCGCGAGGACAGTGGGAAGTTGTTGCCGGCGCGGCGCTTGGCAAAGTCCAGTTGCTGGATGGCTTGCTGGAAATCGCCCACCAGAGCGAAGTATTCAGCGCGCGCCTGATGCAGGCCAATGATATTGCCCGACAGACCGCGCGTTTCGGCGACCTGATACCACACGTCCGGATCATCCGGGCGGGACTTGAGCAGGCCGTCCAGGGCTTTTTCCGCATCGGCGGTACGGTTTTGTTTGAGCAGCAGATCGACGCGTACCTGGTTCAGTGGATAGTTGCTGGGGTACTGGGTCAGCATGCGGTCGGTGCGTTGTTGGGCGTCCGGCATGCGATTGCTGGTGATGTCCAGCTCGATCTGCGCCAGGTTGTAGGTAATGTCGTTGGGCGCCTTGGCCAGCAGCGGCGCCAGGCTTTCCCGTGCTTCCTTAAGCTGGGTGCCCTTGATCTGGGCGATGGCCAGGCCATAACGCGCCACATCGTTTTTCGGGTTCTCATCCAGCTGTGCCTGGAAACGCTTGGCGGCCAGGCCCGGCGTGTCTTCATACTTCAGTTGCACCCGCGCGCGAATCAACTGATAGCGCAGGCTGTCTTCCTTGCCGCCAGGCTTGGCTTGTTCCGCGCGGTTGCGGGTGTCGGCAATCCGCGATTCGGTGACCGGGTGCGTCAGCAGGAATTCCGGTGGCTTGGCATCGAAACGGTACTGGCGCATCAGGCGCTCGAACATGGTGGGCATGGAGCGCGGGTCGTAGCCGGCTTTCTCCAGGTTGAGGATGCCGATACGGTCGGCTTCCTGTTCATTCTGGCGAGAGAATCGACGCTGCTCCTGGATCGCGGCGGCCTGGGAGCCGGCAATCGCGGCAATGCCCGCATCGCCGGCACCGGCTGCGGCGGCAATGATGCCACCGAGCAGGGCAGCCATCATCGGGATCTGCATGCGCGACTGCGCTTCTACGCCCCGGGCAAAGTGGCGTTGGGACAAGTGCGCCAATTCGTGGGCCAGCACCGATGCGTATTCACCTTCGGTCTGGGCATTGAGGAACAGGCCGCCATTGACCCCAACGATCCCGCCGGGTGCGGCGAAGGCGTTGAGCTGCGGGCTGTTGATCAGGATGAATTCCAGGCGCCGGTCGTTGACCTGGCTGGTTTCCACCAGCTTGTACACGCTGGTTTCGACGTAATCCTTGAGCTGTGGATCATTGAGCTGCGAGACCTGGCCGCGCAGATAGGCCAGCCATGCGCGGCCCAGTTGGTATTCCTGTTGCGGCGAGACAATGGCAGAACTGGCGTCGCCGAGTGACGGCAGCTCATCAGCGAAGGCCGGGGAGGCCAGCAGGCAGGCCAGCGTCAGCAGGGTAGGGCGCAAAAAATTCATGCACAAAGCCTTTCGACAAAGAGCTTACTGTAGCCGGACACTGAGCTTCGGACCAGATATTCTAAGCCGCTCAAATGTTTGCCTGGAGTAACACCATGATCGACGCTGTCGCCTTTGACGCCGAACTCGATGCCAGCGGCCTCAATTGCCCGTTGCCCTTGCTCAAGGCCAAGCTGGAACTCAATCGACTGGCCAGCGGTGCCGTACTCAAGGTCACCGCCACGGACGCCGGTTCCCAGCGGGACTTTCGCACCTTTGCCAGGCTGGCGGGGCATACGCTGGTCCAGGAAGAAGAGGCTGCTGGTGTGTACCGTTACTGGCTGCGCAAGGCCTGATCGCCTTGTAAGCGCCAATCAGGCCTCGTTCAGCGCCTGCGCCGCCGCCAACACCGCGTCTACGTGCCCCGGCACTTTCACGCCGCGCCATTCCTGACGCAGTACACCTTCGCTGTCGATCAGAAAGGTGCTGCGATCCACGCCCAGGTATTCCTTGCCGTAGAGCTTCTTGAGCTTGATTACATCAAACAGCTGGCACACCGCCTCGTCCTTGTCGCTGATCAACTCGAAGGGAAACGCCTGCTTGGCCTTGAAGTTCTCGTGAGACTTCACGCTGTCACGCGACACGCCGAACACCTCGGTGTTGGCGGCCTTGAACGCTGCGTACTGGTCACGAAAGCCCTGGCCTTCGGTGGTGCAGCCCGGCGTGCTGTCCTTGGGGTAGAAGTAGATCACCACTTGCTTGCCCTTGAGGGCTGCGAGGCTGAAGGTCTGGCCGCTTGTGGACTGGGCTTGGAAATCGGCTACAGGTGTGTCGATGGCTACCGGCATGAGTCCTTCCTTACATTGGGTTCTGTGGGCGCCATGGTTCGATCAGCGCGTCAAGGTTCAGGGCATCGGCGAAGTCCAGGAACTGGTCGCGCAACCAACTGATCTGCACGCCGGCCGGCAAGGTCACAGTGAAGGTGGCATTGAGCATGGTGCCGCCGGTTTGCGGCGCCTGATAGGTGTCGCAGGTCAGGTTCTCCAGTTCGACGTTGTGGTCAATGAAGAACTGGCACAGCTCGTTGACGATGTCCGAGCGATAGGCCGAGCTGACATACGCCACATAAGGCAGGGCCTGCGGGCGGTTTTCCAGGGCAGCGCTGCGCACTACATTGACGGTGAAGTCGTGCTTCTTGGCCAGGCCCGGCAGGCCGGTCTCAAGGCGCGCCAGGGCGTCCCAGCTACCGGAAATCTGCAGCACCAGAGCGCTGCACTCGCCATGGCGGGTCAGGCGCGAGGTCACCACGGCGCAGCGGTTCTCATGGCTGGCGCGGCACAGGACGTTGGTCAGCTCCATGGGGTTGGCGCCGAGGGCACTGATAACAAGGAATTGTTCGCGAACTGTGGGGGTGGACATGCAGCCTTCCTAAAGCGATGAGCGGTCGATACCGCCAGGGCGGTACCGATCAAAGGATCAAGGGTAGCGAAAAGCGTCGCCAAGGGCTAGGAGGTGGCGTTTTCATTGCGTGAACGACCTGATTCAGGCGCTGCTTTGGCCCAATGATGGCATTGCCCGTCGTTTAGTTGCGCCATAACGCATCCTCGCACGGTACTTCGCTTGTACAAGCATCTTGGCGCCAGTACCATTACGGCTCTCTTTTTCCGGCAGGAGCGGTTGCATGATTGCGGGCAGTATGGTGGCACTGGTCACACCCATGGATGCACAAGGTCATCTCGACTGGGACAGCCTGGGCAAACTGGTGGACTTCCACCTGCAAGAAGGCACCAACGCCATCGTGGCGGTCGGCACCACCGGTGAGTCGGCCACCCTCGACGTGGAAGAACACATCCAGGTGATCGAGTTCGTGGTCAAGCGGGTTGCGGGCCGTATCGCCGTGATCGCAGGTACCGGCGCCAACTCGACGCGGGAAGCGATCGAATTGACCCGCAATGCCAAGAAGGCCGGCGCAGACGCCTGCCTGCTGGTGACGCCGTACTACAACAAGCCGACCCAGGAAGGCTTGTACCAGCACTTCAAAGCCATCGCCGAAGCCGTCCAGATCCCGCAGATCCTCTATAACGTACCGGCTCGTACCGCGTGCGATATGAAGGCCGAGACCGTGATCCGCCTGTCCACCGTGCCGAACATCATCGGCATCAAGGAAGCCACGGGCGACCTGCAACGCGCCAAGGACATCCTGGCCGGCGTCAGCAGCGACTTCCTGTTGTACTCCGGTGACGACGCCACCGCCGTGGAGCTGATGCTGCTGGGCGGCAAAGGCAACATCAGCGTGACCGCCAACGTCGCCCCGCGTGCCATGAGCGACCTGTGCGCCGCCGCCATTGCCGGTGATGCCGTGACCGCCCGCGCGATTCACGAAAAGCTGATGCCGCTCAACAAGACACTGTTTACCGAATCCAACCCTATTCCCGTGAAATGGGCGCTGACTGAAATGGGCATGATGCCGGACGGTATCCGTCTGCCGCTCACCCGTCTCAGCGAAGCCTTTCACGAACCGCTGCGACAGGCCCTGCGCCAGTCCGGCGTCCTGGTTTAATTGAGGAAGCACTACGCATGAAGCGATTGGCCGGACTTTCCGCACTTGCCTTGATTATCTCCAGCACCAGTGGCTGCGGTTGGGTATGGGGCCCGGAAGGCTACTTCCGTGACCGTGGCAGCGATTACCTGGAAGCGCAAGCAACCAAACCGATGCAACTGCCGCCTGACGTGAACGTCGCCAAGCGTCTCGACCCGCTGCTGCCGATTCCGCGCAATGTCGCCGACGACACCGTCAAGGGCGAATATGTAGTGCCACGTCCGCAGCCGATCACGGCGGTGGCCGAGGCGAGCGACTACAGCCTGCAAAAGAGTGGCGACAACCGCTGGATCGTGGCTCAGCGCCCACCTGCCGAAGTCTGGCCGGTGGCGGTGCAGTTCTTCCAGGACAATGGCTTTCGCATCGACGAGCAGCGCCCGCAGACGGGTGAGTTCACCACGGCGTGGCAGCAAGGCCGTGAGTTGTCCGCCAACATGGCCCAGCGCCTGTTGGCTGGCGGTGTAGCCGCCGACAGCGAGGCCCGTGTGCGTGTGCGCATCGAGCCAGGCGTACAGCGCAACACCAGTGAAGTCTATGTGGTCAGCGCCGAGCGCCCTGCCGGCAGCACGGCCAGCGTCGATTTCACGCCGCGCTCGGTCAATACCGGTGTCGACGCCGCGCTGGTCGACGAGATGCTGGCCAGCATGAGCCGCATCTCCGAGAAGGGCGGCTCGGTTTCCTTGCTCGCCGCACGTGATTACGACACACCCAGCCGCGTCAGCCTCACCGAAGATGGCAGCGGCAACGTGGTGCTGAACCTGGGTGAGGACCTGGACCGTGCCTGGGCCAGCGTAGGTCGCGCACTGGAGCAAGGCCCTTGGCGCGTTGAGGACATCAACCGCAGCCTGGGTCTTTACTACATCAACGTGGCTGAAAAGGCCGAGAAAAAAGACGACGAGCCAGGTTTCTTCGGCAAGTTGTTCGGCAGCCAGCCGACCAAGGAAGAAGTCGAGACCCGCGCCGAGCGTTATCAGGTTCGTTTGAGCAAGGTCGGCGAGAGCGTGCAAGTCACCGTCGAGAAAAACATCAACACTGTCGCGCCAGCTGAAACAGCGCGCAAAGTATTGGGTGTGATTCAGGACAACCTGGGCTGATCCGATGCGTTTTGCTGTTCTCGGTAGCGGTAGCCAAGGGAACGGCACGCTGGTCGCCCATGACGACACGTACATATTGGTCGATTGTGGTTTCTCGTTAAGAGAAACCGAGCGGCGCCTGCTGCGCCTGGGGGTTCACCCCGCGCAGCTGAGCGCGATTCTGGTGACCCACGAACATGCCGACCACGTGCATGGCGTGGGTTTGCTGTCTCGACGCTACAATCTTCCGGTGTACCTGAGTCGTGGCACATTGCGCGGGATGCGCAAACCCATTGAACCCGCAGGTTTCCTGGCCGGTGGCGAGCAGCTGCAGATCGGTGCCCTGAGCATCAGTGTCGTCGCCGTCGCTCACGACGCCCAGGAGCCGACGCAATATGTATTCAGTGACGGTGAGCGACGCTTCGGCGTACTGACCGACCTGGGTTCCTACTGCGCCAAGGTGCTGGACGGTTACCGCGACCTCGATGCCTTGATGATCGAGTCCAACCACTGCCGAGACCTGCTGGCTCGCGGTCATTACCCCTACTTTCTCAAGCAGCGGGTGGGCGGCGAACTGGGACATTTGAACAACCATCAGGCGGCGTACCTGGTGTATGAGTTGGGCTGGCAAGACCTGCAACACCTGGTCCTGGCCCACCTGAGCAGCAAGAACAACCTGCCGACGCTTGCCCGGCAATGTTTTGTCGACACCCTCGGGTGCGACCCGGACTGGCTGCAACTGGCCGATCAAGATTCAGGGCTCGACTGGCGCCACATCGCCTAGCCCACCTCACTCAAAGCGGAGCCCATCATGGAAAAACGTGAAGAACTCTACCGCGGCAAAGCCAAGTCGGTATACAAGACCGACGACGCCAACCGCCTGATCCTGCTGTTTCGCAACGATACCTCGGCGTTCGACGGCAAGCGCATCGAACAGCTTGATCGCAAGGGCATGGTGAACAACAAGTTCAACGCCTTCATCATGCAGAAACTCGAAGAAGCCGGTGTTCCGACCCAATTCGACAAACTGCTGGGCGATAACGAATGCCTGGTCAAGAAGCTCGACATGATTCCGGTCGAATGCGTTGTGCGCAACTACGCCGCCGGCAGCCTGGTCAAGCGCCTGGGCGTGGAGGAGGGCCTCAAGCTCAACCCTTACACCTTCGAGCTGTTCCTGAAGGACGACGCCAAGGGCGACCCGTTCATCAATGAATCCCACGTCGTGGCATTTGGTTGGGGCACCGCTGAACAACTGGCACGCATGAAAGAGTTGTCCCTCAAGGTCAACGACGTGCTGAGCGAGCTGTTCGACGACGCCGGCCTCCTGCTGGTGGACTTCAAGCTCGAATTCGGCGTATTCCACGATGGCTCCATCGTCCTGGGCGACGAGTTCAGCCCGGACGGCTGCCGCCTGTGGGACAAGGACACCAAGAAGAAGATGGACAAAGACCGCTTCCGCCAGGGCCTCGGTGACGTCATCGAAGCCTACGAAGAAGTCGCCAAGCGCCTCGGCGTACCGCTTTAATCGACGCAAGCATCTGATAGCACGGAAAAAAATCGCCTTTGGGGTTTGCTTCCGTGAAACACACTGTTATGATGCGCGCCGTTGGAGAGATGCCAGAGTGGCCGAATGGGACGGATTCGAAATCCGTTGTACCTTCACCGGTACCTAGGGTTCGAATCCCTATCTCTCCGCCATTACATCTAAAGCCCCGTAAGTCTTTGATTTACGGGGCTTTTTTGTGCCTGATGATTTTCTCGTTTGCCCACTCACTTTGCCCACTCAGCAGAGGTCAATTGTCGTAGAAGACGGCAGAGAGTGAAGAGGCTTTTAGAATCTCCACCGATCTTTGGCAGTCGGCATAGGCTACGTAGCTCTCACTGCTGCGGGCAATAGCCTTACCGTTGCTGGCGTAGTAAATCCAATACCAATGGCCGGAGGCGTCTTTCTTCTGCCAGTAGCATGGATACGTGACTTGGGCCATAAAGCTATCCTTGTGTGTTGGTTGATGCCAGAGAGTAGACCTGATCGGCGGGATTTCAAGGGCGTGGTTGTTAGTCGTCAGCACCGCCGAAAGGTGATCACCTTTGATCGAAGTTCACGGCTAACCCCAGCCCCGCTCAAGATCTAGTCAAAGCTTCCAGCTCTAAAAAGTGCTCCCGCCCTAACGGGGTGAGGTCGGCATAGGTTCTGCCATAAGAACCACGGACTGGACGAATCAATCTCACGTTTGCAAGGTGGTCGAGGGCATATTGCGTTGCGATTCTGGACAAACCAGAACTTTCAATCACCTCTTCGAACCCAACCTGATAACCCTGCTGGATCGCATTCCCTACGACAAGGAATACACGGTTTTGATCATCTGTCAGAGGTGCACCATCCGTAGCCGCACCATCCACAGTCCCAACCTTCTCATACCGGCCATATACCAGCGCTGCAACGGGCACCATCAGCAGCACAATCAGAATAAGTGCGAGCATCACCGCCCAGAACGGAAGAGAAACGTCTCTCGCAAACCAACTGCCAACGTTCTGTATCCAGCTCCACAGTCCTGAAATTGCCGGACTGAAAAACGACAGGTTCAATTGAGACTCGACCATTTTCGTTATCGGCACTGCCACCACCGTACCGAGTGCCCAATACAAAACTTTCTTCACCGTCTTCACCCCTAGCCATCTGATTTGACAGATGTTACCAGAGCCCCTGCTGTAGTCGATTGTGGCGAATAGTTGCCGGAACACCTCCATCCTCCCTGATGTACCCCAGCCCATACCCTGATATCCCAAAATCCAGCCTTAGCTTGCGATCTTGCTTTTTGTTCTATTGGGCTTGAGTAACTGATAGCGTGGCGCTATCAATGGATTAACTGGCGACGGAACGTCGAAGGCGGGATAACTCGAAAGCTCACGCTTTCGGGCAAATCAAGAGCCAAAGCAAGAGCTTTGATTTGTAGAGACACGTATGTAGGTATCTGTGAACTGATCCAGACCTTGTGGTGGTGTTACCGGCGTGAAAGGTCAAGGGCATTATACCAAAATGCCACTATCGTGTCAAGCGATATTTGTTGCAAGGCTGATCTGGATGTGGTGGCGCTTCGCCTGTGTATATTACAACCGTAAATAAGTAGTTATATACAACTGCTCTAGATCAGTGCTTACAGCGCTGCTGTAGACGGATTCACCCAAGGGCTTTTTTCTGGGAAAACCCAAGCCCGCCGAAATTTTCGATGCCCATCGAGGGTGATTTGGGTGGGGCTGGGCGGAATTCCAGACAGTTGCGGGGGTCGCTTAATAACCTGCGACAGTGGGCTTGGTAAGCCGTCTTAAGATACAAATAACAGTATGACTGGGTGCCGCTGGGCTCGCTTCTGGCAGGCGATGAGCCGAGTGCTGTCAATTGGTATCAAATGCGACGGAGCCCGCTCAGGGCGGGCTCTGTGGAGCGTTACACTCAACCTTTCATTGCACGCTGAACGGTGCTCAAGCTGACACCAAGGGCCTTTGCCACCTTGCGAAAGCTCGCCCCATCCTCTGCCATTGCCTTGCGGATAGCATCATCGTCCACAGACTTAACACGTCCCTTGTAGACACCCTTCTCCTTTGCCTTGGCGATGCCCTCTGCCTGACGTTCACGAATCAACGCACGCTCGAACTGAGCAACACTGCCCAACAGGCCCAGCATTAGCTCCTGCATGGGGTTGGCTTCGCCGGTGAAGTGAAGTTGTTCCTTGTGAAACGAGACTGCCACGCCCTTACCAATGAGCCCCTTTACAAGGGCTAGCAGGTCTTCCAATGAGCGGGCTAGCCGGTCGATGCTGTGGACGTGGAGCACGTCGCCCTTACGGACATGGCGAAGCATTGCCTGTAGTTCCGGACGATCAGTGTTAGCCGCTGATACCTTGTCGGTGAACACTTCGTCCAAGGCAACGCCTTCCAACTGGCGAGCGGTGTTTTGGTCGGTGGATGAAACTCGAATGTAGCCGATACCCGCCATTGCTCTCCCCTCTGTATTCATTTAACTCTAGAGGTTTGAGTATGATCGTGTTCATTAACAAAAACAAACCCTATTGAATACGATCCTTGTATTCACCGGCAAGCGGTCTCAAGGGTATACCCATTTGAATACATCAGTGACCGCGTAGAGCCGTAATGCCATCCGCGATGGCGCTGGCATTCCTGTCGAGCGCTTCAAGCGCCTCCACTGCTTGAGAATGTGCATCACCTCCACCTTGAGACTTTACCCAAACGCCGAGCTCTTCAATCGAAGCGGCAGTCGCTAACTGATTTTCCCAGAGCAGCGTCAGCAGGTCGGCAACGAGGATAACGGGGTCTGATTTGGCAGGCATGGCAGGTCATCCTTTGATAGAGAGGTGCAGCCGTTGTTGATCAGGCGCTGGCTGCATGGGCTGAAGGGATTAGGCGCTGGCGTTCAACCGCTCCGAGTACTGGCGCCCGTGGAAGGTGATTTCGATCTTCATAAAGCTCCAGCCATCGTCTGCACTGCTGTCCAAGGCAGTGACGTAGCCAGCCTCCTTAAGCTCCTTGATAGTGGCGTAGCTGGGCGTGGAGGTTTCATTGACCGCCTTGACTTCATTGGCGGCGATTGCATTGAGAGCGTCTTTGTATCTCTGCATGGTTGGTATGCCTTTCTCTGTGTGTGAGCCTAGAGAATACCATTTTTTCAACAAGCCATCAGAAAGTACTTGACCATCGATACGCATTCGTGCATTGACACATGCGTCAACCCCGAATACCACACCAGAAGTGTGAAATGCGCCGTCAGGCACGGAAAACCACCCCGGAGCGGATTGAAACAACGCATTCGCAGAACTTTGGTTAGCACCATGAGCCACAAGCCACGGAAATACTGGGCTACAGACGTGCTACAAGGCCCATGCTTTAGGTGGTGAGTGCCGAGAGACGCAGGTATTGCGTAGGTTTCGCCGGGGTTTCAGCAAACGTTTCCAAAGGGGTATGCCCCTACATCGCCACCATGGATAATGGTTTTAGAAAGGATGCATTCAATGGAGCATTCCTGAACAGGTACGAGCGAGGTGGTAATGGATTTCTCACAGCGTATGGGGCTGCTTCCTGCGTCAAAAGTCATTCAAGAGTCAAGAATGGATGACGACTTAAAGATATCACTCTGGAACATTCTGACTCAGCACTGCTGGAGATGGTACGAATCTCCATATTCTGGATCTTATAACCCGGTCGCAGGTTCAAATCTAGAAGTAGTGGCTGTGATGCTCTATTCGAAATACTACAAGCGCCCTACGGATAGCATTCCAGAATTGTGGCCGGATTTTTTGGACGTCGTTAGAGCAAACTATTTCAATAGCAACTGGCATCGAATTTACTCACTCATCGAATTTATGGGGGAGCATTGCATATCTAAAAGAATTGGCGGCCCTGATGCCTATACAAAGTACTTTGATGCTTGCAACGAAGTCTTTGAGCTTGAAAACTCAGCATATCGTTTTGTCAGTGGGAAAATCACTCCAATAACATCACCTGAAGAGATTGACGAGATAGAGCGCGCGATAGCCAGCTCTGACCAATACGCAGGCGTCAGAACTCACCTCCAGACATCCCTTGGCTTTCTGACAGACAAACAAAATCCGGACTATAGGAATTCGATTAAAGAAAGCATCAGCGCTGTTGAGTCGCTGGCGAAGAAACTTGTAGGGGATGAAAAAGCCACTCTAGGCCAGGCACTTAAGGTCTTGGAAAAGCATCACCATCTTCACTCAAGCCTCAAAAATGCTTTCTCCGCACTCTATGGTTACACCAATGATGCCAGTGGCATTCGTCACTCCTTGATGGATAACGAATCAGCACTTACCCAAGCAGACGCTAGATTCATGCTTATCTGCTGTTCAGCGTTCATCAACTTCGCCATCGACAGCACGAAAGGTTAATCACTCCCACGGCAGAGGGTCCGCCTCATACGTTGCCGTATTGACCTGTAGCACTGGTAGTGACATGTCATCCATCTGCTCATCTAGCTCATCCAGCTCATCAGCGAACGAGCGGAATGTCTTGAGGACTACCACAGCGGGACTGGAGGCTTGCTTGGGCTTCACATTGAACACAATGGGCTTGTATGCCGGGATACGTTCGCCGTGATCCATGACACTCGTGTGGCGGGCAATGTATTCATTTAGGACGTTCTGGATGGCTTCGACAGGCTGGCCGTGTAACACATCAAATACTGCCTGCTGTTCTCGGGTGTTGAGGTTGATCCGACTCAAGTGCTGTGATGTAAACGGGGCCGCACGCTTGCGAAGGATGTTCACGACAACGGCTAATTCTGGCCGGTATGTGGAATGGCGCTCAAGCTCAAGCAGGAACACGTCAGAGGCTGTGTAGGTGGTGGTCTTCACCACGAAAGACCCTTTTCCCTCTTTGCCTTCCAATGTTGCCTTGAGAGCCCTCAGGGCTTGGGTGGTCATGCCATCGAGACTGTCGAGGTAATCGCGCTGCTCTGGAACAACTGGGTCTAGGTGATCCTGTAGCCAAGCTGTAAGGGCATGGCGCTGGGTTGACTGGATCTTGGCAACCTTCACTAGTTCGGCCACTACATCAGGCCCAAGGAAAGCGATGATGCGTTCTACGATTTGCTTGCGTGGCGCTCCTTTGGCTACAGCGTGCTTGGATACCAAGGCGCTACGACTGATGCTCAGGCCATGGCCGTAGTATTTTGTACCGTGGGCGCGGTTGAGGTGAGTCGGCGCCACTACAAGGTTTTCAGCGTGGTACAAACCGATGGAGTCGCGGCCCTTGGATGGACAGATGTGGGAGATTTCAAAGTCTCGGGTTTGGCCGTATTGGTTGGCCCTGAGCTTGAGCTTGTACACATCGTGCAGCGCTACCAGAGAATAAACTGTATGGCTGGATAGGATTTGCAGGGTTCCCGCACGTTCGCATTCGTAGGCCAAGTGGTATAGGAATGCAGAGTTGGTTGCTTTGGCAAGGCGTGCAGTTCGTCTCTTGGTGGAGGCGGCGAGCTGTTTGCACTGGCGGGAGCAGTAGATGGCTGTAGCGCTCTTTGTACGGAATCGTTGTTTACATTCAGGGCATGTCGGGCGGCGGTAAACTGCCTTAGTGGTGGTCTTGCTCGGTGCTGCTGTTGTCACTAGTGCTGACTCCTACTTGGGTCGTCGAGGTATTGGTTTGGTTATCTGATTGGTACGTGATACGGCATGCCCCGGAACAAAAGGGCATTGGCTTGGAAACGGTGAAAGCTCGCCCGCAGGCGCGACATGTGCATACTTTGCTCATGGGTGAATCACTCTTGAGAGGTTGAATGTTGTGTGCTCTCGCACACTGGTTATGTCCACTAAAAAGTGGCTACAGCCCTTGTAATACGTGGCTTGTGGGGCGTAATGACGGAATCATTTCATTACTAGCGATGGGTGGAGTTTGTTAGTCATGCCGAGAATGCCTGTAACGCAGTATCGAGGTCTCGCTCAAGCGTCACTAACCAAACTGTGGCGCCCCTGTCATCAAGGGCGACATGCCGATACACGGGCCTATGGAGCCTTTGTGACAATTCATAGGTAGCGCGCATTGCGTCGGAGGCGCCGTAGTAGATTTGATTCATTGGTCGTTAGCCCTCGGAAGTGGTTTAACCCGATAATCGATATACACCTCTAAATGCGTTTGGGCCTCCGGGCATCCCGCCAAGATGCAATCTAATACCATTGACGGAATGGGCGGGAAGGCGTTGATTACCTCTTGGCCGTAAACTTCAACGGCGTAGAGTCTGCACGCCTCGTGTATGTCGTTGGCTTGGGCGATGTCGTTGTATTTCATGCGCTTGATCAGTATTAGGTCGGGCATAACGCCTCCTTGGTCTTACTGGGATGGATTAAGGAAAGCCCGTTGTAACGGGCTAGGAATTACTGCACTTCCTTAGGTAGGTAGGTTTGGAGCGTCTTTTGAATCTCTTCGCGAACTTGCCCACTTACAGCGGCACCAATAGCCTCTGGGGAGGCATCTGTTTTTGCGTTGATGGTCACTTCAATATGCACGGGAGCGTCAATATTGGTGGTATTGGTAACAGCACCACTTTTATTCGGCTGATCATCTGAAACCATGTAGCCGCTACTTCCCGGTGTAGCACGCGAAGCGTTTGCAACTGCCTGAGCTGCAACTTTAGCAACTGCATTGTTTGGGTCGGACTGGCTCAACAGGTCCTCAAGATGTTTGCCGAAGTCTGGCAATGCACGAGTATTCAGCCCAGACGTATCAAGAGCCTGCGGGCGAATATCCCAAGGCGCTTGATCACTGAAACCAACTTGATCCCAGCGTTTGCGGTTATCGTTGGCAACTTGCTGCAAATCCTCGCCAACCCCAAGGAGGCGCCACAACTTCGACACAGGATCATTTACGTCGGCGTCGAGTTGCTGCTGAACTGTACGAGAGCTTCCACTCTTACCGTTGATATCGAATGGGCTGATTCCAGCGCCTTCAATCATGTATGCAGCTCCAACCTCCTCTGCTTTCTGCTGTGGAGTCTTAACAGTGTCATCGGCGTTCTTACCAGCCATCATTCTGAGTATGCCCGTTTGAAGCTGGACGAGCGCAGTATCGAAGTCACGGAATGCAGCTTGTAGGCCCGTTGTAGAAGCGATTAGCTGACGCTCAGCTTCAAGACGTTCGCCCAGTGCTGAAATTAACGCTGGACTTTCGTTAACACCTGCACCACGCAAGTATTCATCGTTTGATACACGCGCCTGCTCTGCATCCAAACTTGATTTGTGTCGTTTTAGAATTTCCGCACTGTGATCTACTGCATAGGCGTTACCAGCATCAAGAGCACGAGGTGTAATCTCTCCCGACTTCTGTTTCGCCAGCATAAAGCCAGAGGCGCCTTCGTCTTTACCTTTGTAGCCGAGATAACGAGCAGCACCGATATCAACTAGCCCAGCGAGACGAGCGCCAAGCGCAACATGGATCGGCTTGAAGTCGTCGCCTTGGGCCTTACCCTTGGCTAGAACTTGCCCATACTGCAAATTTAGAGATTCTTGTTGTACGGTGCTCAAATTCCCCGCTCTGTAAAGTGCAGCCCTATCACGCATAACCTTGATAGCTTCATCAGGGGTGTAACCCTTTTGCATCAAGCCCTGAACGCCATTCGAGTATGTACGGCTAGTTTCCAGATTTATCGTCTGCCCGAATTCCTGATACGTTTCAATGAACGCCTTCTTAAACTTCGCACGAACAGCAGCATCTTCCGACGACGAATCCAAAGCGTTATGAAACTGTTGGGCGTCACTAGCAACTTCTTGGCGCTGTTTAATTCGCTCACCCAAGTATCCAGCCGCCTCTGTCAAAGCGTACAAGGCTGCTCCAGCAGCGCCAAGGCCGACGGTGAGTCCACCCAACCCGCTGCTCTCTGGACGGTCCTGACGTGCCTTCCAAGCCGCAAAACGCTCTTGGGCCATACTGTAACGTCCTGCTGTCTGTTCACCTCTAACGGAGGCTCTAGCCTCACGGGCGGCGCTGGCAAGTTTGGATGCCTGATGGCGCTCAGCCAATCGAACTCCACGCTCTCTAGCGGCAAGTAAACTAGTCTCGGCACGTTGCAGCTTGCTCTGATGTAGCGCCGCCTGTTGTTGTAGTTGAACTGTTCTCTCTTGGCGGCGAAGCAAAACATCTTGAAGGCGTGCTTCTCGAATCTTAGACTGTTCAGCCGTGGCCTGTAGCTTCGCCCTACCAAGATCGACTTTAAGGGCTTCTTGTTCGGCCTTGTGTTGTTTGCTTGCAAGTACAGCGGCGGTTACTTGTTGCTTGAGCGCTGCACTTTGCAGAAACGACTCTTCACGTTTCCCAGCGGAAGTTAGCTTTTGTTCGGCAAGCTGAGCCCTAAACTGTGATTGCCGCAGTCGAGCCAACTTCCCCTCAGTGGCGAGTTGCTTGGCGAGAGACTTTTCAACTGCTGTATTCGCCGCTGAACTGGCATCACGCTTGGCTGAAATTCCCAACTTTCGATCAAGCTTCTTGTTCAAGTCGTCCGCTGTTCTCATTACGCCCAACATAGATGCCTGAACTCGTTTAAGCATCTGCTCGAACGCAAGGAGCGGACCTGTCTTCACATCAAACTGGAGGACACCTGTTAGGCGTGCAATCTCTTCATTGTGAGCGGTCATTGGCTACTACCTCCAAACGAGTGTTTAACCAATGTTGGTGAGTAGCTCCAAAGGAGTTGGTCAAGGGCCGTTTGAAAGGTGAGATGACCAATGCCCTCATAAACAACTTCGCCTGCTGAGAAGAATTCTTTTTGAACCCCGGCCAGCAGGAATAACTTCGCGTGTGCAACCACTGGACGAGAGCCCGCGATAGCAACAACTGCACTTCCATCAGCACAACGAAACCACACAAGCTTATAGGCTTGTTGGCCGTAGATCCGTTTGACGGTTTGTTTGAAGTTCTCCAAAGCATGGGGAACGTTTATAGCGCCTTCGGAGGGGTTTAGTCTGAAAATGATTCTACGTGCAGCGGGTTGTTCTACTAGTTTGGCGATACGAGTCGCCAAGATGTTTGTTGCGCGTCTTGTCATCAATCTTCCTCTTGGGTAATGAACACCCACGAACCAACTGGAATACCATGCTGGCTAACGGGCAGTGTGAAGCTTCGGGACATCAGCTCTGGATGTTGAGTATTGAATTCGCGAAGTGCTTTGAAAATTACTGACTCGGCATAGTCATTCGACGACATGATAACAATCATGCCTGAAATCTCCTGTAGAGCCTCTGGGGCGCTTTTAGTTATAGAGTGTTGCACTTGTGTCTCCACAGCCTTAATTGTTGCCACGGGCGCTTGTAGGGGCTCCTTTAGTTTGCGCGGGGCGTACTTGGTCAATAGCAGTTGAGTAAGGCCGTCCATTAACGCTTGCCTCGGGCTGGAGCGGTCTTCGCTGCTTCTGTTGCCGGTTGTGGTGTGTAAGTCGCACGAACTTCGGCCTCAATCTCTGCACGGCGTTTAGCTGCTGCTTCTGTAAGTTCTCGCTCTTGGCGACGTACCTCAATATTGATTTGGGCTTGTACTTCCGACTCTATGAACGCTGCGTTGTGGGCTTCAATCTCCGCTTTGTAATCGTCTTCAACCTTTTGCAGGATTGCCGCAAGCGTTGGTTTGATTTGGGATTCTGGCCGGTTCATATAAATCTCAAAAGCGGTTGTACCCACTGAAACAGTGCCAACAGGAGTAAGCGTGTACCCCTCAGTGATCTTTTGAATGTAAACAGGAATCAGGTCCTCGGCGTAAGGGACTAGAATCGCTTCAATGCCACCAGCGACATAGCCACCAATACTCCGACCTGTTACTGGGTCAATACTTGCGTGGTGATCAACTCCAGCCTTACGGCCACGGAATTGTTTTTCTGCTGCTGCCTTGCGGGCTTGTAGCTCTCTTTGGTCAACTTGTTTTAACACGGTGATTCTCCTGTAATTTGAATTGGTTTGTCTGAATGGATTAGTTCGATCAGTTCCGGCGTCAACTCCTGCCGAACTATCGCTTCAAGTTGGTCAAGGGTCAGTTCTGGGGCGCAGTCTTCAAAGACGACTGATAGCCTGCCGATAACGACTGTTTTAGTTGTGGAGCGCTTTGCACGCCCGTGAAGTGTTCTGCAAGAGTCACTACAGAACGTTGCTCGACTTGTCTTTGCTGGGAATAGAATATTGCAATGACGGCACGGTCTTTGGATTACGGCCAAGTGCGGCCTCCTGTATAGGTGATGTATTTATTTGGCGGAATGTTTCGGAAGTTGCGTTACTGGGGGCTAGCCGAAAAGAAAGGCATGAAGCTAGAGGGAACTTCATGCCTCAAGGGGCTTTGTGAGCCGATACTCGGTTTCAGTGCTGTGAAGAAGTTGTGCCCATTTTCGATAGTCAAGGGCGTGACCGACTAGAGTCCTCACCCTAGTCTAACAAGTTGTGGCCGACGACTTGCTGGCGTCAGGAGTCGGATGGATCATCCGGGCCGGGTGAAGCTAGGAGAAACGAGGGGGGGTATTGCAGAAGGAGGCGCGAGAGAATCTTTCTCTACTTATCTGACTAAGTTTACCACGCAAAACGTGATTCTGTCAAGCAGTATTTCACTTTTTGGCACGATTACTGCATAAATTTGCAGTGTCGCCTCACATGAGTTGTTGGATTTGTGGTAGGGATGCCGTCTAAAAGGAGTACGTCAGTACCTTTAAGGCTGCAAGCTTTTGAGCAGGGCTAGCGCCTTCATCGTAAACGTCGAACGTCACCAATCCAGTCTCATGGCCGACGATGTTTGCCACTGTTGGGCCAGGAACACCCCCACGGAGTAACAGAGTGACAACCATGGCGCGAACACTGTGAAACACATGCTGTTTGCCATATCCCTGCGCAGTCTTCAATCGACCAAACGCTTTGCTGAGCGAGTCGCTACGGATACCGTACTTGTTGCCGCCTGAACTCGGCAGCAGGTAGCCATCTGTGCTTTCAGCAATGAGACGTTCGACAGTTGCCAGCAGTGCAGGGTGGATAGGTATTTCCCGGATGCCAGCGACGGTCTTGCTGTCCTCAATTTTGAAGCTTTGGACGCCCTCAACTTTGACTACAGATTCTTTGCGGAGCTGGGCGATTTCCTCGACACGGCAGCCGGTATGGGCGCCCAGCGCGATCAGATCGCACAGAGCCTGATTGCCGCCTTCCTTAGCCACACGAAACAGTTGTTCGATCTGCTCTGGGGCGAACGCCTTACGAGCTGCATCCGCCTTAGCCTTGCCACGTACCCTTGGGAGTTCTTGCCCGGAAAATGGGTTGTCCTGCCCTTGGTAGGCGTTCTGCCAAGGGATGTCGTGTTTGAGCGCCCAGCGCCAAAACGTGGAGCCAGCGAGCAGGTATTGCGTCTTGGTCTTGCTCGAAAGTCCCAGCGTGTCCAGCCAAGTAGCAATGGTTTTGCGGTTGAGGGGTTGGCTTTCGTCACGGAGGTAGGTGGACAGCTTTTTCAGTTTGCTTTCTTGCTGGTCTATGGTCTTGGCGGCAATGCCATCTTTCACTCGGTAGGCCCGGAACAGTTCAAGGCGGTGAGTTGTGAAGGGCGACACCGGTTTGTAGGTCGACGGTGATTGCACAATATCGCGTGCTTCTGCCAGTTCAGGCTGGGATAAGCCGTAACGGTGCCCAGCGCTGAGAAGCAAAGTATCTTGGGCAAGCAAAGCAGAGCGCTGCACGCCGTCTAGTAGTGTTATCGGTGGGATCTCAAAAGCGTCCCGCGTTCGCTCTGTAAGCCCGGTAGGGTCTTGAGAACGGTGAGCGAGTTCGACCGATCGGATAAGCATCCCAGAAACTTTAGCGTCTAAAGGTTCCGGTGAGTGTTTCACGGCGTTCAAGAGGCTAGCGTCAGTCCTTGCCTCTAGGGTTAGTCCTTGGTCTGCTAGCTCAGGGCGCCAGAGGTCACGACTAGCCGTCTTACCGTCTTTGGCTGCCTGAATCTCTTGCTTCCAGCGTGCGAGGATAGGCAAGCGTCTATCCATGGCCTCTGCCTTGTTGCTCGTGCCCGTGGTCTTCACCAGCTTAGAGCGCCCGCCAAACGCATGACGCACAGATGGCGGCAAAATTATACGGACGTACCAAACGGATTCGCCGGGCTTCTGAAACAGGTGGGTAGCCATTGATATTTTCTCATGGCTTGCCCACTCACTTTGCCCACTATTGAGCCTAAAAGCCACTGAATACGGTGTTTAAAGGGCTGTAGGGATGAAATAATAGAGTCCCTATCTCTCCGCCATTACATGAAAAAGCCCCGTAGCTGCATAAGCTACGGGGCTTTTCCGTTTGGGGCGTCTTTTGGGCTATCAACCCACGGTTAGCTCAAGCGCTCATTCGCCTTGCGATAGGCCTGATCATGCTCCCGCTTATCCACGGCCACCACGACGACGGTAATTTCCTGATCGATCACTTGATAGATCAGTCTGTAGCCGCTACTGCGTAATTTGATCTTGTAGCAGTCAGGGAGTCCATGCAGGCGATTGGCTTCGTTGCGGGGGTTGTTCAGAATCTCCACCAGCTTCTTCTTGAGCTGCTGGCGGAGAGTGTCGCCGAGTTTTTGCCATTCCTTCAATGCGCGTGCATCAAAATCAAGGCTATAGGTCATCTAACGAGACCTTCACTCGCTGGGGAGATGCCAAGCGTTCACGTACCGTGGCCATCAAGGCCTCATCCTCTTGCGTCATCAGCACGGGCTTGAATGGGAGCTGACCACGCTCGGCGACGTACTGCAGCGCCTGACGCATCAGCTCGGAGGGCGTGACGCCGAGCTTCTCCAATTCGAGATAGGCGCGCGCTTTCAGGTCGTCATCAATACGAACGTTGATAGATGCCATGGGAAAAGTCCTCCTGTAATGACGTTGGTCATTACATTGGATGAGGTGCGTCCCTTTGGCAAGTCTGTCTGGACATACGGCAATCGCTTTCATTCTTTGATCCTACTTTTTACCCTTCGGTTTGGCTGGCGGCTTTTTATCCGTTTCCTTGACCGTCTCCCGCGGCCTTTTTTTTGCCTCACCTTCTGTCACGTATTCTCCTGTGACCGCGTCGCGATATCTCGTTGGCATATAAGCTCCCTGGCAAGTACGTCGCCAAACCGGCGACTCTTTTGAGGCTAGCTTAGCGGCCTGGATGCTCAAGTTTCACTGCGGGAATTCTCGTTACCAAGCCTTTCCGAAATAGCCGCTTACGACTTTAAAAGCGAGCGTGTAATCACGCTGAATACGTCTTTTCCCGTATCCGTTGAGTGCTCCTGAAGACAGGTCATAAGGCTTACACCTTATTCAGGACCGGACGCTGAAACAAAAAAAACCTGCCGAGCTCAATGCTCAGCAGGCTTTTTACATGATCGTTCCCACGCTCTGCGTGGGAATGCCGCCCAGGACGCGGAGCGTCCTGCTTTCAGCGCAAAATCCGGCACCTGCGTAATAGTGACGCGGAGCGTCACGGGATGCATTCCCACGCGGAGCGTGGGAACGATCAATGCTCGGCAGGCTTTTTAGTGTGTTGTCTGGTCAGGCTGGCTGCGCCGCCAGGCGATTGCTGATGTTACGACCCAGCACCAACACGGTGACGAAGCCTACGCCCACCAACGCTGTGGCCAGGCTCAACAGCACCGAAGTGCCCAGGTGGTCAACGATCTGTCCACCAAAGAACGACCCCAGCGCAATGATCACCTGGAACAGCGCAACGAATAACGGCATGCCACGTTCCACGTCCTGGGGCGCGACCACGAACATCCAGATGCTGGCGCACGCCGGGAAGGCGCCGAAGGCGAAGCCCCACAGCGCGATCAGCATCGTGGCGCCGATCATGCCGGTGGCGAAGTAGGGGAACAGGGCGGTGCTGGTGCCGATCATCAGCGCGACCAGCAGCAGGGTGTGACGCACGCTGCGATTGGCGGCGAAACCGGCAAAAATGTTACCTGCCACACCGGCCACGCCAAACATCAGCAACAGCGAACCGATCGTCGGCCCGTCGAAGCCGGCGCTGTTCTTGAAGAACGGCGCGACGTAGGTGTAGGCGGCAAAGTGCGCGAGGCCGATCAGCAACACGGCGATCAGTCCGACTCGGGCACGTGGGTTGATAAACAACGCCGGCAAGTCACGCACGAGGATGGCCTTCTCCGGGTAGAGCCGAGGCAACAGGAAGACCTGCGCCAGCAGTACCGGTACACCCAGCAGCGCGGTGACCAGGAAGGTCATGCGCCAGCCCATCAGGCCACTCAACCAGGTACCGACCGGCACGCCCAGTACGGTGGCCAGGGTCACGCCCATCATGATGATCGAGGTGGCTTTCGCGACGTCCACTCCCCTGGGGGCCAGGCGGCCGCTGAGGGCGATGGCCGTCGCCCAGAAACCACCGATGCTGATGCCCAGCAACACGCGCCCGAACAGCAGCAGGCTGAAGTCGCTGGCCAAAGACACCACCAGGTTGGCGATGATCATGACCAATGTCAGGCCGATCAGCAGGTAGCGGCGATCCATCTTGCCAATGATCACCGACAGCAGCGGCGCCGCGAGGGCGGCCATGATGCCCGGCAGGGTCACCATCAGGCCCGCGTGGCCGGCGCTGATGCCGAGGTCGCTGGCGACGTCGTTGAGCACGCCCACGGGCAGAAACTCGCTGGTCACCAGGGCGAACGCGCCCACGGCGACCGAAAGAATCGCCAACCACTGCTGTTTGACACTCTGTTGATTATGTTCGGGAAGGCCGCGAGGGGCCTGGCTGGCATTTGGCATGGTGTTCAGTTCCGGGGTGAGCGTCGCCTGAAGTCAGGCGAGGGGGAGGGAATTTGGAGCCGATTATAGAAACCAGTTGTAGTAATTGAGCAGGCGCTCGGTTCGATAGTAATCATCAGTGCAATCGATGCCACGCCCAAACGTATCGCTGTGCAGCGTGCGAAGAAATGATCTCTATTCAGTGTGACTGTGAGCGTCAGGGCTCATTACAGTTGATCACAAAGGGGTCGAAGATTTTCTGGCCATCGCGTGCGGCTTGCCGAACATCGAGAAACGTCAGGTCTTCGCTGACGACCTTTTTTGCGCGGCTTATCGACTTTCTTGATGGTGGCCATCGGAGCCTCCGAAGGGAATGTGTTCATGGCGTCCAACTCAAGTGAATAGTGATACCTGATCAAGCTGCAGCTTGGTCGGAGTACGCGCAGAACTGTATGTGTTAGGCATCATACCTTCAAGCTTCTTATAGAAGGGCGCGTCTGTTAACCGCGTCAGACAATTCCTCAAATGCTCGGTCGCGCCTGCTTATCGGAAACTCAAGGGTGCCGACCGCAACATCGTCAACATTCGCCACTTGTCTGCCCATTCAACGGCGCTAAGGCTTTGCTTCCAGGCCCTGGCGAATCCTCTCTAGCAGTTCATCGATATGGAACGGCTTGGTGATCAGGTCCATGCGTTCACCCAGGAAGTTTTGCCGATTCGCTGCATTCTCGGCGTAGCCCGTCATGAACAGGATCGGCAAATCGTTGCGCAGGCCACGGGCGAAGTCCGCCAGTTCGCGGCCGGTCATGTAGGGCAGGCCGACATCGGTGAGCAGCAGATTGATCGTCAGGTCAGTCTCCAAGCAGGCAATTGCTTCGTCACCGTCGGCGGCCAGGCTGCAGCGGTAACCGGCGTCTGCCAGTACTTCGGCGACAAAGCTGCGCACCGAAGGCATGTCTTCGACGATGAGTATGTGTTCCCCGTTGCTCTTGCCCGGTTTTGCCAACGTCTTGGTGGTCACCGAGGCAGGACCTTCCGCGGCCGGAAGCATGATCGTCACTTCAGTGCCCTGGCGGGTGACGCTGCGGATCTGCGCATCGCCGCCGGACTGACGGGCGAAACCGTAGATGGTCGACAGGCCCAGGCCGGTGCCCTGGCCCACTGGCTTGGTGGTGAAGAAGGGATCGAACACCTTGTCGATGACGCTGTGCTCGATGCCCACGCCGTTATCGCGTACCGACAGCGCAATGTAGGGACCGTCTTCCAGCTTGAGGTTGCCGTTGGAGTACGCAGGGTAGGTGGTCACCCAGATGTTGCCGCCTTTGGGCAGCGCATCGCGGGCGTTGATTACCAGGTTCAGCACTGCACTTTCCAACTGGATCGGGTCGACCATCGCCACCGCAGCGTTGTTGGTCAGCTCCAGTTTCAAGGTGATGTGTTCGCCGATGGTGCGCACCAGCAACTCTTCCAGGGAGCGGATATGCGCGTTGATATCGATGGGCCGCGTGTCCAACGGCTGCTGGCGGGCGAAGGCGAGCAAGCGGTTGGTCAGGCCGGCGGCGCTCAGGGCTGAACTGAGTGCGGCGTCCGCATAGCCCAGGACCTTATCGGTGCGCTGGCTTTCGATGCGCTTCTTGATCAGCTCCAGGCTGGTGATGATACCGGTGAGCAGGTTGTTGAAATCGTGGGCGATGCCGCCGGTGAGTTTGCCTAGGGCGTCCATTTTCTGGGCCTGGAGCAGCTGCGCCTCAGTGCGTGCCAGGCGGGTCGCCGCGTTGGCGAGTTCGGCCTGTTGATGACGCTCGCGATGGCGGTATTCAGTCACGTCCTCGACAAATACCAGGCTCAGCTCGGCACGGTCATAGGGCGAGATCTGCCATTCGGTTTCGCGCAGTTGGCCGTCGACTTTCATCTGCAACGTGCCTTTCCAGCGTTCGCCGGCCGCCAGGCGCAGGCACAGCTCCTGGATCACTGCATACTGGTCGCCGGCGAAGCACTCAAGCAGGGCATCGGGGTTGAGGTTGTCGTGAATCAACTGGGCGAACGCGTGGTTGCACTCGTGAACCTTCAGTTGCGCATCCAGCACTGCAATCGGCGCGCTGATATTAAAGAAGATTTCTCGAAAGCGTGCCTCGCTTTGCCTTAACGCGTATTCGGTGTCGCGCACGCGCAAAAGGGTGCGCAGCGTCGCCAGCAGGACCTCGGGGTCGACCGGGTGGATCAGGTAGGCGTCAGCCCCGGCGTTGAGGCCGGTGATGATGTCGCCGGTCTCGATTGACGCCGCCGACACGTGCACCACCGGCAGCAAGGCGGTGTTCGGGTCGGTACGCAAACGGCGCACGATGTCGAAGCCACTCATGTCCGGCAGGTTGACGTCGAGGATCAGCGCATCAATTTTTCCCGTGGCGATCAGGTCCAGCCCCTCCTGGCCCGTGCCGGCTTCGAGCACCAGGTAGTGATGGCGCTCGAGGCGTCGGCGCAGGGCGTAGCGCGTGGCGGCATTGTCGTCGACGATCAGCAGCTGGATGTCACGTTTCATCGACGTTCTCGCTGGCAATGGAGAGAGGGATAACTACAAAGAACAGCGAGCCTACGCCGGGTGTGCTTTCAACACCGACCCTGCCGCCCAGCAACTGGGCAAAACGCTTGCACAGTGACAGGCCCAGGCCGGTGCCGCGCAGACGTTTCTGCAGCGGCGAGTCGATCTGGGAAAAGTCTTCGAACAGGTTGTTGTGCAACTCGGCGGGTATGCCCAGGCCGGTGTCCTGCACCGCAAAACGGATCTCGTGTTCGCTCTCCATGCGCGCCGAGACCCGCACTTCGCCCTGCAGGGTGAATTTCAGGGCGTTGGAAATGAAATTGCGCAGTATTTGCGCGAGTTTTTTGTCATCGGTATAGAGCTTGGGCAGGCCGGAAGGCTTCTCGAAGATCAGGTCGACCGATGATGCGTCCACGATGGGGCGAAACATTCCGCGCAGCGCCGAAAACATGTCGAACATATCGAACCAGGCCGGAGAAATAGTGATGGCTGTGTCGGTAATGCGTGATGCGCAAGTCAGCCAGCAGGTCGTCGCGGCGCGTACCACGCAAGGGAAACAGAGAAAAGCTTTCGCAGTGGCTGATGAGCCTGTCGACAAAGCGTGCAGCCACTGCAGCAGAGGCTGCATCGCTGATGAAGTCTTCAAGAGCATCGAGATGAGCCAGGGCTTGCGGTGCGAAAACCACCGAGTAGCTCACGGTTTACCTGGGTTTTTTCGCTGGCGTCTAGCCGCCATGTGTTGGCGAACCTGCTCGGTGGACAAGGCCCGCTCAGGCTCTGCCTCAAGGGCAGCAGCCGCAGGCACCACCTCGTCGCGCAGCCAGTCTTCCATGGCACGGTCGCGCGCCAGCAAGGCCCGCAGGCCGTCGCGAATCACTTCATTTTCGGTGGCATATTCGCCGGAGGCGACTTTGGCTTTGACCAAGGTGGCCATTTCAATTGGCAGTGTAATGCTCATTTGCTGGGTCGAGCGCATCTGGAGGTCCGCCGAGGTTGAGTAGGATTCAATCCTACTGAACCATTGGCGCGATGCAAGGAGCAGCAGATCAATGCCGATGTCCGGCGACTCGTCGTCTGCCCAAAAGTGATAGGTTTGCATGAGGTGTTACCGCTCCCGTTGTGTAGGTCAGGCAGCAAGTATTGACCCGTTTCGGCAAGTGCGTGGCGGCAGGCAGTCGATAACCTGCTGATATGTATAACTTCATATGTGTAACTGGAATATGTCCGCAGACCCGACCCGGTCCGCATGGCGTCCTACCCGCTCCCATACGATAATGCCCGCCACATCGTCTATCCTGGCTTGCCTTCCGTGATCATCAACTTCGACCTCAATGACCTCCAAGCCTTCCGCGCCGTGGTAGACAAGGGCAGTTTCCGGGGGGCCGCCGAGGCCATCCGAATCTCGCAACCCGCGCTCAGCCGGCGGATTGAAAAGCTCGAGTCGGCCCTGGATGTAAAGCTGTTCGAACGCACCACGCGGCGAGTCAGCCTGACCATGGTCGGCCGTGCATTTCTGCCTCAGGTCGAACGCATGCTCGACGACCTGGACATCGCCTTGATGGGCATCAGTAACGTCGCGTCCACGCGCATGGGCAATGTCACCATCGCTTGTGTGCCGTCCACCGCGTATTACTTCATGCCCCACGTCATCTCCGAATTCCACAAGCTGTATCCGAAGATTCGCCTGCGGGTGCTGGATGCCAGTGCCGGTGAAGTGTGCAATGCGGTGGAAAGTGGCGAGGCGGATTTTGGCGTGAGTTTCAGCGGCAGCCTGGCCGATGAAGTGGAGTTCGAGCTGTTGCTGCAGGAGCGCTATGTGCTGGCCTGTCGTCGTGACCATCCGTTGGCCGCGCGTGAAAGCGTGACCTGGACCGAAGCCTACGAGCATGACTACATCACCGTGGACAAAACCTCGGGCAACCGCTTCCTGCTGGACCAGGCCCTGCGCGGTGTGCGGGTGAAGAAGCCGAGTATCTGCGAGACCCACCACGTGACCACGATGATCGGGCTGGTGGAGGCGGGGCTGGGGGTGGCGATGGTGCCGTCGATTGCGATGCCGGCGTGTGAGCACCCGATTCTGGTGAGTGTGCCGCTGGTGGAACCGCAGGTGATGCGCAATGTGGGCTTGATCAAGCGCCGCGGGCGGACATTGCCGCCGGCGGCGCTGGAGTTGGAGCGGTTGGTGCGGGAGATGCCGTTTCGGTCAGCGTGACACCGAGTCCAGGCCGGTGGATCGCACCACCGGTTGTGCCTCGGGTGATGCCATGAACTGCAGCAATGCCTTGGCCTCTTCCGGGTGTTCGGCGTTGACCGGGATACCCGCCGCAAAACGCGTAACGGACTGCACGTCTTCCGGGATCTTGCCGACAAATGTCACGCCCTTGACCGGCAACAATTCCGCCACCTGCTGCAAGCCGACTTCGTAGTCACCCTTGGCCACCTGTTCGCCCACCGGTACGCGTTCGATCATGGTGCCCTTGGCTGGCATGCCGAGCTTCTTGAACAGTTCCTTCTCGACATACACGCCGCTGGCGCTGTCCGAATAGGCAACGGATTTGGCCTTGCTCAGCACGGCCTTGAGCTCGGCGTCAGTATTGATCGCAGGTTTTGCCGCGCCTTCCTTCACCACCAACCCGATCCGTGAGTCGGCCAGTTCCACGCGGGACGCGGGGTCGACCTTGCCTTGTTTGATCAGCTCATCCAGGGCGTAGCCGACCATGATCACTACATCAGCGTGTTCGCCACGGGCCAGGCGGTTGGGAATCGCTTCCGGCGCCTTGCCCATGGACGGTCCCAGGACCGTGTCCAGGGTGTCACCGCTTTGCTTGGCGTATTGCGGACCGAGCAGTTTATAGGCGGCCGTGAAGCCGCCGGAGGTCATCACTTTGAGTTCTTCAGCCTGGGCTGACAGCGCCAGAGCGGCGAGGACCAGGGCTGTGAGGGTGTTGAACAGCGGCTTCATTGCGCAGCCCCCTGCATGACCTGGCCACGGGTGTTGGCGCGGCGATACAGCGCCAGGGTGGAACACAGGGCGCACAGTGCAGCGAACATCATCCAGTAGGCGGGCGAAGCCTTGTCTGCGGTGATGTGGATGAACCAGGTCGAGATGGCGGGAGTGAAGCCGCCGAAGACGGCGGTTGCCAGGCTGTAGGCCAGGGAGAACCCTGCCACGCGCACTTCCACCGGCATGATTTCAGTCAGCGCGGGGATCATTGCGCCGTTGTACAGGCCGTAGAGGAAGGAGAACCACAGCAGGGTTTCCAGCATGTGTGCAAAGCTTGGTGCGTTGACCACGTAGGACAGCGCTGGATAAGCCGTGAGAACGGTCAGCACAGTCATGGCGAGCAGTACCGGCTTGCGGCCAAAACGGTCGCTCAGGATGCCGCCGATCGGTAGCCAGAAGAAGTTCGACACCGCCACCAGCAACGTCACCAGCAGCGCGTCGGAGGTGCTCAATTGCAGCACGGTCTTGCCGAAGGTCGGTGCGTACACGGTAATCAGGTAGAACGCGGTGGTGGTCATGGCCACCATCAGCATGCCGCCAATCACCACGGTCCAGTTTTTCACCAGGGTGGCCATCACTTCACGCATGGTCGGGCGGTGCTTGCGCTTGGCGAACTCTTCGGTTTCCTGCAGGTTACGCCGAAGCACGAAGATAAACGGAATGATCACGCAACCGACGGCGAACGGAATGCGCCAGCCCCAGTCTGCAACCACCGCCGGCTCCATCCACACGTTCAAGCCATAGCCCAGCGCGGCGGCAACCACGATGGAGATCTGCTGGCTGCCCGACTGCCAGCTGGTGTAGAAACCCTTGCGGCCCGGGGTGGCCATCTCGGACAGGTACACCGACACACCACCCAGCTCCGCACCGGCCGAGAAACCTTGCAGCAGACGACCCAGCAGCACCAGCAACGGTGCCCACAGGCCAATGGTGTGATAACCGGGCACCAGCACGATCAACAATGTGCCGCTGGCCATGATCGACAGCGTCACGATCAAGCCTTTGCGGCGGCCCACGTCATCGATATAGGCACCCAGAATGATCGCGCCCAAGGGCCGCATCAGGAAACCTGCGCCGAACACGGCAAAGGTCATCATTAATGATGCGAATTCATTGGCGGCAGGGAAGAAGGCGGCAGCGATGTAGGTGGCATAGAACCCGAACAGGAAAAAATCGAACTGTTCAAGGAAGTTGCCCGAAGTAACGCGCAGTACGGCGCCTACTTTCGAAGGGGCAGCCGCAGGCCGGGAAGGGCTAGTCATGGTTTTGTGTCTCCAGCGTTCTTTTTAAAGTGCTTGTTTCGCTTAAGACTTGGGATAGTGGCTGACACATTTAGAAATGATAAGTGACAAATTTGGATAGATTGATGCGCGCGGGCTATCAATGCAAAGGATCGTCTGGAGGGTTGGTCCTGTTCTGCGATACGCCCCCCCATAGAAACCGATGCATCGACCGACATAGACGCCGCCCCGTTGCCTTTCTAAACTGCGGCTTGTCGTGGGGAAGGGGCAGGCGCCGATGAATCGCAATGAATTACGCAAGGCCGATATCAACCTGATGGTGGTCTTCGAAGCGCTGATGCTCGAGCGCAACGTGACGCGGGTGGCGGAGAAGCTGTTTCTCGGCCAGCCGACCATCAGTTCGGCCCTGAACCGTCTGCGTACCTTGTTCAATGACCCGTTGTTCATTCGCGTCGGCCACCGCATGGAGCCCACCGCGCGCGCCGAGCAAATCATCCAGCACCTGTCGCCGGCCCTGGACTCGCTGTCGTCGGCCTTGAGCCTGACCCACGATTTCGACCCGTCCATCAGCACCATGACCTTTCGTATCGGCTTGTCCGATGACGTTGAGTTCGGCCTGTTGCCGCCGTTGCTGCGAGCGCTGCGCCAGGAAGCGCCGCAGGTGGTGTTCGTGGTGCAGCATGTGGATTACTGGCGCATTCCCGACCTGCTGGCCTCCGGCGATATCACTGTCGGCATCACCCAGACCCGCGGCCTGCCGGCGAATGCCAAGCGCAAGCTGTTGCGGCATATCCGGCCGTGCCTGTTGCGCGCCGATGCGTCCGACACACCGCTGACCCTCGATGAATATTGCGCACGGCCCCATGTGCTGGTGTCCCACACCGCCAACGTGGCCGGTTTTGCCGATGAGTGGCTGGCCGAAATCGGTCGCAAGCGGCACGTGGTGCTGTCGGTGCCGCAATACAGTTCGCTGCCGGCATTGCTTGCCGGCACTGACATGATCGCCAGCCTGCCGGACTACGCGGCCCAGGCCATGGCCGCCGGCGGGAACCTGTTCTGCGAGGCGTTTCCGTTTGAAACGCCGACCCTGGACTTGTCGATGGTCTGGCTCAGCCACGTCGACACCGACCCGGCGGAACGCTGGATGCGCTCACGGCTGGAAGCGTTCATGAGTGATCGTGGGCTTGCGCTCCCGGTGTAACGTGCAGGAAAGAAGCAGCGGCAAGCTGCAAGCGCCAAGTCAAGGCGACCGCACCCCTTGCCGCTTTTTCAGCTCGCCGCTTTCAGCTTGCCGCTTGCCGCTTCATCCTCACACACTTTGACCACCTGCTCGCGAAACCAGGTATTGGCGCTGTCCTGTTCGCTGGCCTGGTTCCATTGCATGTCCAGGGTGAAGCCCGGCAAACCCTGCGGGGCTTCGCAACACCCGTACGCCGAGGTCGGCGCCAGCAGCTTTTGCACGCGGCGTGGCAGGGTCACGATAAAGTCGGTGCCGCTGATCATCTTCAACGCCGCGCTGTAGCTGTTGGCCCGCGCGATCACCTGGCGTTTGTGCGCCTGGCGCGCCAGCCAGCCGTCGATCATGTTGGTGGCGGAGGTCCACGGCGTGGGAAACACATGGCGTCGCTCGACGAAGGCTTGCAGGCTGAACGTCGCTTCCCGCGGCGCCGAGCGTTTGTCGAAGACGCACACCAGGTCGTCTTCGAGCAGCATTTGGCGCTTGAAGTCTTTATGGACGCGGTGAAAGTTCGGGCCGAAGCCGATCACCAGGTCCAGGCGGCCTTCGCGCAAATCGTCGGCGGGAATGTCGGCTTCCAGCTTTTGCACATTGACGATCACCGGCAGGTCGGCACGGTCGAAGTTTTTCAGCAGGCGCGGCAGGATCAGGTGTTCGAAGTATTCCGGGGCGCACACATTGAAAGTCACGGCCTCGCGGGTCGGGTCGAAGGCCTGGCCTCCGGCGTGGCACAGGTTGATGCTTTCCAGGATTTTCTGTACGTGGCCGTACATCGTGGTGGCCTTGTACGTCGGACGCATGCCCGCTCGCGTGTTGATAAACAACTCGTCTTCGAAACTGGTGCGCAGTTTCTTCAGGCTGTAGCTGACGGTGGACTGACTGACGAACAGCGTTTCAGACACGTCGGTAACGCTGCTCTGGTCGTAGACAGCGATAAACACCATCAAGTCCTGCATATCGAGCTTTCTGAGCAAGTTGCTGTTTAGCATCGGTTTCGTCCGTAAACCCTTTGTACCGAATTCAGTACAAGACTGAGCAAAATGTTAACGGAACGCTCGTACCAATAGAAAGCTCTGTAGGACTCTTCTATGTTTTGGGTGAGACAAATACTGTTTACAACACGACCTCAGTGGATATGTCGCGCGTAATGCGCCGGATTAAAACGCATGACCATCAGCAGCATCACTGCCACTACCGCCGCCAATGACCACCAGGCCCCCTCGAAGCTGCCCAACTGGTCGCGGATCATTCCGGCGATCAGCGGCGACAGGCCCGCGATCAGGTAGCCGATACCCTGCACGAACGCGGTCAGGCCACCGGCACGGCGCGGGTTATCGAGGTGGTCCAGGGACAGAATCAGGCTCATGGGAAACAAGCCGCCGATACCCAGGCCGAGCAGGCACGGCCACAGCAGGCTCAGGTGCCGGGGGCTGAGGATCAGGCCGGCGAAGCCGATCAGGATCAGCACCAGCAATACCGCCACCACGCCGCGCTTGTCCCGGCGGCGATTGGCGATGGCGGGCGTTACCAGGCCGGAGACCACTTCCATGGCGGTGAGCAAACCCAGCAGCAAACCGGCATGCTGCTCACGCAAGCCCTGCTCGACGTAATACGGCGCCAGCCACGCCAGCACGCAGGTGTAGCACGCCGTGCCGAAGCCGAAGAACAGGGCGAGCAACCAGGCCCGGCGATTGCCGAAAAACGATGCCTGCGGGCCGCTGTCGACCTGAGGCAAAGCGGGTAACGCCGAGCGCTGGGCGTACCAGAACACCAGAGCCGGCAGCGCCAGCCCGGCCCACATCGCCAGGCCGATGCGCCAACTGCCGGTGTGCACTTGCACAAACGGCGCAAACGACGCGGCCAGTGCGGCGCCGCCCATGATCGCGGTGACATACAGGCCCATGAACACTGAAACGTTGTCGCCCGGGCGCGACTTGATCAGCGCCGGCATCAACGCCTGGATCAGCGCAATCCCGACGCCTGCCGCCATGGCACTGACAATCAGCTCGAACGCCGAATCCAGCCACAACCGCGACAGGGTGGCTGCGCCAATCACCAGCAGCGACACCACGATACTGCGGTATTCGCCAAAGCGCCGGGCCAGGCCCATGCCAAAGAACATCGCCAGGCCCATGCTCATCACGGGCAACATGGTCAGCAATGCGGCGCTGCTGAAATTGAGCGGCACATCAGCGCGGATCGACGACAGCAAGGGCCCCACGGCCGCCATCGACGGGCGCAGGTTAAGGGCGACCAGCACCACACTGATCATCAGCCACACGGCGGTGGTGGGTTTTGCCTGAACGTTTTGCATGGGCCTGCCTTGGATGAACAAGGGCGAATCAGGCCACGGGCGGGGGAGGCTGGGCAAATGAGAAAGTCATTAGCCCTATTGAAAAATTGCAGGCGCCGGATACGCCACCGTTCAAATGTAGGAGGGGGCTTGCCTTAAGGCTTTCTGTAGGAGCGAGCTTGCTCGCGAAAAACGTCAACGATAACGCGTACTTTCTGAATGAACGCGGTGCCTGTGAGTTTTTCGCGAGCAAGCTCGCTCCTACAGACGGCGGTGTACGCTCCCACATTGCAGACCCGGTTGTATCAGTAGCCCACCGTGAAGCGCTGACGCGAGTGCTTCGGCGTTTCCACTTCATCGATCATGGCGATGGCGAAGTCGGCGAAACTGATCGAGCTTTGACCGTCGTCGCTCACCAGCAAATGATCCTGGCCCAGACGGAATTGACCGGTGCGCTCGGTGCCCTCGAACAGGGCCGACGGCGACAGGAAGGTCCAATCCAGTTCCTGCTCTTGACGCAGCACGTCGAGAAACGCTGCTCCCGCACTGGCTTCAGCTTTGTATTCCGCCGGGAAGCCCGGGCTGTCGATCACGCGGCTGCCGTCGGGCAACAGCAACGAACCGGCGCCACCCACCACCAACAGGCGTTTTACTCCGGCTTTTTTCACCGGGCCGAGCACGGCGCTGGCGGGCAAGGTGGCAAAGTGTGCGGCACTGATCACCACGTCGCTGCCGCTCACGGCCTGTTGCAGGGCATCGGCCTCCAGGGCATCTACTTGTTTGACCGTGACACCTGGGCGTGCGGCCAGTTTGTCGGTATTGCGTGCGATGGCGGTGACGGTATGCCCACGGCGCAGCGCTTCTTCCAGCAGTTGGCTACCGGCACGGCCGGTGGCACCAATGATTGCGATCTTGCTCATGACGTTCTCCAGTAAAGGTCAGGGTTTAAAACCAGTCACCACTTCATTTCGCCCTTGGCGACTTTGGCGCTCAATTCCAGCGAGCTCTCGTCGGCGAGGTTCGGGTAACGCTTTTTCATGGCCGCGATCAGGGCGGCGGAATCCTTGGCCTGGGCGGTTTCGATGTCGAAGGCCTTGATGTAGTCGGCGGTGAACGTGACCGAAGCGGGCGATGGAGTGCCCAGGTAGTGGCCCGGAATCACGGTGGTCGGCTTCAAGTCTTCAATGCGTTGCAGGGTGGCCAGCCAATCCTTGTGGGACTGTGCAGTCTGGGTATCGGCCATCCAGACGTGGATGTTTTGCGCGACCACCACGCCACCAATCACGGCCTTGATCGACGGAATCCACACAAAGCTGCGGTCCGGCTGCGGGCCGTCCAGGCCGATGACGTCCAGTTGCTGCCCTTCCAGCGTCAGGCTGTGGCCCTCGAGCACTTGCGGTACGAGGGTCCTGGCCGGTTTGTCGGCGCCCATTTTCGGGCCCCAGAACGCCAGCTTGCCGGCGACGGTGGCGTTGATATGGTCGACCACCGGTTGTGGCGCCAGCACTTTCGCATCGGGAAAGGCGGCGGTCAGGGTGTCGAGGCCGAAGTAGTAGTCCGGGTCGCCGTGGCTGATGTAGATGGTGGTCAGGTGCTTGCCGCTGGCGCGGATTTTCTGCACCAGTTGCTCGGCCTGGCCCTTGCCGAATTGCGCGTCCACCAGGATCGCGTCCCGGGCGCCGCTGACCAGTACCGAGCTGACCGGGAAGATGGCGGCCTCGCCCGGGTTGTACACCTCAAGTTTCAAGTCTGCCGCCATGGCATGAGCAGTGAAAGCCAGGGCGGCAGTCGCCAGGGTCAAGCGTTTGAACGTCGAGAACATCGGGGCAGCTCCTGCCTTGGGTAAGGGGTGAACAGAGCTTAGTTGCATAAAACACCACAAAAAATGCGATGCTGGAACATAGTTTGTTTCTGAAATCGGGCAAATCATGGATCGTCTTCAAGCAATGCGCGTGTTTGTCACCGTGGTGGACCTGGGCAGCCAATCCGCCGCCGCCGACCACCTGGACCTGTCGCGCCCAGTGGTCTCGCGTTACCTGGCCGAGCTGGAGGATTGGGTTGGCGCACGCCTGCTGCACCGCACCACGCGCAAGCTCAGCCTCACCGCTGCCGGCAGTGAAACCCTGCCGCGTTGCCGGCAATTGCTGGAACTCTGTGGTGATATGCAGGCCGCCGTCAGCGAGCCCGATGATGCCCCGCGTGGGCTGTTGCGCCTGAGTGTCAGCACCTCGTTCGGCCAGGCGCAGTTGGGCGCTGCGATTGCCGAGTACGTCAGACGCTACCCGCTGGTGACAGTCGACCTGCAAATGCTCGACCGCACGGTGAACCTGGTGGACGAGCGCATCGACCTGGCGATCCGCACCAGTAACGACTTGGACCCGAACCTGATCGCCCGGCGTTTGACCGTATGCCGCTCGGTGGTGTGCGCCACGCCAGCCTATTTGCGCGAGCATCCGGCACCGCAGAAAGTCGAAGACCTGGCCCGGCACAACTGCCTGACCCATTCCTACTTTGGCAAGAGCCTGTGGCATTTCGAAGAGCGCGGCGAGCATGTGTCGGTGGCGGTGCACGGCAATATCACCGCCAACGAGGCCGGCACGTTATTGCGCATCACTCTGGCCGGCGTTGGGGTGGCGATGCTTCCCAGCTATGAGGCCGGTGAGTTGATTCGCAGCGGCAAACTGGTGCGTCTGCTGCCGGATGCGCAGCCACGGCAGATGAATATCTACGCGGTATACGCCTCGCGCAAACACATGCCCTTGGCGTTGCGCAGCCTGTTGGATTTCCTGGTGCAGCGGTTTCCCGAAGAGCCTGAGTGGGATGTCGGTCTCTGAAGCGGCATAAGCGCGCTGAATGGCCTGCAATCATGGCAACTTGCCCTGAGTGACCTATGCTTTAACCAGCACCTTGTAGATCCGTGCTGAGGTCTGTGCCATGAGCATTAAAACCAGAAAGTACCTGACGATTTTCAGCCTGTGCGCCTTGGCTACTGCGCTGTATGGCACAGCCGCCTATCGCGTCGAGCAGACGCGAATGCAGCCGGCGGCGTTCGCCATCAGTTGCCACCAAAACCAATGCGTCCCGCACACCGGCAGTTTCAGCGCCCTGCGTTGATTCTCAAAGCACTGCAAATCACTATGGGAGTGGGCGTGCCCCAATGCCAGTCTGTAGGAGCGAGCTTGCTCGCGAAAAACGTCAACGATAACGCGTGCTTCCTGAATGAACGCGGTGCCTATGAGTTTTTCGCGAGCAAGCTCGCTCCTACAGTATTAGGGCTTGCCCCCTCGCACATTCAGCTCTGCTTCAACTGCTCGCGAAAAGCCTTGGGCGAAAATCCCACCCGGCGGCGAAACAGCCGTGAGAAGTTGGTGGGGTCGGAAAACCCCAGCACCTCGGACATTTCATTGATGGTCATGCTGGTGTAGGTCAGCAAACGCTTGGCTTCCAGCAACTGGCGGTCATGCATGATCTGCAGGGCCGGCTGCCCGCCCAACTCCCGACATGTGCCATTGAGATGGGAGACCGAGATGCCCAGTTTGTGGGCCAGGTCTTCAATCTTGGGGTGCTCGCGGTAATGCTGTTCGACCAGTTGGGTGAAACGTCGGAAATACTCACGGTTGCGCGGTGTCCTGGGGTGGCGGCGCTGGATCGCCTGGCGGCTGACCCACACGAGCAGCACGCTGACCAGGGCGTGCATCATCATGTCCCGTGCCGGTTGTTCGCCGGCGTATTCGTCCTGCAAACGCACGAACAGGCTATTGAGGTAGTCGCTGTCCTTGCCCGCGGGGTAACTGCCGAGGGTGTGCAGGCCATCGACCGTACTGCCCAGTTGCGCTTGTAAATGGCTGACCAGGGGCGCTGACAGGGTCACCACATAACCTTCGACATCTTCGCAAAAGCGAAAACCGTGCACACACAGCGGCGGCAGCACTTGCAGGCTGGCTTCGTCGAGCGTGGTGCGCTGGCCTTCGATTTCCAGGAGTGCCTGGCCTTTATGCACGTAGAGCAGCTGGCACAGGTCCGCGTGCCGGTGGGGCTGGATTTCCCACTGGTATTCCCGGCTGCGCCGGGAAATGGTTTCACAGTGCAACAAATCGGGCGTCGGCCACTGTTGGCTTTCCCCGTAAAGCTTGAAGACCGGAATCGCCGTGTTGGTCATGTTTTCAATCCGATACTCAGGATAGTGGTGCGGTAATCGCCCCGATTGGCAAAAAGCGCAGGCTTTGAAGCAGTTTTCACCTTCTTATGCTGCTCGCTTACGTGAAAAATGTCAGCTACACGTCCAATGACAACTCTTTCACTCGTTCGGTTCGGGTGAAGCCAGCAGGCCATAAAAATAATGAAAACGCTGAAAACCCAAGTCGCCATTATTGGCGCCGGTCCGTCAGGATTGCTGCTCGGACAATTGCTGCACAACGCTGGCATTCAGACCCTCGTCCTGGAGCGCCAGACCGCCGACCACGTGCAGGGCCGCATCCGCGCCGGGGTGCTGGAGCCAGGCATGGTCGACCTGCTGCGCGAGGCGGGCGTCAGCCGACGCATGGACACCGAGGGCCTGGTGCATGACGGTTTCGCCCTGGCGCGCGATGGCCGACTCACCCACATCGACCTCAAGACCCTGACCGGTGGCCAGTCGGTGATGATCTACGGCCAGACCGAAGTCACACGCGACCTGATGGCGGCCCGTGCGGCTGTCGGCGCTACGACCTTCTATGAAGCCTCGAACGTACAGCCCCATGACCTCAAAAGTGATCAGCCCTGGCTGACCTTCGAGCATCAGGGCCAGGCCTTTCGCCTGGAGTGTGATTACGTCGCGGGCTGTGACGGCTTTCACGGTGTGGCCCGTCAGTCGATTCCGCCCGAGGCGTTGCAGGTGTTCGAGCGCGTCTACCCCTTCGGCTGGCTGGGCATGCTTGCCGATACGCCGCCGGTGCACCCGGAACTGGTGTACGCCACGCACCCGCGTGGCTTTGCGCTGTGCAGCATGCGTTCGCAGACCCGCAGCCGTTACTACTTGCAGGTTCCGGCACAGGAGCCGTTGGCCGACTGGTCGGACGAGCGCTTCTGGGCCGAGCTCAAAACCCGTCTGCCGGTCGACCTGGCTGAACAACTGGTCACCGGCCCGTCGATTGAAAAAAGCATCGCGCCGCTGCGCAGTTTCGTGGTGGAGCCGATGCAGTACGGGCGCCTGTTCCTGCTCGGCGATGCTGCGCATATCGTGCCGCCTACCGGGGCCAAGGGCTTGAACCTGGCGGCCAGTGATGTGAGCACATTGTTTCGCATCCTGCTCAAGGTGTATGGCGAGGGGCGTGTGGAATTGCTTGAGCGCTACTCCGCCATCTGCCTGCGGCGGGTGTGGAAGGCCGAACGGTTTTCCTGGTGGATGACGTCGATGCTGCATCAGTTTCCCCAGGCGGATGACTTCACCCGACGCATTGCCGAGAGTGAGCTGGACTACTTCATGAATTCCGAGGCCGGGCGCACAACCATCGCGGAAAATTACGTCGGGCTTCCTTACGAGGCTATCGAATAGCCTGCTATCGTATTCAGCATTTGCGCAGGCTGCCGTTGCCTGCGTGCCTTGCTCGAAGGTTGTGCCGTGACCCCTCTCAATCAGTCCGCTCCCGCTGTTCCCGCCGTGCGCAGTATTCTTGCCGCGCTGATGCTGGCGATCTTTCTTGGCGCCTTGGACCAGACCATTGTCGCCGTGTCGATGCCGGCCATTTCCGCGCAGTTCCATGACGTCAACCTGCTGGCCTGGGTGATCTCCGGCTACATGGTGGCGATGACGGTGGCGGTGCCGATCTACGGCAAGCTCGGTGACCTGTATGGGCGACGCCCCATGATGCTGATCGGCATGGGCGTGTTCACGGTCGCCTCGCTGTTCTGCGGCCTGGCGCACAACATGGAGCAACTGGTGCTGGCGCGGATTATCCAGGGCATCGGTGCCGGCGGCATGATTTCGGTGAGCCAGGCGATCATCGGCGACATCATCGCGCCCCGTGAACGCGGGCGTTACCAGGGCTACTTCAGCAGCATGTACGCGGTGGCCAGCGTCGCCGGGCCGGTGCTGGGCGGCTACATGACCGAGTACCTGTCCTGGCGCTGGGTATTTTTGATCAACCTGCCGTTGGGCGCGCTCGCCTGGTATGTGGCCCATCGCACCCTGGTGGGGTTGCCGGTGCCGCAGCGCAAGCCGGTTATCGATTACCTCGGCACCGTGCTGATGATCATCGGCCTGAGCGCCTTGTTGCTCGGCATCACACAAATCGGCCAGGGTCGTGCGTGGCGTGACGACCAAGTGCTCGGGCTGCTGGTCTGTGCGTTGTTGGCGTTGAGCGTGTTCGTCTGGCATGAACGCCGCGCGCGCGAGCCGTTGTTGCCCATGCACCTGTTCGTCAACCGCAGCGCGGTGTTGTGCTGGTGCACGATTTTCATCACCAGCTTCCAGGCGATTTCCCTTACCGTGCTGATGCCCCTGCGTTACCAGACCGTGACCGGTGCCGGCGCCGACAGCGCGGCCTTGCACCTGCTGCCCCTGGCGATGGGCTTGCCGATGGGCGCTTATTTCGCCGGACGCATGACCTCAGTGACCGGCCGATATAAACCGATGATCCTCAGTGGCGCCGTGTTGAGCCCGCTGGCGATTCTCGGCATGGCCTTCAGCGCGCCCCAGGCCGTCGGGCTGACCTCGCTGTTCATGCTGTTGTGCGGGATCGCGGCGGGCATGCAGTTCCCGACCTCGTTGGTGGGCACGCAGAACTCGGTGGAGCAGCGCGATATTGGTGTGGCGACCAGCACCACCAACCTGTTCCGTTCCCTCGGCGGGGCGGTGGGGGTGGCGTGCATGTCGGCATTGTTGTTGGCGTTGTTGCGCGATGCCAGTTTTGCCCACTTGGCCAGTGGCGCGCTGCTGACCGAGAGCAGCTCCGGTAATGTGCTGCTCGATGGGCTCAATGCTGCGCCGGGTGAGGCACGGGATGCGTTGCGGGGGGAGTTGGCGATGACGTTTCGGCATTTGCTGATGGTGAGTGCGGGGGTGTCGGTGTTGGGGTTGGCGGCGGCTATTGCGATGCCTGATCGGGTGTTGCGGGGGCGTTAGCGCGGCGGCCTTAGAGCCGACCGGTATTCTGTGCCGATCGCGATCCAAATGTGGGAGGGGGCCCCCGATGGCGGTGTGTCAGTTACGGATGCACTCACTGACTCTTCCTCATCGGGGCATAGGTATTTACACAACTCTGTAGCGCTCAACCGTAACCACGATGCGAAGCGAGTCGCTCTTGATCTTGATCTGCTTTTGATCTTGATCTCAGGCGCCCCGTTAAACCACGCTGGCCGAACG